>NZ_JAYKYV010000013.1:0-94994 GCF_035818535.1 Flagellimonas halotolerans | reverse complement strand
CCTGCCGCTAGCGTTCATCCTGAGCCAGGATCAAACTCTTCATTGTATTTCCTTGAATGTCTGTACGACACCCGGAATCCCGAGTCCCTGCATCAAAATGGTTCTTATTCTCTTTACGCTGTCGTTACAATATGTATATGAACTTCTTTAATCTTTTTTTGCTCAAAAAAACCCAAATTTCAATCCAAATCCCTTCTCGCAAACGCCCTGCCTTATCAGCTAAGCGGGTGCAAATATACGCACGTTATTTTATCTCTACAAAATGTTTTTTGATATTTTTTTCGAAAAAAAATCAATTAAATTATAAGTGCTTGTTTTTCAGTATTCCCTTGTTTTGTTTCTTATCAAATTTCATGAAAAGAAATTCCAGACCAATCCAAATCTAATCACAAAATCGCGATACGGATAATTTGGTGCGGAGTAATAATTTGGTTCTGAAAAAATGGAATTAAGGTGTTCTGCCTTTAAATAGATTCTGGTTTGCTTTACTTTTGCATTTATAAAAACATCCAATAGTGGATAACCGCCCAATTCTTCGTTATTCTGAATATAGAACTCGCCCAATAGCGGATTATAAGCATCCATATTATATGATGTGAAATATTTAAAGGTTATTCCTGTTTGCAGGAACATAGCTTTCTTAAAGACATCACTTGAAAAATACAGACTGTTCCTGCTGACCACCTGGGGAAGATTGAGCACTTGATTGTCTTGGGTTACCTCCTGATACATTATAGTGTTCATCAAGGCCCACTTTCGCCACTTTACTTCTTTTTTATACTTCGCCTTTAGGTGATTTATGGTTCCCGCTTCCTGAAAAGGCCTTACAAAAGCTGTTTCTTGCCCCAATCCTTTTTCTTCCTCACTTGCGGTAGATGCAAAGTAGGTGTAATTGTCCACTGCGCTATACGCTGCTTCCAACTGACCAAAATATTTTGAATCGAAACCAAACTTGATACTCTGTGTTTGCACCTTTTCGAAAGTGTTGTTGTTTTGCCAATTGAAATTGCGATAATCACTTTGATAGAGCAAATAATTAAAGTCCGGCATCCGTGAAGAAATATGTATGGCGCCCGTTATTGAATTGTTGTCATTTAACCGATATCTCGCCATGGCATCAAAATTATTACCGGTAAGGTCTCCGGAAACAGTGTAGTTTACGTTGCCTTTTAGAAAAAATGGCCCCAAAGTGTTGCTATATGACCCTCCTACCGAAATTTCCTCACCTTTCAATTTGTTTTGAATGGTTTCTTCTTCAGTTATAAGAAGACTGTTAAAAAAGTAATTATAGTTGTACAGGCTTATATTACCAGACAATCTGCCCAAGGTTCTATTTGAAAATCCTACTGTTCCCTTATTGAACATTGTTTTCAGCCGGGCCCTATCTTCAATTGGGGTTAAAAAAGGATCTTGACCAAATGCATCATTCTGTCGGGTTTGTTCAAAATCGTATATTTTTGATTCGTAACTAAACTCATGTCCGATGACCAAGATGGTTGGTTCTTTGTCCGTTGAATCTTTTTTGTGGTTGACCAATTTATATTGGTGATCCAGGAAATAGCGCTTTCCCAATATTCGATTGTTGGCATCGGTATACAGTAAATCGATTTTTGCCCTATCCTGAAAATCGGGCAAATCGTCTTCGAACTGAGTTCTATCCAACAGCCCCCCACTTTCTTCGCTTTGCATCTCTTGTGCCGCTATATGCCCACGAAGGCCGTATTTATCATTCCGTGTGAGATAATTAAAGGTCACCCTAAACTTCCCATCCTGAGCTTCTTCATACCTGTATTTTCCCAATGAGCGAAAACCATTGTAGGCTATGGATGCGTTAAATCGCTTGGACACATTAAAGGTAAGCAATGCATCCAAAAACTGCCCTTGCTCCATGGTTGTCTTGAACATAAGCTCCGTCATTGGAGTAGGAACGTTATAATAGTTGATGTCCTCCTTTTCAAAATATCCTGGATGTTTTGCTGTAGCTCCTATTTGGGGATAATAGGATGTTCCTGAAAAGCTCTTGCCAAGCTCGTTATAAGGTTGTCCCATATTCGCAAAAGGCATCAACTCAAAATCATCTTTTCTAAGGTAATTGTACTTGTATTCTTTTTTTATGGTTAAAGTGGTATCCACATAGGTAGTGTCCCTTTGATAGGAAATTATCATATAATCACGGATGCTGATGGAATCTTCCTTTTTAGCTTTCAACTTACCGGTTCCCTTATCTTTTAATTTTCGCTTTGTTGAATCCTTCGATTTGGTCAAAAGGGAGTCTTTATCCTGAAGTTGCAAGGAATCCGCCCGTTTTGTTGGCGGCAGCGAGTCTTGCTGCGCCATAAGAACATGGCCAAAAAATAAAAGCAGGGTCAATATTAAAAATCTCATTTCGTGATATTGGTTGGGCAAAGGTAAAAGTTTTGTTACTAAAGAAATGTGAAAAGTTGACGCATAAAAAACCCCGCCAATTGGCGGGGTTTTCATTAAAATTTATATAACAGTTCAAAACTAGTTTTGAGTTGAAATGTTTGGATTGTTTTGAATTTCCGACTGAGGAATTTCAAAGGTCAATCTTTCATCGTCGTAATTGATCGGAACGCCAACATTGGAAAGGTGATTATCTCCCCTAACAACGGTTCCTTGGTTTCTCTTTAGAGAAAGGTAGCTTTTTCCCTCTCCCCAAAGCTCAATACGGGTTTGAAGATAAATCTCGTCCAATAGCGCCTGTCCCGAAAGACCATCGACATAGGCCGTACTCGGCAATCTCTCTGCCAATAAACCCTTCAACATGGTTCGTGCAGCCCCGGCATCACCTGCCTTGGCAGCAGCCTCTGCGTGCAATAAATACATTTCTGCCACCCTTAAGTAAACATAATCTGTAGTAATGTTGGCCTGACCACCTATTACCCTGTCCGGGTGGTAGAATTTATTCAAAGGCATTAAGTCCGTATATTCCCCGATCGGCTCGGCAAACTGTTGCTTGCGCACATCATCCTCTGGAATGGCCGCATAAAGGTCGGAGTCGATAGCCTTGGCATCGCCTGCCCAGGCATAACTATAGGTGAAAAGGTCCATTTGTCCCCACCAAGAAACAAGTCCAAGACCGGCATCCACCGTTAGGTCAACGCCCCAAATCCATCCCGAGGTGTTCAAATCGTTGAAACCGCCCAAGACTTCCTCCGAGTTCATCAATGTATAGCCACCATTGTTTATCACATTGGCGGTCAAATCCATAACCTCCTCATGGCTGTCCCCTTTGGATGCCAGCACATATGCCAGAATGGCCTGGGCAACGGTTTTGTCCACTTGGCCCTTTGAGCTTCTGGAGAACCCGTCCAACAGAGAAATGGACTCATTAAGGTCTTTTTCCATCAGCGCATAAATCTCAGCAGTAGTCACCTTTGGCCCATTCAGGTCGTCAGGACTATCGTAGATAGGCAAGATCTCAGCTGAAGGGTCGTAGGAGTTTGCAAAGTATTGGGTCAAATAGAAATAAGCATGGGCACGAAGTGTCTTCGCCTGTCCCATCAAATATTTATTCTCCTCTATTTCGGGAACCGTTTCGTTACCGCCCAATGCATCAATTACCAAGTTCGCAGAGCGGATAACGCGGTAATAGAACCTCCAGGGCATGTAATTTCTCGTTCTGGTAAAATCCTGTGTAGACTGGAACTCTGTAATATCGGCCCTGTACCAACCATAGGTACTTACAGAAAGTGCCATATCGCCGGAAAGCATATCGCCGTATATATCGTATCCTTTATGTCCAAAGTCATCATGGTTTGTAGTACCACCACTTTGCGTAGCAAACATCGTAGAATATATACCGGAAATAGTTCCCTCAATTACAGCTGGATTAACGGACGCCGCCTCCCCAACTTGTTCTTGTGTTAGGAACTCGGACGGTTGCTCATCCAAGAAGTCCTTTCCACAGCCCGCCAACAACAATAGCGAGGCTATAACTGATAATTTAATATTACTGTTTTTCATAACTTTTTTTCTAAAATTTAACTCTTACACCTAAGGTTACGGTAGTCAAAGGAGCATAAATCCTCCTTGCTGAAGCACCGTTCTCTCTTACAGATGGGTTAAAACCTTGTCTGGCTGTCTTGATTGCCAAGTTATCCCCGGACAACCAAATGTTTACATTTTTCAATCCCATTCTCTCGATATCCTTTTTGGGCAAGGTATATCCTATTTTGGCATTGTTGAAGGCAAGATAATCCGTACTTGTTAACCATCTTGTTGTTCCAACTCTTTGATCTTGACCTGTAGCGTCATCCAAGCGGGGCACGTCAGTTACGTCTCCTGGGTTTTGCCATCTCTGGGAAATATCCTTGTGGAAGTTTGTGGAGGCCGCACCAAAGTTATCACTCATCAACTCAGAATACTGGTTGTCCATTGCCCATCCTCCAACACTGTAGGTAAACTGTGCAGAGAAATCGAAATTCTTCACTTGCGCTGCCAATCTGAATGCTCCGAACAAATCAGGAATACCGGATTTACCTACATACTTCTGTGTTGCATCGGCATAGGTTTCGGTAATCTGCCTTTCAATGTTGGCATCAGGATTTTCATCCATGTAGGCCATCATATCAGCAATACCGTCTTCGCCATCATCTAGGGTACCGTTACCGTTAGCGTCGTTAAAGTATTGGTAGTATTGACCAACACCATTTTCTGGGTTGACTCCGGCCCACTCCCTGATGTAAAAATCATAGATAGAGCTTCCTTTTGAATATCCATAAGGAGTTGACGATGTATCCAAAATTCTTGGCTCACCTGTTGAAGGTTCAAGAGGCATCGTAAGAATCTCGTTGTTGATATGGGATCCATTAATAGAGAAATCCAATTTGAAATCCTCTTTATTAAAAATGTGGCTAGTAAGATTGAATTCGATACCTTGGTTCAACAACTCACCATCGTTAACTGTAACAATCGCAATACCTTGCGAAGGTCCAACCCTTCTCTCAAAAATCAGGTTGTCCGTCTTTTTACTATAGAAATCGACAACACCGTCCAAATATCTACCGAGACCAAACTCGACACCTGTCTGGAACATTTTGGAGGTCTCCCATGTCAAATCAGGGTTTCCATTGTCCCTGATAGAAAGGGAAATTTGGTCGTTCAAGTTATTGATGTCGTAAGTGTCATATGCGATATAATAATCTTCATCATCTACTGCCTGATCTCCAGTAACACCGTACGACGCTTTCAACTTCAAGAAATCGAAAACACCGTTGCCGGACATGAAGTCTTCGTTGGTAATAACCCATGCGGCACCGACCGAACCGAAGGTACCCCACTTTTCGTTGATAAACCTGGAAGAACCGTCCCTACGTACCGAGGCGGTCAAGAAATATTTCTTGTCGTAATCATAGTTCACCTGACCAAAATAAGACTCAATGCTATATCCTCTGGAAAAACCGGAAGGAGGTCCTTGCGAAACAACAAAGTTGTTCAATTCATAAATATCGGGGTGAACGGCCAATCTTTTTGAGGCCACGCTTTGCTCTCTCTCGAACTGGTTGTTCTCATGTGCGACCAGGGCCTCAATGGAGTGGCTTCCAAATTCAGTCTGGTAACGCAACAGTTTCAAGAAGTTGGTCGTCAAGAAATTCCTGTCCCTTTGAAACAAGCTGCCCCCAGTGGAAATACCACCACCATAGAATGGGTTTGTGAACGACTTGTAACGCTCAGTGGCAAACTGCGCACCAAAACGGGTTTCAAAGGTCAATCCTTTTGCAATATCGACATCCAAGGAGAAGTTACCGTTGATTTCGTGTCTGTTTGTACCTACAAAATCATACAAAGCAGAAGCAATCGGGTTCAACTGGTCAGCATTTGGTCTTGATCTAAATCCAGAAGCTGTACCGTAATCGTACTGATAACCTCCAAATATTGGGTCTTCCACCAATTGATAGTTCTCATCCCTCAAGAATACCGGGAATATCGGTGCCATTTTGTCAGCAAACTCAAACAAGTTTTCAGAACCAACGGTTTGACCATTGTTTTGGCTTTTGGAATATGCATATCCTGCATTCACTCCAACTTTCAACCATTTCTTAACTTGGGAATCGGCATTCAACCTGGCCGTATATCTTTGGTAGCCAGTATTAAGGGCGTAACCGTTATCGTTCAAGTACCCAATTGAAGTAAAGTATTTGCTTTTTTCGTCACCACCAGCCATTCTAAGGTTGGTTTCTGTCCTAATGGCTGCATCAAAAGCCAAATCGGCATATCTCTGAGGTGTGTATCTTCTTGTCACTCCCGGCCTAACGGTACTGGTTGCAGGGTCGATTAACTCACCTCCATCCGCAACGTTCCACATATTGTATCCTGGATGCACATAGTTCACGGAAAATAGATTATCGTTTGCGAAAGCAACAGGATCTTCTTCACCATCCAATGCAGCACCATTACGAATACCTTCCCAAACATAACCTATGTACTCTTCTGGAGATGTGATCACGTCATACCTTGGTATCAACTGCATGTTGAAACCAGACTTCACATCTACCTCAATGTAAGATTCATTGGCTGAACCTGATTTGGTAGTAATCAAAATAACACCATTGGCACCACGAGAACCATAAATTGCGGTTGCCGTGGCATCTTTTAATACTGTGGTAGTTTTGATATCCGCAGGGTTAATGGAGTTGATGCTTCCCGTAAAAGGAACACCATCAACAACATACAAAGGATCCCTGTTACCGTTAACAGAACCATACCCTCTTACACGGATAGTGGAAGTAGTACCCGGTTGTCCGGATGTATTGATTACAGAAACACCCGCAACCTCACCAGCAAGTGCCTGAGATACATTGGAAAAAGATTTTACCTCCAAGGCTTCAGCCTCAACAACAGATGCCGTACCCGCAAAGGCCTGTTTTGTTGTGGTACCATAACCTACAACTACTACCTCTTCCAAGGCCTGTGCATCCTCTTCCATCTGCACATTGATAGTGGATGATGCTCCAACAGTTCTTTCTACGGTCGCCTGACCGATGTAACTGAAACGCAAAACTTGTCCTTCGGAAGCTGAGATGGTGTAATTTCCATCAAAATCTGTTTGTGTACCATTAGACGTTCCTACAACGACTATGGAAACACCAGGAAGTGGCAGACTATTTTGGTCCGTCACGTTACCTGAAACTGTTTTCTCTTGTCCAAAAGAGAAAGACATGCATAACACCAAAAAAGGTGTTAGCATCCATGCTAACTTAGCTCTCATTTATTTCATTTTTTGAATTAGTCCGCTCAAAAATCAATATAAAAAGTTAATATTCAAAAAAATTAACAACCTTGCACTTCATATGTTACGACAACATTACTCAACATTTTTCATAATTTTAACATATTATATGCAAGCCAAGGCCTTGTTTACTGGGTATGTAGGATTTTTTTTAACTTTTTATTGGTAATTATGTTTTTCTGCAGAAACCATTTGTTAAATTTTCAAGAAGTATGTTAAAACCATGTTACCGTTCTTTCTTTGAAGCTGGAACCGATGAAGCTGGGAGAGGCTGTTTAGCTGGTCCCGTTACTGCAGCAGCGATTACATTGCCAAAAAACTTCAATAATGACATATTAAATGATTCCAAACAGCTTTCCGAAGTCAAACGGAACATGTTGAGACCAATTTTGGAAAAAGAAGCGGTTTCTTTCTCTGTTTGTCACGTTTTCCAAGATGAGATCGATGAAATCAACATTTTAAACGCCTCTTTCTTGGCCATGCACCACGCCATAGACAAATTGGAACCTTTGCCTTCATTTTTAATAGTGGATGGCAACCGTTTTAGACCCTACCCCAACATAGACCACGAATGCATAATTAAAGGAGATGGCAAATACATGAGCATCGCCGCTGCCTCTGTACTGGCAAAAACATACAGAGACGAGTATATGGCCAAAATCCATGAAGAATTCCCCATGTACAACTGGAAAAAGAACAAGGGATACCCGACCAAGGAACACAGAGAGGCTATCAAAAAATACGGCATTACCAAATATCACAGAAAAAGCTTTAGGCAACTGCCCGAACAATTGACTCTGGATATTTAAAAATCCTAACTTTGTGTCAAACTTCAAGAATGAGATCAAAGGCGTTTTTTTGTTTGCTGCCCATATTTATTGCTTCCTGTACAAAAGAGGTAAAGACCAAAGACTCCCTTTTGGAACATTTACCGCCCAACCCTTCGCTCGTTTTAAAGATTACCAACCTGACCAATTTTAAGAGCGAGCTCAAAAACAACTCCAACCTTAAAAGTATTGAGGGTTTTTCCAACATAAAAAAGGTTGCCGATAAAATTAAGGGACTGGAACATCTTTCTACCGACAAAACCTGTGTGCTCGCACTTTACGAAGTAGGCAAGGACAACCACGACTATATTTTGGCCACCAAAAATGATTCCGGCATTTTTAATGTAGACAGCGTGTCCAACAAAACAGTGGAAACATTGACCTACGAAGAAACCAAAGTCTCCAAATACAATCTTGATGGTCTAGAAGTCTATAGTCTACGGAAAAACGACGACATCTTATTGAGTTCCTCCATGATGCTGATGGAAAACCTCATCAGAGTTAGTGAAAACACACCTGCGGACCCTACGCTGAAAAAACTTTATCAGGCAAGTTCGCTCGATAAGTCGGCCACTATATTTATCAACCCTAGTGGCAATACATCTTTGTTAGCGCTAAAAGAGCAGGATAAAACCATGGACAATCCATTTTCTTCTTGGATTTCTTTGGATTTTACAGCAAATTCCGACGAAGTTAATTTGAGTGGCGTAGCCATGGCTCCCGATTCTACAAAAAATTTCATCAATTTATTCAAGGGCACATCTCCCTTGGCCAACAAAACACCTTCCTATGCACCATTAACCGCACAGGCCATACTATCCTATACTTTTGACGATTACCAAGTGTTCGCCAACAACCAGAACACTTATTTGGACAGAGCGAAGAAAACAGATTCCCTATTTAATACCATTGAAGAAGTTGGGATAATCTATTTGAACAAGGAAAAGGTCGTCCTTTTAAAATCTTATGGCACCGAAAGTTTGTATGATTATTTGGAAAGTAAAAAAACGGCTTCTCAGGACTACCAGGGCAGTGAAATTATAGAGCTCGAAGACTCAAATATTGTTGAAGAAGGTTTTACGCCCTTGGTCAAAGATTTTGAATCCAATTTTTGCACGATCTTGGAGAACAGCTTTATTTTTTCGGAACAGAAAGAAGCACTACAGACCATCATCAGCAATCATAAAAGTGCTTCTTCTTTTGACGGTGACCAAGGTTTTAAAACAGCAAAGGCATCCTTGGCGAGCGAATCCAGCATGCTTTTTGTTTCCAATGCAACGGGAATTGATTTTTTTGCCGAACAGGAGCTTTCCACAGAGGTATTCGAGGACGTCAAAGACAAGGATTTTAAGGAGCAGGTTTTTGCATCACAAATGGTAATGGACAATGGTTTTGGGCATTTCAATCTGTTGGTATCAAAAATTGAAAAGAACCAGGAAAGAAACACAGTGTCCCCCCTATTTACTTTGGAGTTGAACACCGATTTGGCCACAGACCCCCAGTTTGTAAAAAACCACAGGACCAAACAACAGGAAATTGTGGTACAGGACCAAAACAATGTCCTCTATCTCATCTCTACCGATGGAAAAGTACTTTGGACCAAACAGTTGGACGGCAGAATCCAAGGCGAAATACAACAAGTTGACATTTACAAAAACGGAAAACTACAGCTCGCCTTCACCACAAACGACCAATTTTTGATTTTGGACCGCAATGGCGACGAAGTTCCTCCTTTTACTATTGATTTTGAAGGCGGCAACCTGAACCCATTGGCCGTTTTTGATTATGATGGCAGTCGAAATTACCGCTTTGTGGTCACCCAAGGCCAAAAAGTATATATGTACAACAATCAGGGCAAGATAGTTCGCGGATTTACCTTTACCGATGCTCCTAGCAATATTTTGGATGCTCCCAAACATTTTAGGGTAGGCAACAAGGATTACTTGGTATTTAAACAGGACAACAGTACCCTCAGAATTTTACACCGGGTGGGAAGCGACCGGATCAAGGTACCTGAAAAGATAGATTTTTCCAGCAATGAAGTATTCCTGTATAAAAACAAGTTCTCGGTAACCAACAAAACTGGTGTGCTGCATCAAATTGATACGAACGGAAAATTGACAGCTACCAATTTTAACCTAAATCCCGATCACGGGTTTTATGCCACAAGCAATACCTTGGTTTTTATGGATGACAATATTCTCAGTATTAAAGGAAAGAAAGTAGAATTGGAACTGGGCGTATACTCCAAACCTAAAATCTTTTACATCTACGATAAAATATATGTAGGGGTTACCGATATACAGAACCATCAGATCTATTTGTACGATAGCCAAGCGAAACCCATCCCAAATTTCCCCGTATTTGGCAGCTCGTTGATCGACCTTACCGATATGGACAATGACAGAAGACTGGAATTGGTGGCCAAAGATCAGGAAAACTCCCTGATCGTATACAAAATAAACTAGTTTGCTTTGTTATTGCAACCTGTACAATAATTGTTACGAAACATACATTTTTAGTCTGAAAGAGGGTTTTATTTGAGTAGTTTGGACAGTATTGCTTTATCAACAAACTAAAAAACACTTTTAAATGAAAACCTCAAACAAACTATTCTACTGTTTGTCCTTTGCCCTATTGCTGGGCACCAGCGGAGAGGCTCAGTTCTTTAAAAAATTGGCCAAAAAAGCGGAAAAGGCAGCTGAACGCACAGTTGAAAGAAGAGTAGAAAGGGAAACCTCTAAAAAAACCGACCAAGCATTCGACAGTATCTTGGAGCCGGGTTCTGGAGGGCAACAAGCTCCGGGAGCCCCTTCGGAAAATGGAAACCCAACGGGTACCAATACCGAAAACAGTACCTCAACCCGTCCAGTAGCGGGCAGTCCAAAAACTATTGAAGTCTACAGTAAATTTGATTTTGTACCGGGTGACAAGCCTTTGTTCTTTGATGACTTCAACGATGAGTTTATCGGTGATTTTCCCTCCAAATGGAATACCAACGGTTCCGGGGAAGTGGTCACCATTGGCTCAATACCTGGCAAATGGTATTCCGTGGCCAGTAGAAGTATTACCGTGCCCAATTTGGGCACCACCCTTCCCGAGGATTTTACTATGGAGTTTGACCTTAAAGTGGTCAACTTAAGCAGAAATACGGGTTCTGGTGCCAAATTGGGCATCTATTTTTCCGAAACCTCGGGACTTACCACTAACGAAAACAATGTATTGGCCAACCTAAACTTTTGCCAATACATAGCGATCGGAGTAAGAGTGGACAACAATTTTAAGGGAGATCCAGTTCCCATACAGAACACTTTACAACAAGACTTACGAGAGGTTTACAAAGATGTGGTCCATGTGTCCATAGCCGTAAACAAGAATAGATACCGTCTTTGGCTAAACGAGATAAAGGTTGCCGATCTTCCCCAATTCATCGTAAAACCAGAATTGATCAACTATGTAAAGTTTTATGTGAACGGTATCGACAAACAAAAGAGACAGGAACAAGTATTGATCAGCAACCTGAAAATTGCAGAAGGTGGGGTTGATTTACGCAGAAAACTCATGGCCGAAGGAAAAATCTCCACCAACGGCATACGTTTCAACTCCGGCTCGGCGGATATTTTACCACAATCCATGGGTATAATCCGCCAAATCTCCCAAGTGTTAAATCAAGATTCCGCTATGAGCCTCAACATTGTGGGACATACCGATTCCGATGGTTCGGACGAAAGCAACATGAAACTCTCCAAAGACAGGGCCGAGGCCGTTAAAAAAGCGCTGGTATCCGTTTATGGGATTTCCGAGAACCGATTGAACTCCGAAGGAAAAGGAGAAGCGGAACCTGTTGCCGACAATGGCACCTCACAAGGCAAAGCACAAAACCGACGAGTTGAATTCATTAAACTTTAATAAAACATGAAACGGTATTTTCTATTACTAGTACTTGCCGCATTAGCAGCACCCATATCACAGGCACAATCCACTTGCAGCACATACTATCCGCTGGTTGATGGGGCCAACCTTCAATACACCAATTATAACAAAAAGGGGAAAGAGGATGGACAAATCAACTACACAGTCACCAATGTGGAAAGCAGTGGCGACAATGTAAGCGCCACCATGATGATGGAAATGGTGGACAGAAAAGGGAACACCTATACTTCGGATTATGAGATTGCTTGCGACGGAGATGTGGTGAAAATTGATTTTAAATCTTTGATGAACGACCAAATGCTCAGCCAAATGGGCGATGTTGAAATGGATATGTCGGGCACCGATGTGGAATTGCCCAACAATCTTTCCGTGGGACAAGAGTTGCCCGATGCCAATATGGAGCTTAAAATGAAAATGGGCGGAGCAATCAACATGAACACCAATGTAGAGACCATCAACCGCAAAGTGGAAAAGCAAGAAAGCGTGACCACTCCGGCCGGTACTTTTGACTGCTATGTAATCTATAGCGAAACCAAGACCAAAATGATGATGGCCAACCAAACCTTTCCTTCCCGCACATGGTTTGCTAAAGGGGTTGGCATGGTAAAACAAGAATCGTACAACAAAAAAGGAAAGTTAACAGGCAGCATGGTATTGACCCAGTACAGTAAATAGGTCATTGCTTTATAAAAAAACCGAGGTGCGAGCCTCGGTTTTAATATTAAATCAATTCTTATTTTTATCGGGTAAAGGCGAAATCATAATGTGGGCCCTGTGCGTTCCGGGGTTCATGATCCAAGGATGATTTGGGCCCACGGGTTTTTCAGGTAGTCCCGTGGATTCGGCGGTAGCAAATGGCAAATAGACCACATAACGGTATTGCGCTCCTTCAACCTCATTTGTTTTGGGGTTGTACAAATCACTTTCTCCATAATAAATATGTAGGGTGGATCCCGGTTTTCCCATATCCAGTTTGCCCGATTTTGCTTCTTCCTCTCTAATATCAAAGATTTCGGGTCCTGTTTTTCCCTCAGCTCGTAATTCTCGGCCTCTTGCCATAAAAGGTTCAAGGCTTTTGTGATAGCAGGCTGCATTGAATCCCGATTTTTTAGGGTCATCCGCAAGGACAATGAATTCGTTACCTCCTTCCCGAAGTGTTACAAAGTCACCGGCCATATTATACCCAATGATTGTGCACCCATCTCTGCTTGCCTCTGGTGCGGCCATTAATGATGCTGCGATCAAGGCTTCGTCAGAGTCAATTGGAACATAGTTGGTTTCAACTTGATCTGTGCTATTCTCAACGGTTTCCACAACAGCTGAGTCGTCTGCATCTTTTTTGTTTTCGCTGGTATTCTTGCAGGAAACCAGGACTCCTGCTATTGCAATGGTTATGAGAATTTGTTTCATGGTATATTGAATTTAGTTATCGGCGACATGACGGGAACCCCCTAAACTGAAATTTATTTCACGGTTTAAAACCCACCTGTGGCCAAAATGTGCACGTAGTAAGGTAAGAAATATTTGTAGAACCTTTTATTACTTCTATTCGGTACGAATCTAGAGGTTTGCGCTGACCACTGGGGCAACAATGTTGGCGGTCGTTATTTATTTCTCTTGTAGTATACCTTTACCAATCCTGTATCAAATGTTTTTACAGATACAAATTCAAGTAGTTGTTCGGGTCGTCCGTTTTTGAACAATCGTGTACCATTGCCCAATAATACCGGAACAACTGAAATGATAAACTCATCGACCAAGTCATTTTTTAAGAGTTCATTTATTACTTCGGCACCACCGTCACAATAAATGTTTTTCCCTTTTTCCGATTTTAGTTTGGCGACCAAATCGGTCAAGTTTCCATTGTAAAAAGTTGTCCTGCCCACGATTGGTCTTTGGGTCCTGGTAATGACATAAACATCCCTTTGCCCATTGTCGTAATGTGACGAACCGATTTCCTTGAGCACATAATCATACGTTTTTCTGCCAACAATCAACGTGTCTATTGTCTCCGTGAATTTTGCATATCCGTAGTCTTCCCCTTCCTTTTCAACAAGTTTCAAGAAACTGAGATCGTCATTGGGTTTTGCGATGTAGCCGTCCAAACTTACCGCGATGAAAAGTGAAATTTTTCGCATTTGAGTCAAACTTTTATGTCTTTGCAAAATTGTTTTGATTCAACCAATAACACTTTGTAAAAATGCGACAATTTACAGTTGCGATGGAGAAAGTCCTGTATTTTGTTTGATTTCATGGGCTAGATGCGAATGGTCATAATAGCCACATTCAAAAGCAATATCAAGCAGACTCCTATCCTTACTTGAGTTTTTGATAATATTCAAAGTATTTTGAAAACGGACAATATTTGAATATTTCTTTGGCGAAAGCCCTATTTGTGCCTTAAAACTTCGTTCCAATTGTCTTATGGTCAAACAATTTTTTTTGGAAAGCTCGTAAATACTCAATTGTCCGTTTGTCTTATGGATATCTTCCAGTACTGTTTGCAATTGGTTATTTCCGCTTTTTGTTCTATCGGTAAAAAATCGGTTTAGGTAACCAAAGGAACCTTCAAGGACCTTGTCCACATTGAATGAATTTGATTTCTCAAACTCAATGGTGCTGTCAATCAGTTCATGCTGAGGTGCATAATTATAAAAGTTTGAAAACGCCCCTGGCTTGAGGCAAACTCCTATCAAATGTGTCTGGCTGTTGATAAAACTATCTTTAAAAGAAGTCATTGTACCGACAACATAGGTTTTTCCAAATTCCATTGAAACCAATCCATTATCCGTCAAACAGGTTTCCCCCAAGTTCATTACCAAGCCTCCGCAACCATCTGGAAAATTTCGCTCCCATTGACTATCCAGCTCGCTTCCATTCAGTTCCCAATAGGAATGGATAAATGGTTCCAATTCTTTATGTGGTTTTTTTTCTGTGTACTTCATTTTTATTGGATACCGTTTCTCATTGAAAATCGACACTAAAAATATGGTCATTTTCAATTGAATGACGCTCATAGATCACCGAACCCAGCAATAAAGTCAAAAAGCGTGAAGACACAAAACCCTAAACCCCAGCTCTTTCCTTAAACATCTCCGCCTCAAAAAGATCAGTAAAATGCTTCAGCAATTTCTCTTTTACTTCCTCCATATCCAATTCCTTCTGGCCCAGTTCCACGTTAAGAGAAGTCACCGCTTTGTCCTTGATGCCACAGGGAATCATCATATCAAAATAACCAAGGTCGGTATTTACGTTCAGAGCAAAGCCGTGCATGGTCACCCAACGGCTCGCGCGCACGCCCATGGCGCAAATTTTTCGAGCAAAGGGAGTGCCCACATCCAGCCAAACACCGGTTTCCCCTTCGGAGCGCTCCCCCTTTAGTCCATATTCGGCCAAGGTGAGAATAACCATTTCTTCCAAAAAACGAAGGTATTTGTGAATGTCCGTGAAGAAATTGTCCAAATCCAAAATAGGATAGCCAACCACTTGCCCCGGACCATGATAAGTAATGTCCCCGCCTCGGTTGATCTTATAAAACGTGGCCCCTTTGGCTTCCAAAACTTTTTCATCCACCAATAAATTGTTGATGTCGCCACTTTTCCCTAAAGTGTAAACATGCGGGTGTTCCACAAACAAAAAATGGTTTGGGGTTTCAAGGCCTCCATCCTCCCGTCGGTTGCGTATCTTGGTGTCCATAATATCCTTGAACAGCGTTTCTTGGTAATCCCAAGTTTCCTTGTAATCCTTACATCCTAGATCTTGAAGGGCAACTTTCTTATTCATGCCACAAAGATACAAAGCATTATAATGGTAAACTATTTCTCCAGTTCCACCTCAAGATCCAAAACCGAGGGGTCTTTCATCAAATCCAAAAAGTTTACTTCGTAGATTAACGTCTTTCCATCGGCACTAAAGGTGGCCTCTTCCACTGTAGTGGATTTCACCTTTTTCGGAAAATGATATTTAAGCGTATAGGTAGAGCCCGACAGGAACATTTCGGCACCTTGCAGACTGTCCAATTGCTGTTGGAACAGCTCTTGGTCTACAATTTTGGAAGTTCGGGTAAATGTATTTTTCTTGAATGAGTAATTCACCTCCGTTGCCTGATCGGCAGGTTTTATCTTCTCTTGCTGCGGATTGGTATTGCCGCCTATCGCACTAGCGTCTTGAAAGGTGCTGAAAGCATCGTTCATTTCGCTTACATCCTTAAAATCGCTGAAAAGGTCGAACATCATCACACTTTTCTCGGGGTCCATCACCATTCGCATGTTAAACGGTTCCAATTTTTTCAATTTGGCCTGTTCCTCTGGTGGCAGTTGGGCAATACTGTCTTTTTTATCTTTCAACAATTCTCTAAAGGAAATAATGGAATCTACTGGCTTTTCGTTGGTCTTGGCCATTTCTTCGCCAGCCATTTGCATAAGTTCGGACCCATCAAAATTGATGGACAACTTTCCCGAACCATCTTCTTTCAGATGGATTTCCTCCGTAAAATTGCACGAATAGGTCAGGGCAACCCCCATTGCCATCAACAAGATTTGGATTTTTTTCATAAGATATTTAGTTAGTGTTGTTTAAAATAACCAGGGCTCCTATTACACCCGGAACCCATCCACAAAGGGTTAAAAGTAATACAATAAGAATAGAGCCACAACCCTTTCCGATAACTGACAAAGGCGGAAACAATATGGCCAACAAAACTCTCCAGAAACTCATTTTTTTTGATTTTGATTGATGATACCTATAAGTAGTTAAAATAACACTTTTGTTACATAAAAACCACTATTTTTAGCCCGAATCGGATATTAAATGCGGTTTTTTGTCCTTATCATATTAGTGATAAACTCATCTGCCCTTTGGGGGCAATACCGTTTTTCTGGAGAAGTTTCCAGGGAAAATACTGGTAATGCCATTTACTTGTCATTGGTAGAGGATTACCGTAAATCTTCCCGAGTGTACCTCGACCAAATCGTTCAAAAGACAAAAGTGGATTCCTTGGGCCATTTTTATTTTGAAGGAAATAATCTCAACGAACAAAACCGAATTTATCGCATTCATTTGGATGGTTGTTCGGACAACACGGGCACCAATCACTTTTTGGGTAAGTGCAACAACAGCAAAAATGTGCTTTTTATAGCCAACAATAAAGATACGCTCAAGTTCCCTACTTCTTTTGAAGATCAATCCCTCTGCACTATTTCTTCCACAAACCCCAATTCGGGACTGTTATTGGAAATAGAAAACCTAAAAGGTCAGATGGCCTACGATTTTGTGGACTACCCCAGCAAGACCAACAAAAAATTGAACTTGGTTAAATGGTTTAAAAACTTGCACAGCTTTGGACGGCAGACCAACGAACCTTTGGCCGAGCTTTACATTTATGATTTTATATCCGACAAAAGAAACGAAACCTTTAGGTTTTATCTCGAAGACCTTACGAACAATGATTATTACGAAAACTTGTCCGAAAGATTGACCAGCACCTACCCCGAGGCAGAATTCACGCAACAATACAGGACCGAAATCACTACCGACAAAGAGTTGGCCAGTTTCAATCGTACAAAATCATCCAAATGGAACCGCACCATAATTGCCCTTTTGGCTGTTTCCGTTTTGGGCAATGTTGTGTTTTTCCTAGGAAGAAAGAAAAAGGACAACACCTCCCAGCTACTTGAAAAACTAACCCTACAGGAGCAAAAAATCACCAACCTGATGCTGGAAAACAAGACCAACAAAGAGATTGCTTCTGAACTTTTTGTAAGCGTCAGTACTATAAAAACACACATCAACAACCTGTACAAAAAGCTGGGCATTTCCTCCCGCGAAGAGATGGTTGTTCGCTTCAAAAAATAAATTTCAACCCCCGGACTAGTCCCGATTTCCAACGCGTAAAAGTTCTCTCAACAATTGATTTTAGTGAATTTGGCCACCTAACCATAAATCACATAAAATCATGAAACAAGTTTTACCCGCATTGCTTATGCTAGGCATCTTCTGTGTTTCGGCACAAGAATTCAACAAGGAAATCACCTCCGAAAATGGATTGAAGTTTTTGGTTGGGCAAATCAATTTGGAAGGATTACAATCCCGACCTCACAACAACTGGTTTCAAAACAGGTACAACAGCTATCATCCCGACGAAACCATGGTTGCACTTTTCAAAGAACAGCTAGCGGAATACGACATCAAGCTCTTTTTGGGAACCTGGTGTGGCGATAGTAAGCGGGAAAGTCCCAGATTCATCAAAATATTGGAAGCGGCAGATTTTCCCATGGAGCAATTGGAAATCATCGCTTTGGATTACCGCAAGGGGCACTACAAAACCAGTCCGACCGGAGAAGAAAAGGGGTTGAACATTATAAAAGTACCCACCATCATATTCTTTAAAGATGGAAAAGAAGTCAACCGAATTGTGGAAAGTCCTTTGGAAACTTTGGAGGAAGATATGGCCCAAATTGTATTTAAAAAAGACTATGCGCCCAATTATGCATATTAAGTTTGGCCAAGGCAAGGATTTAAATCACAAAAGTGTAATTTTGCGCTTTAAATTTTTTACAGACTATGCAACTATCGGAACAAGAGATCGTTCGAAGGGAAAAATTGACCAAACTCAGGGAAATGGGCATCGACCCATATCCCGCAGCATTATATCCTGTTGATGCCACTTCCAAGAGCATCAAGAATGATTTTGAAGAAGGAAAGAAAGTAGTAATTTCCGGTAGATTGATGTCACGCAGGATCCAAGGAAAAGCCTCTTTTGCCGAATTACAGGACAGCGAGGGCCGTATCCAAGTCTATTTTAACCGCGATGAAATCTGTCCGGATGACGACAAAACCTTGTACAACGATGTGTACAAAAAATTGTTGGACATCGGGGACATCATCGGTATAGAGGGAGAGCTTTTCACTACGCAAGTAGGAGAAAAAACCGTGATGGTGAAGAACTTCTCGCTTTTGAGCAAGAGTTTAAAACCATTGCCGCTACCAAAGGTAGATGATGAGGGAAAAGTGTACGATGCCTTCAACGACCCCGAATTGCGTTACCGTCAGCGGTACGTGGATTTGGTTGTGAACCCCCACGTAAAGGACACTTTCATCAAAAGAACAAAAATCACCAACAGCATACGGGAGTTTTACAACAAAAAAGGATATTTGGAAGTGGAAACCCCCATTTTGCAACCCATTCCGGGGGGTGCGGCGGCCCGTCCTTTTTTAACGCATCACAATGCGTTGAACATTCCGTTGTACCTGCGGATTGCCAACGAGCTTTATTTGAAGCGATTGATTGTGGGCGGATTCGATGGTGTTTATGAATTCTCAAAAGATTTCCGTAATGAAGGGATGGACCGCACCCACAATCCAGAGTTTACCGTAATGGAACTCTATGTGGCCTACAAAGACTACAACTGGATGATGGATACCACCGAAAAGCTGTTGGAGAAAGTAGCTATTGATGCTACCGGAAGCTCCAAAGTAAAAGTGGGCGATCACGAAATTGAATTTAAAGCCCCTTACCCAAGGGTTCCTATTTTGGAAGCCATTAAAATCCATACCGGTTACGATGTAGCTGGAATGGAAGAGGATGAACTTCGTGAAGTAGCCAAGAAATTGGATATTGAAGTGGATGAGACCATGGGTATAGGTAAATTGATCGATGAGATTTTTGGCGAAAAATGTGAGCACCACTACATTCAGCCCACCTTTATTATAGATTATCCGAAGGAAATGAGCCCGCTGACCAAAGAGCACCGTACCAATCCAAGGCTTACGGAGCGTTTTGAGTTGATGGTAAACGGAAAGGAATTGGCCAATGCCTACTCGGAGCTCAACGACCCCATTGATCAGCGCGAACGTTTTGAAGAACAACTCAAGCTCTCCGAAAAAGGAGATGATGAGGCCATGTTCATAGACCAAGATTTCTTGCGTGCTTTGGAATATGGTATGCCTCCTACTTCGGGCATTGGAATCGGTATTGACCGCTTGGTGATGTTGATGACCAACAACTCATCCATTCAAGAAGTGTTGTTCTTCCCGCAAATGCGACCAGAGAAAAAACAGGTTGAGCTTACCGAAGAGGAAAAAACAATCATGGACATTCTTAAGCCACAAGACGAAATGCCATTGGCCGACCTTAAAGCAAAAGCTGGTCTGAGCGGTAAAAAATGGGACAAGAGCACCAAAAGCCTTACAAAACATGGACTTATCAAAGTAGAAAAAACGGAAGACGCCCTACTTGTGAAGTATACGGGTTAATCCGAGAAAGTTCCATCCCAATCATACGCAAACCCCTGAACCTTAGATCAAGTTCAGGGGTTTTCATTTTTAAAAAAATCCTATCTTTCCATCGTTTTTCTCTTTTTTGAGGAAAATTTCCAGCAGCTACCCCCAATAATCTTACTAAAATCTACTTGTATGAAAAGAATGAAACTAACATTCCTTTTTGTGCTGTTGGTATCGTTTATTGGCAGGGCACAAGAGGTAACCGGAACCGTTTACAACGACCAAAATGTACCTTTGCCGGGAGCTTCGGTCCAAGTAAAGGGCACCACAACGGGAGCCGTCACCGATTTTGACGGCAATTACACCATTGAAGCAAGTACAGGTGACATTCTAGTGTTTTCGTACATCGGCTTCAAAGCCCAAGAAGCAATCGTAACCGGAAGTACCTTGGACATTACACTACAAGCAGGGCTCGAACTGGAGAATGTGGTAGTGGTTGGTTCCCGTAATGCCAACAGAACGGCAACGGACACCCCAGTTCCCGTAGATGTTTTGGATTTCACCGAATTGACACAATCCACTCCGCAGGTCACCGTTACTGAAATTCTGAACTATGCGCGCCATCATTCAGTTCCAATCCGCAATCCATTTCCGATGGTACCGATCACATTGCCCCAGCCTCATTGCGCGGACTTGGGCCCGATCAGGTTTTGGTTCTAATCAACGGTAAAAGAAGGCACAAAACAGGACCCGTAAACGTAAACGGGGCTTTTGGTCGTGGTAGCGTGGGCACCGACATGACCACTATTCCATCCAACTCCATTGCAAGAATAGAAATTTTACGGGATGGTGCTGCCGCCCAGTATGGCTCCGATGCCATTGCAGGGGTCACCAATATTGTGCTAAAAAACACCGTGAACGAATTGCACGTGGATGTTAATACGGGAGCCAACTTTACCAGCGAACACGGCCCGGACAAAAATGTGGATGGAGAAAAGCTAAGCCTCTGATTGGATTTTGGCCTATCCATTGGAAAAAACGGTGGATTCATCAATTTTACGGGGAATTTTAACCATAGAGGTTCAACCAACCGTATGCAAGAGTGGGAAGGTTCTATTTTTAATGGTCATAATTCAGTTGAAAGGGTTGCTGTTGCCGACAACTATGACACATCACTTCTTTTAGATGATGACCTAACGGATATTTTTCAATATGCAGGCACAGCTGGAATTGCTTCAAATGGTGATGAAACCAAAGAAGAGCTGCAAGGAATCTTGAGTGAAGATGTTACAGAATCTGAGTTACTGGCTAGAGGGTTACAGCGCAGCGACTTTAACCTGCAGGTAGGGCAATCCAAAGTGAGGGGCTCTCAGTTTTTCGCCAACCTTTCCATTCCATTGGACGAAAATCTGGAGCTCTACGGTTTTGTAGGGTTGAGCTTTAAAAATGGTAAGGTCGCTGGTTTTTATCGTTTGCCCAATCAATCCAGAACCTATTCCCCGGCCTATCCCAATGGTTTTTTACCAGAAATCAATTCCAACATCATGGACCAATCGGCCGCCTTTGGTATTAAAGGAATGTTGGGCGATTGGAACGTGGATTTCAGCAATTCCTATGGCAAAAATGAGTTTTTGTACTACGTTACCAACTCCAACAATGCATCCATGGGCAACTCCATCCCGTTCGAAGCAGATTCAGGTGGGTTCAACTATAGCGAGAACACCACCAATTTTGATATGAACCGTTTTTATGAAGACACCATGGTAGGCTTGAACATTGCCTTTGGTGCCGAGCATCGCGTGGAAAACTACGGCATTGTCGCGGGTGAAGAAATTTCTTATACGCAGTACAATACTTTGGGCATTGAATCGCTCAAGGAAGAAACTTCCATTGGGGCCACAGCTTGTTTTACGGCAAGAGTTCCCAACGCCAACCTTAAATTTACTTTGGACGGATATCTTATCAATATTGATGATAGGGTCATCCTAACGGGCCTATTTGGTGATAATGGCAATGTAGAACTGGCCAATTTGTTTCAACAGGCCAACGCCACCCAGGCAGCTTTCTTTACAAACTCGTTGGATACCCAAACAATGGGGCTGGATTTTGTGGTTGACCACAAAGCAAACATTTCGGATGGGGTTTCCTTGACCAATACGTTGGCCTTTACGTTTTCTGAAACAAGTTTGGAAAAGGTTGAAGTTCCTAAAGCCATTGCCGATGCGGGCTTGAGCGATACCTATTTTGACCCTACCAGTAGAATTCATTTGGAATCTGCCGTGCCAACTACCAAAGGAAACCTTTCGCACAACATAAAAGTGGGCGACAACTGGAATTTCTTTTTGAGGAACGGCTACTTTGGCGAAGTAAGGGAAGCCACCAACGAAAATGACCCTTCCATTGATTATAGGTTTGGCGCTAAAGTAATCACTGACCTTTCCATAGGTTATAATATTTCAAACAGCACAAGGTTCACTTTGGGAACAAACAACCTGCTAGATGTGTATCCCGACAAGAACGACCCTGCCTTTAGATCGGACAGACGGTTTATCTACTCCAGAAGGTCCGTTCAATTTGGAACCAACGGACGTTATGTTTTTGGAAGGTTGACCTTCAAGATAAAATAGAGACAATCTTTAATTTAACTGTCTTGAAGTAGAGGTGACCAAAAAACAATGAAGCTTGAATTTTGTCAGGTTGAACGCAGTCGAAACCTTTTGATTATCAGTAGTAGTCAATAAATTCTCGACTGCGCTCGAATTGACAGAGAGCAACTTTTTTTTGCTTCTTTAATATTTTTATCTTTTAACAAAAAATCCTAGCTTAGAACCCCAATGGAACTAAGCAAAAAAATTGGGCTGGTCCTAGGACCGGTTGCTTTTCTTATTTTAAACTTTCTGCCTTTTGAGCTTGTGTCGGAAAAAGGCGACCCTGTAATTTCTGTAGCTGCCTGGATGCTGATTTGGTGGATTACCGAAGCGGTCTCCATTTCCGTGACCGCGCTGCTTCCTTTACTTCTTTTGCCTATTTTAAAGGTGTTGCCCATTGCAGAGGTAGGAGCCAATTATGGCAGCCCCATTGTATTCCTCTTTTTTGGAGGATTTGTAATGGCGTTGGCACTGGAAAAGGTCAATCTTCATAAGCGAATAGCCCTAAATATTATCAGATTGACCGGTACAACCCCCAACAAGGTAATTTTAGGTTTCATGATTGCAACGGCCACCTTGAGCATGTGGATCAGTAATACGGCCAGTACCGTGGTGATGCTCCCTATTGCAATTTCTGTTATTAATTTATTGATCAGTGATGCCGATGGTTTCACAAAAAACGATCAAAATTTTGCCCTGAGTGTCATGCTGGGAATCGCCTTTTCCGCAAATGCAGGAGGAATCGCCACAGTGATCGGTACGCCGCCAAACTCTGTATTGATAGGACTGTTGGAGAATGAATACAACACAGAGATTTCATTTTTAAAGTGGATGACGATAGGTTTGCCATTTTCCATCATCATGGTCGGGATTTGTTATTTGGTATTGGTAAAATGGATGTTCCCCAACCGTGACCTAAAATTCAATGCTTCCAAGGAAGTAATACATGCTGAACTGAAAAAACTTGGCCCGACTTCCGGTAAGGAAAAAATGGTGCTGGTTATTTTTGGCGTAACAGTCTTTCTATGGATTTTTAGAACCTTGATCAATGGCATTCTTCCCCAATTGGGACTTACCGACACCATGATCAGTATTTTTGCAGCCATTGCACTTTTCGCCATACCCTACAACATCAAAAAAGGTGATTTTATCATTGTATGGAAAGATACTTCCAGACTGGCATGGGGCATATTGATTTTGTTCGGTGGGGGACTGGCCCTGGCCCAAGGCATGTCCGCTAGTGGTATTGTGGATTTGGTTGCCAATGGCATTGCCCAAAGCGAAATAAGTATTTTGTTCACCGCTGCCCTTTTGATTTTTCTAATGTTGTTTATGACCGAGTTGATGAGCAACGTAGCCTTGGTGGCCGTTCTGGCTCCTGTGGTAGCGGGTATAGCCATTGGTCTGGATATTCCGATGTTGCATTTATTGATTCCTGTAACCATTGCCAGTAGCTGTGCTTTTATGCTTCCCATGGCCACACCGCCCAATGCCATTGTTTTTGCGAGTGGCTATGTTAAAATTCCACAGATGGCACGTGTTGGTGTATTGCTCAACCTGATTGCAGTAGTCTTGCTTATTTTGGTGTTCCAGTTTGTGATTCCGCTATTGTTCTAAACTAAAAAATGCCCCTCCGGGCGGAAGGGCATTTTCACAAACTAACTAACTCAAAAAAATGTAAGAAACTAACTTAATCAACGCTACCCACTTTTGCACAAGTGGAACGTAACTCTTTGCTAGGTACAAAGTTACAACCCTTTTTTGTGAATTTTATTGTAATTAGTTTTTTGTTAACGCAACAGTTAAACCCCTTAAATGATTCTTTGTTGTGCGTTTATCCAAAAAGGATGCAAAAATTTTAGTAAAACCCATAAAAGGCTGAATAATCTGCATTCTTAAAATCGTTTTACTAAAAATAATTCCGTCTAAAAAGATGATGTTATTTTTTTGTTAACCAGACATTTATAAGCTTTCATTAACAAGAATATGCCACCAAACAAAAAACCCCTCGTTCGAGGGGTTTTTATAGCTAACTCAAATAATTCGTAAAATGATGAACATTTTACTGTATTGACCCTGAGTATGGATCAAAATCTTCTGGGAGATACTTAGAGGTATCGAAACCCAAATCTATTTCTTCGTCTTCCATGTAGTTAACGGAAGTGACTGCAATTACATCGGTGTAAGGATCGAAACCTTGTGGCAAAAGATACTTGCTGTTTACGCCCAGTACAAGCTCCGTTTCTTCCTCTACATAAGGAATTGACTTTAAATCCACATATACTTCATAAGGAGAAAAACCTTCAGGCAAATAATCTTTGGTATCAAAACCTAAATCCATGTCCTCTTCCTCCATGTAATTGATAGCATGTACATCCACCACATCTGTGTAGGGATCAAAATTTTCCGGCAAGTACTTTTGGGTATCAAAACCTAGCGCGGGTTCAACTTTGTTCTCGAAGTATATGATGGAATTCAAATCAAAATAGTTTTTGTGTGGGTCGAAGCCCTCGGGAAGATAATCTGCCGTATCAAAACCCAGATCAACCTCTGGCTCTTCCTCTAAATAAACTATTTCGTTCAAATTCAATTCATACAAGGCGTAACCTGCCATCTCTGAAGTTGAATCGTTTAACTCAGCACTAATGTTCAATGTGGTTAAACTGGTTTCTAAACTACCTGAAGTCTCGGATTGCACCTCGACAACCTTGGTATTTTGCTGATCGTTGGCTATGGCGGTACTACTTAATAATACACTACCATAAATTAATAATAACTTGTTCATTTTTTGATTGAATTTTATGATTGATGTTATGCCTATAAGACTGTCCTAGTTGCAAAATGTTACAGTATTTAGGAATTTTTCACAAAAATTAAACACCCCTTGAGCCCAGCAATACGGGGCAATACAGCTCAAACCATCAGTAAAAGGAAGGACTCCCAAAGGTTGGGGCATTCCGTTAAAAAAACGACCGTTAATATTTATTTAACAGTTAGTTCTCACGAATTTTAGGTTCTTTGAATCTTCTTAGTTATTCAAACAAACCTATAATGATCAAAAATTTACTACCTCGACTAATTTTAGTTGTTATTCTTCTGGGAACCCTCCAAACCACGGAGGCCCAACTTTTCAAAAAGAAAAAGAAGGACACCGAGCAAAAAAAGGACGACAAGTCCAAATCGGACGATATTAAACCTTATGACAAGGTAATTACCAAAGGTGCAAAAACGGATAAAGGCCTTTTTAGCGTACACACCGTAGATGACAAACATTATTACGAAATCCCCGATTCCTTGTTCAATCGTGAAATGCTCATGGTGAGCCGAATCTCCAAAACGGCCACAGGAATTGGTTTTGGTGGGGGAAAAATCAACACACAAGTGCTGCGTTGGCAAAAAAAGGACAAAAAAGTATTGGTGCGTGTAGCTTCTTACGAAAATGTGGCTGCGGATTCATTGCCTGTCCACGAAGCGGTGGTCAACTCCAACTTTGAGCCCGTGCTCTTTTCTTTTGACATCAAGGCCATCAACAAAAAAGATTCCTTGAACCCTGCAACGGTAATAGAAATAGACCCTTTGTTCACCAAGGACGTAAAAGCCCTTGGTTTTCCCGATGGTTACAGAAAAAGATTTAAAGTTACCCGTATGGATGGGGACCGAAGCTATATCGAATCCATCAAAAGTTATCCCTTGAACATTGAGGCACGCCATGTAAAAACATATTTGTCCAGTGACCCGCCAAGCAATTCCAGCTTGGGATCCATTTCTTTGGAAATCAACAACTCCATGATCCTATTGCCCAAAGAACCCATGAAGCGTCGTTATTTTGATCAACGTGTCGGTTGGTTCGCCAGAGGGCAGGTAGATTACGGATTGGATGCCCAAGAAAGCAAAACCGTGACCTACTTGGATCGTTGGAGACTTGAGGTCAAAGATGAGGACATTGAAAAATTCAAGGCCGGCGAATTGGTAGAACCCAAAAAACCCATTGTTTATTATGTGGACCGTGCAACTCCCAAAGAATGGGTGCCCTATATAAAACAAGGAATTGAGGATTGGCAAGTTGCATTTGAGGAAGCAGGCTTTAAAAACGCCATTATCGCAAAGGACCCGCCTTCTCCAGAGGAAGACCCGGAATGGTCCCCAGAGGATGTTAGATATTCGGTGGTACGTTATTTGGCCTCCCCTATCCCAAATGCCAACGGTCCGCACGTGAGCGATCCAAGGAGCGGTGAAATTTTGGAATCCGACATTAACTGGTACCACAATGTAATGAGCTTGCTTCGCGGTTGGTATTTTGTACAGACTGCCGCCATTAATCCCGATGCACAAAAAACACAGTTCGAAGAGGAGATTATGGGCCGCTTGATACGCTTTGTATCATCCCACGAAGTGGGGCACACTCTTGGATTGCCACACAACATGGGAAGTAGTGTAGCTTATCCCGTAGATTCTTTGCGTTCGGCCAGTTTCACCCAAAAATATGGTACGGCTCCATCCATTATGGATTATGCCCGTTTCAACTATGTGGCACAACCCGGTGACGAAGGTGTAGCTTTGATGCCAAACATCGGCATTTACGATAAATATGCCATCAAATGGGGGTACAAACCTATTTTGGACAAAACCGCAAAGGAAGAAAAACCCATTTTAAACGATTGGATCTTGGAACATGCCGGAGATCCCATGTACCGTTTTGGTCACCAACAAGTGGGCGACATTCACGATCCAAGCTCCCAAACCGAAGATTTAGGGGACGATGCCATTAAAGCAAGCTTGTACGGCATTGAAAACCTAAAGCGTATTGTTCCCAAATTAATCGATTGGACTACCGAGGACGGTGAAAACTATGATGACCTGGAAACCATGTACGGACATGTGACCGCACAGTTCCAAAGATACATGGGGCACGTTTCCAACAACATTGGAGGTGTTTACGAGTATCACAAAACCGCTGATCAAGAAGGTGCCGTTTATACCCATGTGAACAAAGCGCATCAAAAAAATTGTATGGCCTTTATGCAGGAACAGTTGTTCGAGACTCCTGAGTGGTTGATTGACCAGGATATTTTCAACAAAATTCAATATTCGGGGTCTGTGGAGCGTATCCGTTCCATGCAAGAACGCTACTTGAACACCATGCTGCAATTGGGCAAATTGGCACGAATTATAGAAAATGAGACCTTGAACGGTGATGATGCGTATGGTTTAGTAGAAATGATGCGCGACCTCCGCAGGGGCATCTGGTCCGAGACCCGAAGTGGCAAAACAATAGATACTTATAGAAGAAACCTTCAAAAAGCACATATTGATCGTTTGGAATATTTGATGACAGCGGATGATCAAGATAAATTGCCTGATTTTGGCGGTTATAGAAAATCCACGCCCATCAATACAAGCCAATCCGATATTCGTTCGGTGGCACGTGCCGAGCTCAATAATCTCAAAAGAGATATTAGAGGTGGCCTTGCCCGGATTTCCGATACCATGAGCCGATACCATTTGCAAGATGCCTTGGAACGTATAGACCTTATATTGGAGCCTACTAGATAGATACTTTTTTTAGATAAGTACAAATTGTAAAGGTGTAGCCGATAAACGAATCGGCTACACCTTGTTTTTTTTCCCATACACATCCAAACATAGCCGTTTCACAACAAATCGCTGAGATTCCCATTCGGTTTGATTACTTTAGTAATTCCAAATCTCACATCATGAACTACAAAACAAAAAGCTTAATCTACTTTTCCTGTTTCGTGGCTGCAGCTACCTTATATTATGCAATGGATCAGCGCGACGATTTCCAAGATCAACTCAATTCAAAAACTTACGTCGAGACCCATTTCGAGGATGCCGACGATTATACTGATGAGTCTATAGAAGACGATTTGGAAGAAGAAAACAAATAACTTCCCCCTATTTATCGATCAACTATCACGGGGCAAACCCACGAGGTATTCAAACGAAAAAAGATTAATTCATTTCGACGTAGAACGTCGGGGAATAAAACCCTCAATGAGAGATTAAAGGCTTCACGAACTACGTTGTCATGACCAAAACTTCGGACACGGTTTTATCCAAAGAATAAATCATTAAAGCTCAAACATAAGAAGTCATTGGCTATCCCCAACTAAGCGCTGAATAAAGTAGCCCCATCACAAACAGAGCACACCGCCTTGACATTGAATTTTACCAAGGCACCACAAAACATGCTGCATGAGGTTGATTTGGAAAAAGACCCAATATCTGAATAAAGAGGTAGAACAAAGAAAAACGTACACCTTGAGTCGGTAAAACGGCAAAAGATTGTACCGTACAAGTACCAATAACTAGACTTGAAAAAATTTTACAATCGCAAAAAGTCTATGCACCACGGCAATAAAAAAATGCAGGAGAGAGGGAGAAGAGGATAGTGTTTTTTGTTGATTTAAGAAGCCGCATCCGCCATGGTTGCGGTTTCTTTTTTATCCGCATTTTACAGATATATTTGATTATCTGCTATTAAACAGATATATTTGATTATCTATCAATTAACAGATATTTTAAATTATCTGTTGAAGAGAAGATATTTTGTTTCAAAAAAAGAAAAAATGGTTGCCATTCTTACAGGGGATATCAAAAATTCAACAGAATACAAAACAGCCAAATGGCTGCCCGTGCTAAAAAAGGCCCTGGGACATTATGGCAAAGAGCCCACGGAATGGGAAATATACAGGGGAGACAGTTTTCAGTTGCAGACGGCACCGGAACGGGCATTGGAGGCATCGGTGTACATAAAGGCATGCATTAAGCAAACACGCGGATTGGATGTTCGTATCGCAATCGGTCTGGGAGAAAAAACGTATGATGCAGGAAAAATAACGGAGTCCAATGGTGGGGCTTTTGTACATTCAGGTAAATGTTTCGAAAACCTCAAAAAACTAAATTTGGCCATAAAAACACCCAATAAAGTATTCGACGAACACATCAACCTGCTTCTAGAACTGGCTCTTTTGACTATGGACAATTGGACCCCGGCCATCTCAAAAACGGTAAAAACCGCCATGGAAAACCCTGATTTGAATCAAAAAGAGCTGGCATCAATACTCAACAAGTCTCAAGGGAACATTAGTGAAGAGCTGAACAAAGCAGGATTTGATGAAGTCCAAAAAATGATTCATTTTTACAGAACCCAACTCGCAAAACTATGACGCTTTTAGCCCTAAAATTGATACTCGCCCACTTTTTGGGAGATTTTGTCCTCCAACCCGCACATTGGGTAGCGCATAAATTAGCTAAGAAGGGTAAATCCAAATATCTATACTTTCATATTGGAGTACACATATTGGTGCTGTTGATCATATTGCAATTTCAACATGTGGGTGCCATCCTTTTTATTGTTGCGACCCACTATTTAATAGACTTAGGGAAACTACACCTTAGCAATCCAAAAAACTACCGTTGGCTCTTTGTGGCAGACCAAGTACTGCACCTTTTGGTGCTGGGGGGAGTGTTGTACTGGATATCTCCCTTTTCGTTGGATGTAACCGCATTTTTTACTGAAAGTTCACTTTTATTGATTACGTTTTTGGTCTTTGTCACTTACGTATCCGGTACTGTTATGCGGATGTTGTTGGCCCCTTATATTGATGAAGTTGCCAAGGACGACGAATCTGGGGAAGGTGGCTCCCTTAAAAATGCCGGCACCTACATCGGTATGCTGGAACGACTCTTTGTATTTGGTTTTATTTTGATGCAGCAATGGGCCACAATAGGCCTATTGATCATGGCAAAATCCGTGTTTCGGTTTGGCGACCTTAACAAGGGAAAAAACCGAAAGTTAACGGAATACGTCCTTATCGGCACCCTTTTAAGTTTTGGCCTGGCCATACTTTCGGGCATGTGTTATCTATACATAAAGGAGCAACTTTAACTACCTTTTTATCTTCTTTTACGACACGAAAAAAATGGATTGGGTTAAGCCCAATCATCATAAATATTTTATTTTATAGTAAAAGATATTTAAATGAAGGACGATATGGGAGTAATATCAACAAACAAACGGGAAATAAAGCTTTTTTACAATGCAGAGACCAATGTGGGCATGCAGACCTTGGCTTATTTAAAAGCTTCCGAGAAAAAAATATTGGATGTGGACTTATCGAAGACCAAGGTAACGGGCACCCAATGGACCGAACTTGCCAAGCTATTGGACAAACCCATTAAGGAACTCATCAATATCGAGCATCCGGATTTTATGAAGGAATACGGAAAAACACACGACCTCCATGGCGATGAGGATTGGCTCAAGGTTTTGGTAAACAATCCCAAGGTGGTAACCCAACCTATACTGGTGAACGGTGATAACGTCATTCAAATAGATACCCCTTCAAAAGTTATGTCCTTCTTGAAAGAAGAAGAAGACTAACCCACTACTCCCAAACGTACATATAATAAACCACTATAGTTTTGAAGTTCATAGTTTTAAAGAAAAGAATGAAATTCTTTGCCATCTGGTATCAAGTCCTCCCTTAATCCTTCCAAATGAGGGAAACTTCTCCCCTTGGGGAGACCGGAGAGGGGACTATGCATAAAATTTATAGAAACTAAAGTAACTGCAATAAAATCTGACTACCGTTGGGCGAGTTTGCAGGCCTGACTGCCGGCAAAGGCAGGGTCTTAATCTTTAACTAGAAAAAAAACACCATTAAAACAGCTATGCCGCAATCAAAAGTTTCACGCTATGTAAAAATTGCGGTCGGAATCATTTTACTGTTGATTTTGGCAGGAGTGGCAGCTCAACTACTTTTCACCAACAAAATAAAAACGGTACTGAAGGAAAAAGTGCCCGAAGAACTCAACCTCAGCTATGCAAATTTGAGCACCAACGTGCTTTTGGGCAAAATCAATTTAACCGATGTGTCTGCCGATTCTCCCCAAAAAGGCTTCGATTTTAAAGCGAAATCCGTTACGGTTTCCGGTTTGCACTACCTGCCCTTGCTTCAAAATGGCGATATTACCATTGCCAACCTTACTATGGAATCGCCCAGTATCACCTATTATCAAAGGGAAAAGGATAGCACATCAAAAGAGCAAGGAAAAATTCCGTCCAAAAATATCAATATTGAAAACTTTAGCATCCAAAATGGAACTTTAAAGATGCTGAGCCAAACATCGGATAGCTTGGCCACACTACAGGGTATTGAATTTACCCTTTCCGATATCACCTTTAACCAAGGGACATCTACACAAAACATTCCCTTTACCTATGGTGAATATCAGCTCCATACCCAAAAGGGACACTACGATTTGGGCCCGTTGGAATTTATCGCGTTTCAACAAATGCAATTAAACCCAATCGATGGCCAGTTTCAACAAGTAGTATTGCGCAGTAAGTATAGCAAAGCGGAACTTTCCAAAAGACTTGCCCACGAACACGACCATTACGACCTCACCATTGGCAGTATAATCTTAAAAGATTGGGATTTTGGCATGGAAAACGAGCTTCCCTATTTCCACTTGGGCCAAATGCAAGTGCAGGAACCGGTTTTTCATGTGTACCGCGATAAATTGTTGCCGGACGATACCACACACAAAAAACTGTACAATCAAGCACTGCGCGACCTTAAGTTGGACCTTCAGGTGGACAGTATCCAAATTTCGAAAGGACTCATCACCTACAAAGAACGTTTGGAAGCCGATATAAATTCCAAAAACCTGAGCTTTACGGATATTGAGGCCACTATATACAACTTGCACACCAAAGGTGAGGGCGATGTAACGGTTGATCTCAATGCCAAACTCATGGGCAACGGTCCCTTTACCTTGGATTGGTCCTTTGACCCCCGGAACAAGGCCAATAATTTTTTGGTGCAGGGTTCGCTCTCCAATTTTCAGTCAGAAAGTATCAGTCCTTTTTTAAAGAGCAACCTTAATGCGGAGGTAAAGGGCTCCATACAACAAATGTTTTTTGCCATTAGCGGGAACGAGCTGGATTCGCAGGGCGATATGAAGATGAAATACGATGATTTTGAGTTTACCGTGCTTAAAAAAGACCGTTTGGGCGTAAACAAGTTCCTCACCGCTGTGGTAAACCTGTTTACCAAAAATGGCGAGAAAACCGATGAGGACGGCTTCCGCCACGGAAATTTTAAGGTTGAGCGCAACCGGGACAAATCCTTTTTTAATTATTTATGGATCAACTTAAAAGAAGGCCTGGTAGACACCATGACGGGACGTGGTAAAAAGCGGGATTGAGTTTGGTGTTTGGAAAACGAGCCAAATTTTAACAGAGCATAGGTCATTTTCAACTTTTAAAGGACTAAATCAAAACTTCTTCTTGCCTTAATTGATTTGATTCTATCACCGTGTCATTTCGAACCGACTGCAAGGAGTGTGAGAAATCTCAAGCACGAACAGATTTCTCAGTCGCTTCGCTTCTTTGAAATGACAATCAAAACACCTTCGCCACAGCCTCAATCGTCCTGTCCAAATCGGCATAACTAAGGGCATCGTTTAAAAAGTAGCTTTCAAAAGCCGAGGGCGGTAAGTACACTCCGTTGTCCAACATCCCGTGGAAATATTTCTTGAAGGTGTCGTTGTTGCCTTTCGCCGAGCTGGAAAAATCCACCACCGGTTCGTCCGTAAAGTGTACGGAGATCATACTGCCATATCGGTTAATCTGGTGTGGTACCCCTTTTTTAGTCAGTACCATGGCAATACCCTTGTGCAGATACTCCGTTTTTTCGGCCAAGCTGGTAAAAATTTTAGGCTTATCGTTCAGCGCGGTAAGCATGGCCAGTCCCGCACTCATGGCCAAAGGGTTTCCGCTCAAGGTGCCTGCTTGGTACACGGGGCCATCGGGCGCCAAATGTGCCATAATATCGGATCGGGCCGCAAACGCCCCTACAGGCAATCCACCCCCGATCACTTTTCCGAACATCACAATATCCGCATCAATGCCCAAGGCTTCCTGAGCGCCTCCTTTTCCGAGACGAAAACCTGTCATTACCTCATCAAACAACAACAAAATGCCTTCTTGGGTGCAGAGTTCGCGTAGGCCTTTAATAAATTCATCTTTGGGGATAATACAGCCCATATTCCCCGCTACGGGTTCCAAAATAATGGCGGCAATTTCACCTTTATTGGCTTCCACCAAGGCTTTTACCCCTTCCAAATCGTTGTAATCGGCCAATAGTGTGTCCTTGGCCGTGCCCTGCGTTACGCCGGGGCTGTTAGGGCTACCAAAAGTAACGGCTCCACTCCCCGCTTGTATCAAAAAAGAATCGGAATGACCGTGGTAGCAACCTGCAAATTTGATGATCTTTTCCTTGCCCGTGTACCCGCGCGCGAGGCGCACTGCACTCATACAAGCTTCAGTACCGCTGTTCACAAAACGGATTTTATCAATGTTCGGCACCATGGAAACCGCTAATTTGGCGAGTTCTGTCTCAATTTCGGTGGGTGTTCCAAAGGAAGTTCCTTTTTTGGCTTTGTCGATTACCGCATTGATCACCGGCTCGTACGCATGACCCAAAATGAGGGGGCCCCAGGAAGCGATGTAGTCGATAAGTTGGTTGCCGTCTTCATCGTACAGGTAGGCGCCTTTGGCCTCTTTGATAAAAATGGGGTCGCCCCCTACCGCTTTAAACGCTCGTACAGGTGAATTTACCCCTCCGGGGATATACTTTTTGGCCTCTGAAAACAAGGCGCTGCTTCGTTGGTAGATCATATATGCTCAATGTCATTCCCGTGAAAAACGGGAATCTATTTAATCAATTATTGTCTAGTACCCACTGTAATTCCTGCACTTCGGCTATGCTCAGCATAAACTCCAGCAGGAATCTGTTTTCATTGCTTGTCATCCCTGCGAACGCAGGAATCCATTATGCAACCAGCTGGATTCCGCATCGTGCTTCGGCTACGCTCAGCTTCCGTGCGGAATGACATTGGTGCCGCAAAGGTAATAAGGATAATACTTTCTTGGAAGTCAATTTTGTCATTCCTGCACTTCGGCTATGCTCGTCACAAACTTCGGCAGGAATCTGTTTTTATTGCTTGTCATTCCTGAGAACGCAGGAATCCATTATGCAACCAGCTGGATTCCGCACCTCATTATATGTTAAATGCAATACCCTTCGACTACGCTCAGGGTACAATTACTGCGTCACCCGAATGTTGAGCACCTGCCCTACGGAAATAATGTTATCATTTAAATTATTGAGGCGGCGAAGCTCATCCACGGAAATATCGTAGCGTTTGGAAATGGCATACAAGGTGTCGCCCCTTTTTACGGTATGGGTAAATATTTCGTATTGTCTGGGTTCGCGCACTATGGGCAAACCGTTTTCCAATACCGCTTCATCGTATTCATAAAGATTGTAGTTCTCTATTATGGAAATTAACTTTTGTGGGTACCTGCGGTCGGTTGCATACCCCGCCTGTCGAAGTCCATGCGCCCATTTTTTATAATCGTCCCGTTTGTAGTTGAACAAAAACGCATAGCGTGAACGCGTGGACAGAAAAATACTGTGATCGCGGAAGGAGTACATCGGGTGGTTGTACTTGCGGAAACATTCCCCCTTGGCATCATCATCATGAAAATCAAATTCGCCCTGCCAACCAGTGTGGCATTTGATCCCAAAATGATTGTTGGTCTTTAGCGTAAGTTCGCCTCTACCAGAGCCGCTTTCCAAAATACCCTGGGCCAGGGTAATACTGGCGGGAATGCCAAAGGCACGCATTTCGTACTGGGCGATTTCGGCAAAGGTTTCGATATAGTCTTGGGTGTCCGAAATGGGAAAACGCTCAAAACGCCCCCTATCTTCGGGCATGGGATACAGATTCCGAACCTCTTCGGCCTCTAAATCCTTAGTGCTGGTGGCTGGTCTTTCGCTGTTCACCACAACGGGCGTACCCTTTCTTTGGGTTGACCTTCTTTTTTTGGCACCACAACTAGAGAGCAAAAGTGCCGCAATCAATACATATATTATTCGCCTGATCATACCTCCAATAACGGTAAATTTTTCTTCTTCAGTATTTGGTTCATACCTTTTATTCCTTGCAATCCCCCTGTATGGATGGCCAAGATTTGGGTTTCTGGTGGAAAAACATTCCTTTTTACAAGGTCAAAAATACCAAAAAGCATTTTTCCCGTGTAAATAGGATCCAAGGGAACCCCAGTTTCCTTCCTAAATTGGTTAATGAACCCGACCAAATCGCTATCCATCTTGGCATAGCCCCCAAAATGATAATCAGTTACGAGTCTCCAACGATTATTATCGGCAAATGTACGAATCTCCTCGATCAAAAAATTCCCCTTTAACGCGGGAAACCCCAAAACTGTTTGATGCCCTTGGGATGCGTTGATGAGACCTGCCACGGTGCCGCCTGTACCCGCCGCACTACAGATGTAATCAAATTTTGCATCATGCTGCGTTAAGATTTCTGCACATCCTTTTACCGCCAAAGCATTGCTTCCACCTTCGGGCAACAGGTAAAAATCTCCAAACCGCTCTTTTAAATCTTGAATAAATGATGCTTCACTTTTGAGACGATAATGATTTCGGGATATAAAATGGAACTTCATTCCATGTTCGTGGGCCAATTTTAGGGTTGGATTGTCCTGCCACTTGTTTTCCAATTCTTCGCCCCTAATCACACCAATGGTTTTTAGCCCTTGTTCATGTCCCGCATAGGCTGTGGCCGCAATATGGTTGGAAAAAGCTCCACCAAAGGTGAGCAGGGTATCTTTACCTCTTTTTTCGGCTTCAAGCAGGTTGTATTTGAGTTTACGGTATTTATTGCCCGAAATTAAGGGATGGATGGTATCTTCCCTTTTGATGTTGAGGGTAACTCCCTTTTCTCGGAGCAGCGACAAATCTATATGTTGATTAGGGGTAATCAAATTGTTTATTTAGGCATATTGTTCCTAAGTCTAAAAAATTGATTGTTTTATATACAGAATATCTTAATATATTTGTATTGTTTTTAAAGACAAATATAGATTAAAATGCTGGACATTGTTTTAAATTATAAAAACTTGCTAGAAAACCTCAACACATACATTGAGGAAAGTAAGTTCAAGAAAGAACATATTATCAAGGAGCTTGGTGTTTCCAGGGCGACTTTCTACAACAAACTGAAAAAAAATAGTTTCAGCGTTTCCGAAATGGTCAAATTGAGCGCGCTTCTTTTTCCAGAGGATGTCAAGGCCATGGAAATTAAACAGGCTTTGGAGCGCAGCCGTGAGGACAGTGCCGCAGGTCGTGTTTTGGAACACAAATCCGTTATAGCCGATGCCAGAAAAAGAGTTTCCCGGTGAAAGTAATCTGGACCTTTGAGACAAAAAAATCCTTTAACGACATATTGGACTACCTTATGGAAGTCTGTACCCAAAAAGAAGCTTTGGCCTTTATTGACCTGATAGAAGATACCATCAAAAAAATAAAGGACAATCCAGAAATGTTCAAAGTTTCCCAATATAACGGAGCAAGCCGTGAGGCCCACATTACCAAACACACCACAATGTTTTATAGGGTTTTGGATGAACTGATCGAGGTGGAGTATTTTTGGGGCAATTTCCAAAACCCTGATAAAATTGAAAAGCTTCTCAGTTAACCACTGGGCAACCAACCATATTTAGCAAGGAATATTATCTCGTCAAATAATGTAGAAAACCAAAGGTTTTGCGGTTGGATAGATATTGCATATCCTTTTCGTTGGCATAGGCCTCACGTTCAAAACTGATGTTTTGGTATGCGCGGTAACTATCCAAATAAAGGACGGTCCTAAACAACCACTCCGAAACATAGAGCAAATAGAACGGCAATATGAGGAGTTCTTGCTGTTGCTTTAAGTGGATACGTTCGTGGTTGATAAGCACCTCATCGGCCATTAGAGCATTTTCCTTTAGGATAATGAAAGGCCATAGTGAGAGCCCCACATAATTTTTATAGAAGAAATGTTTAAAGACTAGTATCACTTGATCCCATTCCTTTGGTTATTCTAACAAATATAACTGCAAAAAGTGCTCAAAATTGGGTGGTTAGGAGAAATCCATCAACATTTTCGGTGAATAACCTTGTTTTGAAAGTCTTAAAACCTTCGTTCTATTCCCGCGAAAACCGTAAATTTATATAGTAAATTACCTCGGGGCAACCCCACGAGGAATCGGGGCAACTTGCCTGATGGAAGTTAGGGTTAAATCTCGATTATCGAGTAAAATGGCGCAAACCACATGAAAGAGCATATTCCCTTGGAAGAGGGTGATTATTACGTTTCGAAACAAGGGTATAGGGTGTTTACCGAAAAATACCACCTAAAACGTGGTTATTGTTGCGAAAGTGGTTGCCGCCATTGTCCCTATGGATATAATGCCAAAACAAACACCCGAAATTAGGTATTCGGCATAATATTTGTGGATTATTTAATTATATCTCAAGAAATTAAAAAAAGTACTATGAAAAGTTTAAAACGTTTTGCACTGATTGTCTTTTCCTTTGGTTTGTTGACCTCCTGTACTTCCGTACGGGTGGTTTCCGATTACGACCAAAAAGCTGACTTTAACACCTATAAAAGCTATGCTTTTTACAAAACTGGTATAGATAAAGCCCAAATTTCGGATTTGGACAAGAAAAGAATTTTAAGGGCCATTGAGGCTGAAATGGGTTCTCGTGGATTTGTAAAATCCGACAACCCCGATGTATTGATCAGCATTTTTACCAAAGAGCGCGAACGTGTGGACGTCTACAACAACTTCGGTTGGGGCTGGGGCGGATTCTATAGCCCATGGGCCTGGGGTCCCGGTTGGGGCTGGGGCTGGGGAGGCTATGGCAACAATGTCAGTACCCGTACCGAAGGTTCTTTGTACATCGACCTGATCGATGCCAATAAAAAAGAACTGGTATGGCAAGGTCGTGGCGTAGGTACACTGAACAATACCAAAAACATTGAAAAGAAAGAACAACGCATCAAAGAATTTGTTTCGCAGATTTTGGAAGAGTACCCGCCGCAAATGACAGTGGCCTCCAACTAAATCCTACAAGAGATTGTCTGAATGAATTAAACAATGTCAGGTTGAGCGCAGTCGAAACCTTTTTAAGGCATCAACGCCATAAATTCTCGACTGACTACGCTCGAATTGACAATAAAAACCCATTCAGACAACTTCTTTTTTATTTCCCTTAACTTTCCTTAAGAGAAAATCCACGCTCTATTTCATATCTTTAAGTCGCACAAATGATTGACTCATGAGCTACGAATCCAATCCTATACTGGACAAACTACCTAAGCACCTCAAACAATTCATAAAACCACAAAATTATGAAGCGTACACGGCCATTGACCAAGCGGTTTGGCGCTACGTGATGCGCAAAAACGTGGATTATTTGAGTAAAGTGGCCCACAACTCCTACGTGGATGGATTGAAAAAAACGGGGATTTCCATAAATCATATCCCCAATATGTACGGCATGAACAGAATCCTCAAGGAAATTGGTTGGGCTGCCGTTGCGGTGGATGGTTTTATCCCACCTTCTGCCTTTATGGAGTTCCAAGCCTACAATGTACTCGTAATCGCTTCGGATATTCGACAGCTTGAAAATATAGAATATACCCCTGCACCAGATATTATTCACGAAGGTGCTGGACACGCTCCCATTATCGCCAATCCAGAATACGCAGAATATTTACGCCGTTTTGGTGAGATTGGCTGCAAGGCCATTTCCAGCGCCAAGGATTATGAACTTTACAATGCGGTGCGACATCTTTCCATAATAAAAGAAGCACATGGCACCCCGCAAAGTGAAATAGAAGAAGCCGAAAAGCATATTGAGCAACTACAAGAAAATATGGGGGAACCCAGTGAAATGGCCCTAATACGAAACCTACATTGGTGGACCGTGGAATATGGTTTGATCGGCACGGTGGACAACCCAAAAATTTATGGAGCAGGGCTACTTTCGTCCATTGGTGAAAGTACGTGGTGCATGACGGACAAAGTGAAAAAGATTCCATACTCCATTGAAGCAGCCCGCACCGAGTTTGATATCACCAAACCACAACCACAGCTTTTTGTGACACCCGATTTTGCTTTTTTAAGTCAGGTTTTGGAAGATTTTGCCAATACCATGGCCGTGCGAAGGGGAGGACTTTCAGGCATCAAAAAGTTGATTGGTTCCAAAGCGCTCGGTACCATCGAATTGAGTACGGGACTGCAAATCTCTGGGGAATTCAACAATGTAATTCAAAACGACGGGAAACCTATCTATATACAAACCAAGGGCGGCACGGCCCTTGCCTATCGTGAAAAAGAATTGGTCGGGCACAGTATTGCTCACCATGCCGATGGTTTTGGTTCACCTATCGGAAAGTTGAAAGGCATCAACATCGCCATTGAAGATATGGGGCCACGCGACCTTAAAGCCTATAAAATTTATGAAGGGGAACAAATCGTCTTGGAGTTCGAAGGGGGCATCAAAGTTGAAGGAACCATAGTAACGGGCACCCGAAACTTAATGGGTAAAATCATTCTTATCACTTTTGAAAATTGCACGGTTACCCACAACGATAAAATCTTATTCCAACCCGAATGGGGATTGTATCACATGGCTGTTGGCCAACACATTGTATCAGCGTATAATGGTCCCGCAGACCTTAATAGTTTCGACCTAACCAGCCATCAGATTACAGAAAGCACCATAAAATCCAAAAAAGACGAAAAAAGGTTGCATTTGGAGCGGTATTATGAACAAATCAGGCATTTTAGGGAAGGGAAAAACACCACGATTTCACGAAACAAGGTCTTTCAAGCCCTTAAAAAAGAACATCCAAAAGATTGGTTACTGCCCGTAGAATTGTACGAACTGGCCAAACAGGACAACAATCAAGAGTATCAGCAAGAGATTTTGGAACACTTGGAAAACATTAAACTGGAAAATCCCAAGGTAGGCCATTTAATTGATGACGGTCTCCAACTGGTGGATACGGCCTTGGTAAACTAGAATCCTAATTTTTCCACATTTTCGGCACTAGGTTTCAGTTGTGGCACTTCTCCTTTTTTAACAGGGTAAAAAGAAATTTTGACTTCCTCTCCGTTTCTTCTTAAACCCAGCTCCACTTCGTGTTCAATATTGCCTTGCCAAATGCTGCGGGAAAACACCTCATCTCCTGTTCGAATACCAGCTTCCCAGGCTTTGCTGCCCTCAGTTACGCTTTGTATTCTTTTTCTGTCCTCGGTAAATACAAATCCGAGGTCGTAAATATCACTTTTGGGACTGTAATCCAAGTCGAGCTCATCAAACAGGGCTACCAAATCCACTTTTTGCCCTTCCTCAATATGATTCTGGAAAACAGCTTCAAAATCACCATCCCAATAAGCATCCATCACACCAATAAAATAATCATGGGTGAGTTTTTGTTCCTTGGAGGTCGCATCTGTATAAATCCGGTGCACTACATCATCCAAACTTTGTTTGTCTTCACTTTTTTGTTGAATTTTTTGATCCAAATAAAAGGCGAAAATGGCCCCTCTCCAATAAGGCAATTTGGAGTATTCATAATTGGTCCAAAAGTTATCGTAGTTGATTTCGGAGTTTGGCGAATCTCCAACAGATGAAGCATAAAGATCGCGGATGGTCCTATTCATTTCAGTAATAAAAAAGGTGCCATCCAAACCGTTGATTTTGTTCTTCGCTATATTCTTGAAGGTATAATATTCGGTGAACCCTTCACTAAACCAATATTGCTCCTCCTCATTTACATTTTTTATGGCATGCCCAATCCAATTGTGCATCAACTCGTGATTGAACAAATACACCATTTGACCAATATCCGTTAGATCATTGTTGGAAACCGAGGTGGCAAAAGAATTGGTAAGTCCTGTGCCTTGAAAACTGCTTCCATTTTCTTGTGGAAAAGGTTGCATAGTCACGGTAAAATATTTTTGCGAGTGATCATTCCAAAAATTACGCTGATAGGTCAGGGTTTGTTCCAGTACTTTAAAAACATTTTCGTCTTTAAAGGGAATCCATTCACCTCGCGTAGCCAAACTAATTTTGTTTCCTTGAATGTCCCCGTTGAAGATTCTAAAATCGCCCCCAACAAAAATGGCATTCCCAAAAAGTTCCAGGTCCATATCTGCCAGTAGTTGTTCTCTTTCTTGACTCCCAAAACTGTTGTGGATGGTGTATTCCTCTGGAAAGTCGGTCCAATCCAAAAAAATGCCCAATGTATCCTCCGCGTTTTCGGGCACCATAAACATATTATGCGAAAACACATGGAAATACTGTTTATTTATGACGGGCCGATAAACCTTATCCGTTGAAAGGTCATCATCAAAATCCTGTTTCAGGAAATACTCAAATTCAAGTTCTTTTGCATCTTTGGGGTGCATCAAAACTATGCGACCGCTATCCAAATCCTTTTCTACCACTCCCTCCACATTCAACAATTGCATGCTGCCCAAGGAATTATATAGGTCGGTCTGCCCCCAAACATCATTCGGAAAAGACAGCGTGGTGGTGCCATCGGGACTGGCCTTCAAGATCATTTTAATTTTAAGCTGCGGAATACTGTCGCCCATTATGGGTGCAATGGTGTAGCTGATATCTGATTCGGGGTTTTGCTGACAGGAAAATAGAAAAGTGGCTAAAAGGGTGGTTAGCAATACTCTTTTAAACATGGTTCTGATTGATTGATGTATCTTATAGACGCATCAAACCCCAAAATGTGACAGGTTAATCCAAAAAAGTTTTCAACTGTTCGGTATTTTCCACAGGAGTGTTTTCATAGACCAAAGTCCAGCCCATGGTATTGGTGAGCACTAAAATACGTGACAGTTCGCTGACCAGTCGATTTTCTGCATTGGAACGCAAAGAGGAAGCCTCTATTTTCTTCATTAAGGAAGCATTCACATTGCGCTTAATGGCATTGTAATCCCCAGCGTTGAAAGGGTTCAAGTAATCTACGGTAACATCGTAGTACTCAAAATCGGGACTGATTTTTATCTCCGGCTCTGGAATTTGGGTAATCTTCAGCAATTTATTCGCCTCGTCCAACTCGTAGTTTATTTTAGACATATCATAGGCAATGGAAACGTTAGCATTTACCACAACCAATGCCTTTTTGTGGGCGGTTACCAACGGCCCAAACAGTTCTTTGGAATCTTTGTAATTGTAGACTTCGGCAAAATGCCCTTCGGAAACCACCAATTTGGCTACGTTTCGCAATTCCTGCTGAATGAGCATGGAGTTTTCTTCAAGAATGGATTTTTGCTCTCGGTCATCGGTGCACGATTTATAGATCAGAACCGAGGCCAAGGCAATTACTGCTCCTGCTAAAACTTTTTTCATTTAATCAAATTTCATGAAAGAATGCCTTTCTTGAAGATACGTAATTTTTGTGCGGAGCGATGTTTTAAACTTTTGATGCGCTTCGGAATCGGGGTTAAAAGGTCGGTGCATCAAGCCCTTTTGAACGGCTTCCACCTCGTCCATAATAGGGTAAGCATCTTTAGCAATCCAAACGGATTTGAATTTTTGCCATATATAATCGACCGCCAGTTCGTTGGGGTGTACCATATCTTTTCCGTAAAAACGGTAGTCGCGCAACTCGTCCATCATAATTTCATAGGATGGAAAGTAGGACACACTGTGTCCTTTTATTATTTGATGAAGGGCAGCAAACAGATGCGCCTTGCTCCTCTGGTTCTCCATAAAACCATCTTTTACATGACGAACGGGCGAAATGGTGAAGATGATTTGTGCAAGGGAATTCATTTTGCGAATCATTCCCACCAAATTATTGAGACTGGACTCGATTTCGGTTACGCTCAACAATTTTTTAGTGAATTGCTTTTGGGGCACCTTATGGCAATTGGCTACTATTTTATTTGAATCCCGATGCTCATACACCCAAGCCGTTCCGAGGGTGATGATGATGTGCGATGAAGCTTCCAGCCCTATTTTGGTTTCTGTCAACCTTTGGTTGAGAAGTTGCAATAATTCTCCTGAATCCTTGGAGCGTAAATAGGAATGGGCTTCAAAACAACGCCAGATGCCATCTTGCTCAAAAATATCTCCTTTCTGATAAGATTCTTCTTGAATAGCTCGTTGAACCAGATTTTCTATTGCCAAGGGATGGAACAATATCCCAAAGGGATTTTGCATTTGCTGGAACTTGAAGTAGTCCAACTTCTTGCCCATATTTTCCACAAAACAAGAACCCAAAAGCACCAATTTACTATGATAGTCGATGGGATTATCACTCGACTTTAAAGGTATTTTGGTCTGTAGTTCCATTGGCTTTGTTACAAATTTCAGTTCGAGAGCCCGCCTGCCGGGCGGGCGGGCAGTCGAGAACTTAAAAACATCTCGGTAACTCCTTCGACTGCGCTCAGGATGACACCTCGATGCAAGAAACTATTAGACATATTCCCTGACTTTATCCAGCGCCTCGGGAATCCCTGCAGGATTCTTGCCACCAGCAGTAGCAAAGAACGGCTGTCCACCACCACCACCTTGGATGTATTTCCCCAGTTCGCGAACAATGGTTCCCGCATTCAGGCCTTTTTCTGCCACCAAATCCTTGGAAATGTAGCAGGACAAAACGGCTTTTCCGTCTTTTTCAGAGGCCAAAAATAGGAACAACCTATCCACTTGACCGCTCATTTCAAAAGCCAAATCTTTGATGCCACCTGCATCCAAATCCACTTTTTTGGCCAAGAATTGGATTCCATTTACCTCTTCCAATTCTGAAATCAGTTCGGTTTTGAGTCCTTTGGCCTTATCCTTCAACAATTGCTCCACTTGTTTTTTAAGGGCAAGGTTTTCTTCTTGCAAACTGGCCACCGATTTTACAGGGTCTTGCGAGTTCTTCAACATATCCTTGATCTCGAAGAGCATACGATTGTTGTTGAAATAAAATTCTTTAACAGCATCAGAAGTAATAGCCTCAATTCTTCGAATTCCAGCGGCAACGGCTCCTTCGGAAACTATCTTGAAATGCCAGATGTTGGCAGTATTCTTTACGTGGGTACCTCCACAAAGTTCAATGGATTGTCCAAAACGGATGGTACGGACCGTATCGCCGTATTTTTCACCAAAAAGTGCCATCGCGCCTTGCTCCATGGCTTCTTTCATGGGAACATTGCGGTTTTCTTCCAAAGGCAAGTGTCCATCAATACGGGCATTGACAAAATTTTCGACTTTCCGTAGCTCTTCCACCGTCAATTTTGAAAAGTGAGAGAAATCAAATCGTAAATATTTGGAATGCACTGCAGAGCCTTTCTGCTCCACATGGGCTCCCAAGACTTCGCGCAGGGCTTGGTGTAGCAAGTGCGTAGCGGTATGGTTGCAAGCCGTTCTCCAACGTTGCTTTTTGTCCACAATGGCTTTAAAAGTTCCTGAAACTTCTTTTGGCAACGATTTTGCAAAATGAACAATCTCGTTATTCTCCCTTTTGGTGTCAATGATATAAGTGACATCACCATTAGTAGCTTCCAAATAGCCTTTATCTCCAACCTGACCACCTCCTTCGGGGTAAAATGGGGTAAGATTGAACACCAACTGGTATTGGCCTCCCTCTTTCTTACTGGTCACTTTGCGATACTTTACCAGTTTCACATTGGCTTCGAGACTATCGTAACCGATAAATTCTTGCTCAGCATCCGTCAATAAAACATTCCAATCGCCCTTGGACACTTCGGAAGCTGCCCGGGAGCGGTCTTTTTGGGCCTTCAAGGCTTTTTCAAACCCTTCCGTGTCCAGTTGATACCCTTTCTCCTCCAAAATCAGTGCCGTCAAATCTATGGGAAACCCGAAAGTGTCGTACAGCTCAAAGGCCTTTGTACCTGCTATGGTTTTATCCTTGGAGGACTTTATCACGGAATCCAACAACACCAATCCTTGTTCCAAGGTGCTCAAAAATGAGCTTTCCTCTTCTTTGATTACATTTTCGATCAGTTGATATTGCTCCTTCAACTCTGGGAACGCTTTGCCCATTTGTTCGCCCAACACCTTCACCAATCTGTAGATGAATGGTTTGTTGGTGTCCAAAAAGGTGAATCCGTAGCGAATAGCTCGGCGTAATATTCTTCGGATTACATAACCTGCTCCTGTATTGCTGGGCAATTGCCCATCGGCAATGGAAAATGCCACGGCACGCACATGGTCGGCCACCACACGGATTGCGATATCGGTTTGCTCATCCTTGCCATATTTTTTCCCTGTAATGATTTCCACTTCGCGAATCAGCGGGGTAAAAACATCGGTATCGTAATTGGATTGCACGCCCTGAAGCACCATGCACAAGCGTTCAAAGCCCATTCCGGTATCAATGTGCTTTTCGGGAAGGGGTTCCAGACTTCCATTCGCCTTACGGTTGAACTGCATAAAAACCAAGTTCCAAATTTCCACTACTTGCGGATGGTCCCGGTTTACGAGCGAAGCCCCATCAACTTTTTGTTTTTCTTCCTTGGGTCTTATATCCACATGGATCTCGGAGCATGGTCCGCAGGGGCCTTGGTCGCCCATTTCCCAGAAATTGTCCTTTTTGTTTCCTTTTATGATTCGATCCTCAGGTACAATTGCCTTCCACAGATCGTAAGCTTCTTGATCCAATGGCAATCCATCATCCTCACTTCCTTCAAAAACGGAAACGTAAAGACTGTCCTTATCAATTTTAAATACCTCCGTGAGCAATTCCCATGCCCACGCAATAGCTTCCTTCTTAAAATAATCCCCAATACTCCAATTCCCCAACATTTCGAACATGGTGTGGTGGTAGGTATCCTTCCCAACTTCTTCCAAGTCGTTGTGCTTACCGCTCACCCGAAGACATTTTTGGGTATCGGTCAATCTTTTGCTCTTTGGAACGGAATTCCCCAAAAAGTACTCCTTAAACTGGTTCATACCGGCATTGGTGAACATCAGGGTAGGGTCGTCTTTCATCACCATCGGCGCCGATGGCACAATTTTGTGGTTCTTTTCTTTAAAAAAGCTTAAAAACTGGTTTCTAACTTCTTGGGATGTCATTGAATTCCTAGGGTTTTCTTAAATTTAACACTTTAAGCAAAACAATTTTTATATTTGTTTGTTCTGATTAAAATGAGTGAGCAAAAATAGGATAAAATCCATTCATGTCTAAAGTAAAGTACTATTACGATCCGGATACCCTTTCGTACAGAAAGATTGAGCCGAAGAAATCCAAAAAGTACAGGAATATTTTCCTGTTCTTGCTGGGCTCCGCACTGTTCGGTTTCCTTGGACTGATCATTCTTTTGAACACCCGATGGGTAAATACGCCCAAGGAACTTTCCCTTGAACGCGAGGTTCGAAATTATGAACTTCAGTTTGATATCATGAACAGGAAAATGGACCAAATGGAACAGGTTTTGGCCAATATTGAAGATCGAGACAACAATATTTACAGATTATATTTTGAAGCGAACCCAATACCCGAAGAACAGCGTAGAGCGGGTTTTGGGGGTGTCAACCGCTATAAAGACCTTGAAGGCTTCAACAATTCGGAAATCATCATCAATGCAGTAAAACGATTGGACATTATCCAAAAACAAATGGTAATCCAATCCAAATCGTTGGATGAAATTGCCAAATTAGCGGAAGAAAAGGAAAAATTACTGGCGGCCATTCCGGCCATTCAGCCCGTGAGCAACGAAGACCTTACCCGTATGGCCTCTGGTTATGGTTGGCGATCGGACCCCTTTACCAAAGCACGTAAAATGCATTGGGGCATGGACTTTACCGCTCCACGAGGCACTCCAATATATGCCTCCGGTGATGGAAAAGTGGTACGTGCCGACAATAGGTCGTCCGGTTATGGAAAACATGTACGAATCGACCATGGCTACGGTTACATCTCACTATACGGGCATATGAGCAAATACAATGTTACTGTTGGCCAAAAAGTAAAGAGAGGAGACCTTATCGGCTTTGTTGGTAGCACGGGACGTTCTCAGGCACCCCATGTCCATTACGAAATATTTAAGGATGGGGAACGCATCAACCCCATTAACTTCTACTACGGAAGTTTGTCCACGGAAGAATTTGAGAATATGCTCAGATTGGCCAATCAAGAGAACCAATCACTGGATTAATGCACGTAGACCTACCCGAAAAACGATATTATGGCATTGGCGAAGTGGCCAAGGCCTTTGGGGTAAACACCTCCCTAATCCGTTTTTGGGAAAAAGAGTTTGACGTGCTCCAACCCAAAAAAAATGCCAAGGGCAATCGTAAGTTTACACCGCAGGATATCCAAAACCTTCAGTTGATCTACCATTTGGTAAAAGAGCGAGGTTTTACTTTGGATGGTGCCAAAATCCATTTAAAAGAAGAAAAACAGAAAGCACTTTCAAACTTTGAGGTGATTCAGAAGTTACAAAAAGTAAAAGCAGAACTCCTCAAAATAAAAGAACAACTATAAACACTTTAACCAATAGAAAATGAAGAAAGGTATTATAGCCATTATTGCCCTCGGGATTTTAGGGGTAATCGTTGTAGGATGGTACGTAAGCACCAACAACAAGCTTGTCGACATGAAAGGACAGGCCACTAAGCAATGGGCCAATGTGGAGAGTTCTTACCAACGTAGGAGCGACTTGATCGGGAACTTGGTAAAAACAGTGCAAGGCGCCGCCGATTTCGAACGGGAAACCCTAACGGCCGTTATCGAAGCAAGGGCAAAAGCCACCTCAACCAGTATTGACGCCAACAATATTACCCCCGAACAATTGGCAGAGTTTCAACAGGCCCAAACAGGACTTTCCTCCGCCCTATCCCGTTTATTGGTTACCGTGGAGCGCTATCCCGATATCAAGGCCAATCAGAACTTTTTGGAACTGCAGTCCCAATTGGAAGGTACAGAGAATAGAATCAATGTAGAACGCAACCGTTTTAACGATCTGGCCGGGGAATACAATATTAAAATACAGCAAATCCCAACCAATATTGTAGCCAGCATAGCCAATTTTGACCCGATGGCCCTTTTTAAATCAGATGCCGGTTCGGAAGATGTTCCCGAAGTGGATTTTGAATTCAATTAAATTATGTCGCACGTAGAAGAGTTTTTGACCGCCGAGGAAGAAAAGGAAATTGTTGAGGCCATTGTTGAGGCCGAAAAAAATACTTCTGGTGAAATACGGGTACATATTGAAGCCTCCACCAAAATAGATCATTTTAGCCGGGCACAACAGGTGTTCCACTTCCTTAAGATGGACAACACCAAAGAAGGAAATGGTGTACTTGTTTATGTGGCTGTGGACGATAAAAAATTTGTGATTTACGGTGGACAAGGTATCGACCGAGCCGTTCCCAAAGGCTTTTGGGACACCACCAAAGATGTAATGGCATCCCATTTTAAAAAAGGAGATTTTAAACAAGGTATCGTAGAGGGAATCCTTATGGCAGGCAAAGAACTGGAAGCCCACTTTCCATGGAACCATAACGACACCAATGAACTGAACGATGCGATATCCAAAGGGTAGTTTATTTCTGGCTTTTTTATACGTTTCCCTTGCTTGGGGGCAGTTTACCATACCCGAAAAACCGCAAAAACAAACCAGCGTTTACGATTATGTGAACCTGCTATCCCCATCGCAGAGCAATACCTTGAAGCAAAAGCTGGTTCGATATTCCGATAGTACTTCCACACAGATTGTCATTGCCATTATTAGCTCCACCGAAGGTGAAAGCATTAATTTTTTAGGAGCACAATGGGGACAAAAATGGGGCATTGGACAAGCGGACAAGGACAATGGGGTCCTTGTACTTTTGGCCAAAGACGACCGTAGGATTGCCATAAATACCGGTTATGGTGTAGAGGGCCGTCTTACCGATTTAATGTCGAGACGAATTATCGAAACCGTGATCATTCCAGAATTTAAAAAAGGGGACTATTATAGTGGTCTGGACAAAGGTTCCGATGCTATTTTCAAAGTACTTACGGGCGAATTTACCGAAGACCGCACCTTTGGGAGTGGTAAAAAATTCCCTATTGATTCCCTTTTTCCTTTCATCATCTTCATTATCATCATCATCATTTTATGGAGCCGTAAAAACAAAGGTGGTGGTCGCAATGGTGGTCGCAGGGGCGGCGGACTTGACATTTGGGATATGATCATCCTCAGCAATATGGGTCGCAGCTCAGGTTCTTCAGGTGGTTTTGGTAGCGGAAGCCTCGGTGGTGGAGGTGGATTCAGTGGCGGCTTCGGTGGCGGTGGCTTTGGAGGCGGCGGTGCTTCCGGTGGATGGTAGTCGAAAACAAAGCAACCAAAACGGCATATCTTCATCTTTTTAAAAAAAGACTCCATGTCTAAAAAACTACTGCTTTTATTTATTTCAGTATTCGTTTTATCGTGTAAATCAGATGACAACTCAATAGATTGTTCTTTAGTGGATTGCTTTGTTGGTGAAGACATCATCCGATTAACGTTTTTAAGTCTGGAAAACGATGAGAATTTACTAGCCAATGGAACTTTGGATTCAGGAACTATCCAAATTTTGAATGAACAAAACCAAACCGTTACATTTTCTATAGAACAATACCCAATCACAGGAATGGTTATTGTCGTACCGGTTTCAAGCGAAGAATTCGGTCAAAAATCGTTCACAATAAATATTAAAGACGGTGAGTCATCATTTGTAAGTTTCAACACAAGTTTTAGGCAAGGAGAATGTTGCGGCCCCTATACCTCAATAGAAGGTGTGGAGGCAAATATTCCCTATGACCACACATTGGAAAAATATGGCGCTCTGCCGCTTTCCATTACTTTCTACATTTCCAGTACATAGGTTATAACCTCATAAACCTTGGATCTGTTTTTTTGTTATGAGCCTTTGGCCTCATTCATAAATTCATTCCAACTATCCATCAAGTAACATGGCTCTGATGTTCAATTTTAACTATCTTGCTAATAGTAATTAAAAACACTCCTTTTTCATGTCCCGGTCATTCATAGCGTTTCTAATTTCCCTACTAATTCTTGTTGCATCCTGCAAAAAAAAGGATGGTGTTTCCGAAACCGACAACCTTTTTAAGTTCAAAGACTACATAAGTTATCACACCAATGGCAACCAAAGTATTTCCACACCCATCACCATTGCCTTGGCCCAACAATTGGAGCAGTTTGAACTGACTCAGGAGTTACCATCAGAATATTTGGACATTTCACCAAAGGTTAAAGGTGATTTAGTGATTGAAAACGGAAGGGAGCTCATATTCCAGCCCTCGGAATATTTAAAACCCAACACGGAGTACACTATCCACCTGAAACTTAACAAACTCTTTGAAGATATTGATAACGAGTTCAAAACCTACACCTTCAGTTTTAAGACCATTGCACCGAATTTTAAAATCAATCTGGTCAATTTACAGTCTTATAGTAAGGATTGGCAATATGTTACCGGTACATTGGATGCTTCGGACATTCTGGAGGCATCAAAAATAAACTCGGTCCTTTCGGTACAACAAGGAGACAAGAACATTCCCGTAAAATGGGACAACACTTCGGACAATGCACAATATTACAGCTTTAAGATTGATAGTATCTCCAGAATAACAAAAGACAGTGAACTGACCGTAAATTGGACGGGGAAAGCTTACAATATTGATAACGAGGGTTCGGAAACCTATCCCATTCCGGGAAAGAACAAATTTGTGATCGTGGATGCCAAAACAACATCTGCCCCAAATGCCGTACTTACCTTGAATTTTTCAGAACCTTTAAAACAAGACCAAAACCTGAATGGTTTGGTTACCATTGAAAACGCAGAAAGCCTTCGGTACGAAATCAATGGAAATGTGCTGCATGTTTACCCCTCCAACCGAATTATGGGCGAGGTACGCATCAACGCCTTTCAAGGTATTAAAAGTGAGTATGGCTTCACTTTAAAGAACAACTTTTCCGAACTGGTCTCTTTTGAGCAATTAAAACCTGCTGTCCGCCTCATTTCCAAAGGAACCATATTGCCCAATGCCGCTTCCACACCTATTTATTTTGAAACGGTCAACCTTGCCGCCGTCGAGGTTCGGATAATCCAGGTGTATAAAAATAACATGCTGCAATACCTTCAAAATTATGACCTCACAGAAAATTATAATCCTGATTTTAGGCCCGTAGGGCGCCGGGTAGCATACAAAGTAATCCCACTAACTAAAAACGGTAACAAAAACACCAGCTATTGGCAGGCACATGGGTTGGATTTGTCCGAATTGATTCAGGTCCACCCAGGTTCTTTATATCGCGTAGAGTTCAGTTTTAAGAAAGAGCATACCACTTATGATTGTGGAAATGGTGCAGAAACCGAAGAATCAAAAACCGAATATGCATTGGAACAAAGTTCTGATGAAGCCTCAGAAGAAGAACGCTATTGGGACAACGAAATCTATAATTACAGAAATTATAACTACAATTGGGAAGAACGCGACAACCCTTGTCACTCCGCTTACTACAATTACGAAAGAATTGCAGCCACCAACCTATTGGGAAGCGATTTGGGGCTAATCGTTAAAAAAGGAAGCAACCACTCACACCACTTTGCGGTGACCAACTTGCTCACCACACAACCCGTAGCGGACGCCAAAATAAAGCTGTATAATTTCCAACAACAACTTATCGGCGAGACCACTACCGATGCCAAAGGCCTATCCGTTTATGACAGCGACAAGGGCATTGCCTTTGCCGTGACCGAGCACAACAACAATTTCGCCTACGCCAAACTGGCAGATGGCAACGCATTATCCCTCAGCAAGTTCGATGTTTCTGGCGAGCAGCTCCAAAAAGGATTGCAAGGGTTCATCTATACTGAAAGAGGTGTCCACCGACCCGGTGATGTCATACATTTGACCTTTGTTCTGGACGATAACGCCAATCCTTTGCCCAAAGGGCACCCGGTTACTTTGGAAGTTAGCGATGCCCGCGGGAAATTGGTACAGCGGAATGTTTTAAAAGAAGGTAGTACCCCAGTTTCTGATGGCTTATATACTAAAAAAGAAAAGAATTTCTATTATTTCCCAATCCCAACTGAAGCAAACGCCCCAACAGGAAATTGGTCGGCCAAAGTGATCGTAGGAGGTGCACAATTCAGTAAAACCTTAAAGGTGGCCACGGTAAAGCCCAACCGATTAAAAGTGGATTTTGCTTTTGATGACGAAGTACTGGAAGCCAATTCCTTCAATCGAGGCAAGGCAAGCGTAAAATGGCTGCACGGTACCCCTGCCCGAAACCTGAAAATTGACATCAATGCCACTTTGAAGCAAGCTTCAATGGCCTTTCCAAAGTTCAAAGATTATGTGTTCCAAGACCCATCACGTGATTTCAATGAGACCGAATTGCAGTGGATTTCATCCAAGTTGGACGCCAACGGTGAGCTGGACATCAACAAAAAAATAGAGATAAATGGGAATGCACCGGGAATGTTGCAAGCAACTTTCACCACCAAAGTTTTTGAGGGTGGAGGTGATTTCTCCATTGATGTGTTCTCCAAGAATTTGGCCCCATTTTCAAATTTTGTGGGACTCCGTTCCCCTAAAGCAAAACAATACGGCTCTTTCTTAACGGATGACAACAACACCTTTGATGTGGTCACTGTGGATGCCCAAGGAAATCCATCATCCAATAGAAAGCTAAAAGTACAAGTATTCAAAATCGAATGGCGCTGGTGGTGGAACCGAGGTTACGACAATCTGTCCCGCTATGAAAATGCTACTGTACACCGTCCTTTCAAGGAAATGGAGATTACGACCGGAAGTAAAGGAAAGGGCAATTTCAACATCAATGTTCCCGATGAGCAGGGAGGTCGTTTCTTGATTCGTGTTATTGACGAAGTCTCAGGACACGCCACAGGCCGTACCGCCTATTTTTACAGCAATTGGTGGAGAAGGCCCGCATCCGCAGATGCAGAAAGCTCCAAAATTTTGATTTTCTCCACCGACAAGGAAAAATACACCTTGGGTGAAGAAGCTATGGTCACTTTCCCATCAGATAGAGGCGGACGTGCTTTAATAAGCATAGAAAATGGAACCGAAGTACTATCACAACAATGGATTGAGACCTCATCCAAAGAAACCAAGGCAACCATTCCAATAACTGCTGAAATGGCCCCGAATGCCTATGTCAACATCTCCTTGTTGCAACCCCACAGTCAAGTAAAAAACGATCTTCCCATACGGTTGTATGGCGTGGTACCGCTATTGGTTGAAAACCCGGCTACCCTTTTGGAACCACAAATCAGTATGCCCGATGTTTTGGAGCCTAAAAAACCGTTTAAGGTCACCGTTTCTGAAACCAGTAAAAAACCGATGACCTATTCATTGGCCGTGGTGGACGAAGGACTTTTGGACCTTACCCAATTTAGCACACCGGATATTCACGGTTCGTTTTATGCCAGACAAGCATTGGGCGTCAAGACTTTTGATATTTTTGATGATGTGATGGGAGCTTATTCCGTGAGTGTGGATAATATTTACGCTATTGGCGGTGGCGGTATTGGTGCTGGTGCCAAAAACCGAAAAGCACAGCGATTTAAACCTGTAGTCACTTATTTGGGGCCATTTACCCTAAAGGGAGGAGAAAAAGCATCACACACCATTGATATGCCCAATTATGTAGGCTCCGTAAGAACCATGGTCGTTGCCGGAAACCCAAACAGTGCCTACGGCAATACTGAAAAAACGACTCCGGTGCGCAAACCATTGATGGTTTTGACCTCCATTCCACGAAAATTATCCCCTGGTGAAAAAGTAACCATCCCAGTGACCGTTTTTGCCATGGAACCCAAGGTAAAAAATGTAAAAGTTACCATTGATGCTGGAAAAGCTTTGGAGCCCATCAACGGAACATCAAAAAATATCACTTTCAATGCAGTTGGGGAGCAAATCGTGAATTTTGATTTTAAAGTGAACCCAGCTTCATCCTTCCAAACCATAAAAGTTACCGCTTCGGGAGCTGGCGAAAGTGCTAGTAACGAAACGGAAATTGATGTGGAAAATCCAAATCCTGTAACCACCAAAAGTGAATTGTACACGTTGGATGCCAATGGTTCGCAGACCATTTCGATGGAAACTTTTGGCACATCGGGCACCAATACAGCGTTTATTGAGTTTTCCACACTACCCCCGATGGATTTCTCCAAACGGATGGATTACTTGTTACGTTATCCCCACGGATGCGTGGAACAGACCACTTCGACAGCGTTCCCACAATTGTTCTTGGCAGATGTGTTGGACATTACTTTTGATAAAAAGAAGGACATCGAGAAAAACATCAAAGCTGCCATTGATAAATTGGGCGATTTCCAGATTCCCAATGGCGGATTGAGCTACTGGCCCGGTTATGGCCATGCCGATGATTGGGGCACTTCCTACGCTGGACATTTTATGTTGGAAGCCAAAAAAGAAGGATATCAGTTACCGTTGACGTTCCTCGGCAATTGGCTACGCTTTCAAAAAAATGCGGCAAGACAATGGAGCAATCAAAGCACCTATTACAACGATGATATTTCACAAGCGTACCGATTGTACACCTTGGCCCTGGCCCAACAACCCGAACTGGCCGCCATGAACCGTTTACGGGAAACCGAAAACCTCAGCAACGAGGCCAAATGGAGATTGGCAGCGGCGTATGCCTTGGTCGGTAAAAAAGAAGTGGCCCAAGCCATTGCACAAAAGGCCAATATTAATTTTACGCCCAACAATTACAATTACAGAACCTATGGTTCCGTATTCCGAAACAGGGCCATGGCGTTGGAAACTATGGTGATTTTGGGCGACGCGCAACAAAGGGAATTGGCCGTTTCCTTGGCCAAAAACTTGTCGTCTCAAAGATGGTACAGCACCCAAGAAACTGCTTTTGCCCTCTTGGCCATGTCCAAAATGGTGATGAAGAATGGCGGTAGGTCCATCGATATTAATTTTACCAACAATGGAAAAGAGGTTGCAGTAAAAACGGATAGGGCCATTGCACAAAGAGAACTTGCAATTAGCTCGTTCAAAGAGGAGATTAAGGTGAAAAACAATCAAGGTAATACCATTTATGCCACCCTTACCCAAACTGGCAAATTACCAGTTGGCGAGGAATTGGCCCAGCAACAAAACCTAAGATTGTCGGTCAATTACCAAGACCCTCTTGGCAATTCCATCAATGTGGATGAACTGAAACAGGGAACAGAGTTTCAAGCTCAGATTATAATATTTAATGGTTCGGATGATTATATCGATAATGTAGCACTTACCCATATCGTGCCCAGCGGATGGGAAATTGTGGACACTTCATTTGCCGGAGGCAGCAACGCAAATGCTTCAAAAGCGGATTATGTGGATACTCGGGACGACCGTACCCATTTGTATTTTGATATTGACAGCAGAAAGTCGAAAACGTTCACCATAAAACTGAACGCTTCGTTTTTGGGGGAATACTATTTGCCCGGAGCACAAGTAGAAGCCATGTACGATAACACTTATTATGCTAGAAACAAGGGCAATTGGGTCAAAGTTGTTCAGTAGTTTGGTGTGGATGAAGTTTTTTTTATCAGCCCTAAAAAAAACCATTTTAAAACATCGAATCAAGGTTGCCCTTTTGTCCATTGTATTGATTTTATGGCTGTTCTGTTTGCCAAAAAATCTGTTCAAAGACCCCACCTCAACTGTTGTGGACAGTTCGGAAGGTTCCCTGATCGGTGCTCGCATTGCCGATGATGGTCAATGGCGGTTCCCGCAAATGGATGCTGTTCCAGAACGCTTCAAGCAGAGTATTTTATTGTTTGAGGACGAGTATTTTTATAGTCACCCCGGGTTTAACCCAATTTCCATTATCAAGGCCATTGGGCACAACCTCACCAAAGAAACCCGACGGGGTGGCAGCACCATCACGCAACAGGTCATCCGTTTGAGCAGAAAAAATCAAAGCAGAACCTATTGGGAAAAACTCATCGAAGTCTTTATGGCCACTAGGCTGGAATTACGGCACTCCAAAGAAGAAATTTTAAAACGCTATGCCTCCCATACACCTTACGGGGGCAATGTGGTAGGGTTGGAGACGGCTGCATGGCGTTATTTTGGGATTCCTGCCCACGAATTGAGCTGGGGGCAATCGGCTGCCCTAGCGGTTTTACCCAATGCCCCGGCATTGATTTTCCCTGGAAGAAATGAACAAACCTTTCTGGACAAACGAAACCGATTATTGAAAAAACTGTGGAACAAAGAGATTATAGATAAAACCACCTACGTATTGGCCCTTGCCGAACCGCTTCCACAAAAGCCAATGCCCCTGCCCGATATAGCTCCCCATCTTACGGAACGTATCCGAAACGAGCATCCGGGCGAGCGTATAACCACTTCTGTGCAAAGACCGTTACAGCAGCGATTGAATCTTTTGGCCGAAAGACATTATCAGCAGTTGCAAAGTAACGAAATCCACAATTTGGCTATTTTGGTCTTAGATGTGGAAACCCGAAAAGTGCTTGGGTATGTAGGAAATTCACCTTCAGCGGAAGAGCATTCAAACTACGTGGACATCATCACTAAAAAAAGAAGTACGGGCAGTACCTTAAAACCCTTTTTGTTTGCTTCTTTATTGGATGAGGGAGCATTATTACCGAATAGTCTGGTCGAGGATGTTCCAACGGTGATCAACGGATACAACCCTCAAAATTTTAATTTGAAACATGTAGGTACCGTGCCTGCGAGTAAAGCGCTTTCCCGCTCTCTGAATGTACCCGCGGTTAGATTGTTGCGGGAATACGGGCTTCAAAAATTCTATAACAAACTCCAAAAAATAGAAATGGAATCTTTGGATAAACCTGCTTCCCACTACGGCCTCTCCTTGATTTTGGGTGGGGCGGAAAGTTCCCTTTGGGAAGTTACTTCCACTTATGCCTCCATGGCTTCCAGTCTAAATTATTTTCTGACCCATTCCAGCACCTACAGGAACCAAGAATTTACCGAGGCTAGCTATTTGCAAAATGGAACCAAAGATTTTGGGGAAGAACAATTTGACCCCTTGGCTTTTGGGGCTGGCGCCATTTACAGCACATTCCAGTCCATGTACGAGGTCAACCGCCCCGAAGGTGACGAAAATTGGCAGTTTTTTGATTCCTCACAACCCATTGCTTGGAAAACGGGGACTAGTTTTGGTTTTAAGGATGCATGGGCCGTAGGGGTTACGCCAAAATATGCCATTGGGGTTTGGGCGGGCAATGCCGATGGAGAGGGCAGACCCGGACTTACAGGCATCACCGCAGCCGCTCCATTACTTTTTGATGTTTTGGATGCGTTGCCCCAAAGCGGTTGGTTCCAAGAACCGTTTGACGACCTTACCGAGATTGAAGTTTGTGCACAAAGCGGATTTCGGGCTTCTATTTATTGTGATGACATAAAAAAGGAATTCGTGCCGACCCGTGGCACCCGAAGCGGAGCTTGTCCGTATCATCAGCAGGTATTTTTAGATGCTTCGGAAAAATTTAGGGTCAATTCCGAGTGTTATTCTTTGGAGGATATGGTGGCCAAAAATTGGTTTGTACTCCCTCCTATTTTGGAATATTATTATACATCTTCCAATCCCAATTACCAACCTTTACCGCCTTATTTAGATGGTTGTTCCATATTGGAAAACAATTTAATGGAGTTCATCTACCCAAAAAAAAACGAGGCGGTTCTGCTCCCGAAAGATTTGGGCAACAAAACATCAGAAATCATTTTAAAATTGGCCCACCAACAATCCGATGCCGTAGTGTATTGGTATTTGGATGAAACTTTTGTGGGCAAGACCGAAAACTTCCACGAACTCATTTTAGACATTAAACCTAGTAACTATATCTTAACAGCGGTTGACAATCAAGGCAACCAAATTCAACAGATGTTAGAGGTACGCTCAGCGTCGGGCGAATAATTAATTATTTCTTCCGCATAAAAATGGTCATCGGAACGCCGGTAAAGTCAAAATTCTGCCTGATTTTGTTCTCCAAAAATCGTTTATAAGGATCCTTCACATACTGGGGCAAATTGCAGAAAAACGCAAATTGCGGGTATGGTGTGGGCAATTGGGTGCAAAACTTGATCTTAACGTATTTCCCTTTGGTAGATGGTGGCGGTGTTTTTTCAATGATGGGAAGCATTATATCGTTCAATTTGCGGGTCGGGATACGTTTTGAACGGTTTTTGTATACGTCCACAGCGGTTTCAATCGCTTTGTAAATCCGCTGTTTGTTCAGAACCGATACAAAAAGAATCGGCACGTCTTCAAAAGGGGAAATCACTTCTTTTATTTTGGCAGTATATTCTTTTACCGAATTGGTTTCTTTCTCCACCAAATCCCATTTGTTTACCAGAATCACGATGCCCTTGTTGTTGCGCTGCGCCAACCAAAATATGTTTTGCACTTGTCCATCAAATCCTCTGGTCGCATCCAACATCACAATACAAACATCGCAATACTCGATGGCACGAACGGAACGCATTACGGAGTAAAACTCCAAGTCTTCTTTCACTTTGGCCTTACGTCGTATTCCAGCCGTATCCACTAAATTGAATTCAAAACCAAATCGATTGTATTTGGTGTCGATACTATCGCGTGTAGTTCCCGCAATATCGGTTACAATGTAGCGGTCCTCTCCTATCAATGCATTAATAAAGGATGATTTTCCTGCATTGGGTCTACCTACCACAGCAAAACGAGGCAATTCGCTTTCCTCTTCTTTCTCTTCCGGAAGTACTTTAACAAGGGCATCCAATAACTCTCCTGTACCGCTACCATTGATGCTTGACAGGGGGTAGTATTCCCCCAGTCCCAAGGAATAGAATTCCACGGCATCGGCCATACGTTTGCTATTATCGACTTTATTTACCGCCAAAAAAATAGGCTTGTCTACTCTACGTAATAGCTTGGCAACATCTTCATCCATTCCTGTTACGCCAGATTCCACATCCACCATAAAAATGATGGCATCTGCCTCATCAATGGCCAATTCCACTTGTTTGTCGATTTCCTTTTCGAAAACATCGTCGCTGCCCACAACATAACCACCAGTGTCAATGACAGAAAACTCCTTGCCGTTCCAGTCACTTTTGCCGTAATGACGGTCGCGTGTAACACCGCTAACGGCATCCACTATCGCCTCACGGCGCTGAATAAGTCGGTTAAAAAAGGTGGACTTCCCAACATTGGGTCTTCCTACAATGGCTACGATAGCTCCCATTAGGTTTAATTTTTGGCAAAAATACCATTTATTATGAAGAAAAAATGATACCTTTTTTGATCATTTTCAAATGATTATGAGCGACTTGACCAATGAGATGGTTTTACGGCCCCGTTTCCGCGTCTCCCTAAAAACAAATTTAGAGCAATTAGAGGCTGTTTTTGATACCGATACGGCCAATTCTTTTGTGATCAAACGGCTCGATGAACACATTTTTATAACGTTTAGAAAAGCTGAAATTACCTTTTGGTCACCTCAACTTCACTTGGAACTTTCTTCTTTTGAGGAAGGTGTGAGCAATATTCGTGGCGTGTTTGGGCCCAATCCTACGCTTTGGACCTTTTTTATGTTCCTGCATTTTGGCGTTGGCACCCTTTTTATCATTTTGGGCATTTTTGCTTATTCCAATTATGCTTTGGGAAAGGATGTTTCCTTATGGTTGGTGGGCATGGGTTTATTGGTCGCAATCTGGTTTGCACTTTACGCCTTTGGCCGCTTAGGAAGAGCTAAGGGAAAAGGTCAGATGGAGCAACTGAAACAATTTATCAGGGACACCATTGCACCTTTTGAACAAATTAACAATGAATCCTAACCGTTGTACCCAAAACGCCTGAGCTGCTGGGAATTGCTACGCCAGTTCTTGTTCACTTTTACATATAGTTCGATATGGACCTGCTTGGCAAAGAATTTTTCAAGGTCTTTGCGGGCTTCCACCCCCACTTTTTTAATGGCAGCGCCCTTGTGCCCTATAATGATTCCTTTTTGGGTATCGCGTTCCACCATAATCACAGAACGAATCCGGATAATATCTTCATCTTCCAAAAACTCCTCGGTCTCTACCTCAACTGAATAAGGGATTTCTTTTTTATAGTGGAGTAGAATTTTTTCACGAATCGTCTCGTTCACAAAAAAGCGTTCGGGTTTGTCCGTAATTTGGTCCTTTGGATAATACGGAGGTGCCTCGGGCAGTAGTTCCAAAATCCGGTTGAACACTTCGGTTACATTAAAGTTTTCCAAAGCGGATATGGGGTGAATTTCTGCATTGGGCAATTGCTCTTGCCAATATTGCATTTGTTCTTCCAGTATCTGCTGGTCGGATGTATCAATTTTGTTCAGGAGCAACAATACGGGAATCTTGCTGTTCTGTATTTTTTTGAAGAAAGATTCGTCCTTGAGGGCTTTTTCCCCAATTTCCACCATGTACAGCAGCACATCGGCATCCTCAAAAGCAGATTTCACAAAATCCATCATGGAGCTTTGCAGTTCGTATGCGGGTTTTATGATTCCCGGGGTATCGGAGAGAATCATTTGGAAATCATCACCGTTCACGATGCCCAAAATACGGTGACGGGTAGTCTGTGCTTTGGAAGTGATTATGGAAAGTTTCTCACCCACAAAGGCATTCATCAACGTAGATTTACCCACATTGGGATTACCGATAATATTTACAAATCCTGCTTTATGAGCCACCTTTCTTTCTTTTTTCAAAATATTGTTTGGATGCTGCGTTCACCTTTGGTGAAAGGTACAACACAGCAATCATATTGGGTATAACCATGAGTGCATAAGAGAGGTCAATCAGGTTTTTTACCAATTTTAATGATGCTATTGCGGCAAAAACAATCATAATGATAAAAAACACATTGTACCATTTTCCAATTTTGGCATTGGTCAAAAATGACAAACTCTTTACACCGTAATACGAATATGTAAACAGTGTTGACAATGCAAATGCTGCCACAATCACCATCAACAGTACATCTCCGATGCCGTAAAGGGTTGTTTCAAAAGCGGACATTGTCATCACTATTCCACTACCTTCTTCGAGATAGGCCCCGCTCAAAATAATAACAACCGCGGTAAAGGTACATACTAAAATTGTATCGATAAACGGTCCCAACATGGCTACGAGACCTTCTTTTGCGGGTTCATCGTTACGGGATTGTCCGTGGTACATGGGTGCACTACCCAAACCAGCTTCGTTGGAAAACATAGCTCTACGAACGCCAACGATGACCAAGCCCCAGAATCCGCCTGTGACCATGGTATCGAAGTTCCATGCTTCGATCAATATCATTTTTAGTGCTGGCCAAACTTCCCCTGCGTGACTTGCCATTACAAAAATGACGGCCAACAAATAAATGCCTACCATGAATGGAACTATCGCCGATGCTACTTTAGCAATTTTCGTTAGCCCTCCAAAAATTACTATAGATGTAATGATGGCCAGAAAAAAGCCTATGCCCAATTTCCAATTATATTCGCTGGTCGCCCAAATGGTCTCCTGGGGTTCCACTACGCCCATAAATGCTTCGGTAAACTGATTGGCTGTGAACACGCCCAAAAACCCGAACAATCCGCAGATACTAAAAAAGATGGCCATCGGTTTTGCCCATTTTCCCATTCCTTGTGTAATGTAGAACATGGGCCCGCCCTGCATTTTCCCATCAGAATCGGTGCCGCGGTACATAATGGCCAAACTCCCGGAATAAAATTTGATTCCCATACCCAAAAGGGCGGTCATCCAAATCCAGAATACTACGCCCGGTCCGCCATCGTGTATGGCAATGGCCACACCGGATATATTTCCCAGCCCAACAGTGGCCGCAACAGCTGCGGATAGTGCCTGAAACGAACTAACATCACCTTTTGCATTTTTATCGTCATACTTGCCCGATACCACAGCTATAGCGTGACCAAAATGGCGAAAAGGAGCAAATTTGGAATAAAACGCCAAAAATAGCCCTCCTCCAATAAGAAGAATGAACATAGGCCACTCGGTGTAGGGCAAAAGTGAGGATATAAAATCGTTGATCTTGTCCATAAGGTAAAAAGGCCGAATTTATGGATTTTGGGCGGGATTGACGTTAAGGAAAAAGGAATATTAGGTTTATGTTTGGAAATGATGTAAAAACCGTTGTATATTTGCCGTCCACATCGCGGGGTAGAGCAGTAGGTAGCTCGTCGGGCTCATAACCCGAAGGTCGCTGGTTCGAGTCCAGTCCCCGCTACTAGAGCAGGCAAGGCCTCCGAGAAATCGGGGGCCTTCCTTTTTTGCCATGGGTACAGAATAGGTACAGAATCCAAACTTTTTTATTTTGGCACAAAAAATTTAACGTTTTTTGGTACAATATGATTAATACTGTTTACAACTAAAGATTATTATTCTACTTTAAACAGTTCGGTTTTAGGGAGAGCTTACAAGAACAGTAGCGGATTTCAATGCGATTACCTGTACACCACCACAAAAGTTAGTTAAATGTACGGCCCTTGATTTCACCACTTCATCCGCTATTGCTCTTATGAAATATTGGCATTAGTGTTTTATTATTTCCGTTTTTATTCGTCTAATTCGTTTGTTCATTTCGGTGTACTTTTCGCAAATTGTCTTAAAGGTTTTGTCATCAATTTTCTTGATCGAGCTACCAATTACTTCAATAGAAGTTGAGATTTGCCAATATTCGATATAGCACGTTTTCAATTCGTTTAAATACTCAGTTGCTTGTTTTGGACAGTTTTCCATCATAAATGCATGGAATTCGTTGAATTCTTTTCCTAGCAAGTCCATTTGAATATTTATGTAGTCCTTATCCTTTACTAGGATTTTCTTGTTGTTATATACATCTTGTATGTAATCATGAATATTCTCTGTCATTTTACTAAAACCGCTTAGTTCTTCGAATAAATGAGCATTCTTGGTACGCTTATCATCAATCAACTTTTTCACTAGCAATGGTATAAAAACCCCTATGCCAAAAGTCAATATAACACTAAATACATCAGTGATTTTTATATTGTAGTCCATTGAAAACTTAGGTATATCTCGAATTACTAATCCAATTGATATACCAACTAAAAGTGTGACTGCTGGAAGCAAAAAGTACCTTAAAAACACCTTCATTTCTTTTCAGGATTATTTATAATGTACTTTGCTTTTTCAATTTTCATTGGATTAGAGTCACATTTAAATTCTAAATGGCTTAAGACTATTTTTGCCCCCTTCTCTTTAGAAAGCAAGCCGAAAGAGCCAGAAACAAATGAAGAAGGCCATCCCCAAAATCCATCAATATCGATTAGAAGAGCATACTTCCCTTCAACAGCTTTATTAAACCTTGGTAATAAGAATTTATCGTAAAATTCTTTACCTGAATAATCTCCATCATCATAATCTCGAGCACCTGCGGTATCTCCAAATTCTTTAGCAATGATTAATGTGTCTTTAATTTCCATATCAATCCTTTTTTAGCTCCCAGTAGAACAAAGTCCCGCTGAAGTTATTCTTTAATTTTTTTATTTCAAGAGTTTTCATGTCTACATATACATCATTAGTTATCATTACAAACCTATTAAATGCTTTATGCTTACTCGAGTCATATACTTGAGGTATCCCATTTCCCCTTTCTGGTCGCCCTGTTCTAGATTTTATTTCACCATTAAATAAAGGCTCTATGAGACTTGCATTATGAGTTAACCCTACTAAATCTCCAATTTTTCTTTTAAAACTTCGAGCTGGCAAACTCTCAAAAATTCCAACTCCTAAATCAAGAAAAGTATATTTAGAAACATTCGTTTCAGGTTCATTGAAAATATGTAACCACCAATCATACTCACCACGCGTTTCACCTGCATGATTGTTTGTATTCTGCATTACTTCTATTAATATGTCAAATAAAGGATCAAAAATTTCTTCACTTTGAAAAGTGTGACGTAAGCCAACTAAACATGCTTCTTTTGCCAATTGTGGCTCAACTTTATTTTTTGTCACTTTGTGAATTAGAGTGTCCTTGCTATGTGGTTTGTGTCCTTTAGTTTGAACATGTTGATAAAATCCTGATTGAAGAAAAAGTTGTTGTAAATCTGGGTTGTCAGGAGCATTGCCTAATATTCCGTTGTTCTTATGAAAGTTTGCATCTTTTATTCTTGCAATCTGTAAGGCGATTGCATCAGGTGTTAGAGTTTGTATTTTAGAAATGTCAAAACGAATTGGAAAACCTTCTTTGAGGTATTCTCTGGCAGTTTTGAAGTATGTGAGAACAGCTTCTGTGTTGTTAATTAAGCTAAATTCTTTTGGGGCTTCAATATTTTGTACAGGTTTTCTTTCTTTTCGCTCTATAGCATGACTGGAGCCAATATTTGGGATATAGACCTTGTTTTTCCTTTTGATTCTGTTTCTTAATCTTTTTGCAGAACGAGAGGAATTCCTTTTTTTAAATTTTGATATTGTATAAAGTTTCTTCATTCTACATTAATATCCACGGTCTATTGTATGAGTAGTAGTGGATTTCTACACACAAACTTTTCATTTTTGCACTGCCCTTCGTTTTGTATTTAACTTTAGCCTTATCACTGAAGCTGTTATCGCTTATACACCGTGTCGCCAACATTATTATTTTTTATTCCTTCCAAAGCTAATTGGGCATTGATATATAATTGAGTTTGGTTAGCATATCGCCTCCCTTGGTCAATATTCTTTTCCGATTTTCTAAGTAATCTAAGCTTATTGAATGAGTTTTCCCTTAATTTATCTATTGCTTTATAAATGGATTCGTGAGTTTGATTGATTTCTTCTTTCTTGAAAGCATTAAACAAGATTCTATTCTTGTATTTTTCCTCTTTTAGTTTAAGTTCTAAAACACTTTCAGAATTTAATAAAATCTTTAGTTCATCAGTTCCTAATATCAAATAACCGAATTGGTGGGCATTCTCTCCTTTAGGTAAAAATTTGTCTTCTATGATAAGTAAATAACCACTTTCCTTGAGTACTCGTTTAATAGTTTTAAAAGAATCATTCCAATCATTAGGATTTATTTCGTGAAGGACATTGCACATTAATACACAATCAAAATGATTGTCTGGAATTTCATTTGAGCTAGAAAATGTATCCTTGATATTTGGGACATTGTTGAGGATTGAATAGTGTCCTTTGTCAGGTTCATAAGCTGAATAAATGGTCTTTTTTGAAATAGTTTCATCTTCGTTTAGAGTATATCCAATTCTTCCTTTTCCAGCTCCATAATCCAATAGTCTACTATTTGTTCTTTTCGATAAAAACTTTTTGAATAGTTTGAATTGTGGGTCATCTGGATTATTGTCAAATATTACATCAGGTTCTTTAAAACATTGAAGCATAAAGTTTCCATATGCCCAATCAGAAATTGAATTTATGAATGTAACTAGTTTCGAAATGTGGGTATCCAGACCCATTAACGCATTAAACGACTTTCCCGGTGTTGTTCTAGATGGAGGTATTATCCTGTTGTTTTCAACCATTAATATCTCATCATATTCTAGATGAGAAAGAATGTGAATAGAGTGGGTGGCTATCCATAATTGTCCTGATTTTGAAACAATAGTCTTTAACGCATTTATCAAATCAATTTGAGCTTCTGGGTGAAGATGCTTTTCTGGTTCATCTATTATTAGGATACTCTCTTTCAAATTAGCTTTTGAATTCACGTCCAAATAGAAAAATAATATGGCATATGCGAAAAGAGTTTTCTGTCCTGGCGAAAATAGATTAAGGTCAAAAGGTTGGTCATTATAATGCAATGTGCTATTGACAGTGTTTCCCTGAACAGTCTGTTTATAAGAGAAATCTTTTCCTAAAAACTTGCTTACATAGTCTTGAAAAATACTGAATAATTGATACGACTTTTTTTTCTTTATTTCTGGATTTACTAATTCAGGTGTTTCTCTATTTTTTAGGTATAAATTAAACTCATCAGTCGCTATTTCATTGGTAAGTTTAGTTAAGTATTGAATTGTTGACTGACTATTGAATGAGGAAAATTCATTTAATATTTGTGATTGATTTCTTTGGTTTTGCTGATTTGAAGTTAGATTGTTAAAATGTTGGTTATTTAAAATCTGTTCAAATGATAGGCTATTGTTATTGTTTGCAACTGCTTTGATAGTCTTCAAATCATCATTGTCAACCACTTTCACGTATGCTTGCCCTAATTGTCTAAATCTATTATTGATTACTCCAATGTGACTATCAGCTTGTTGTTTAGCTTGTCTTTTTTGCTGTTCGTTTAACGAATCGTTCTGGGACTGTTTAAATGATTCTATCGCAGAATCTAGATTACTTTGATTATTTCTAATTATTGATTCAGGTAAATGCTCAATATGTCCGTTATAAAGATTTTCAGGATTATTCGATTCAATATAGTATTTGACGAAATCTAAAATTCTTGATTTTCCTGCCCCATTTTTCCCAACTAGTGCTACCACTGAACCTAATGGTTTTCTAGTTAAATCAATCTCTTCTAAGTTTTTTGGCTTAGTTGATACTTCAGGTACTTTTAATTTCGATATTTTCATTAATTATTCCTGTGTCTATATTGTTGTCAACCTTTTTATATGCTTAACTTTATTGGGTATATATCTCCAGAATGGTTTGCTATGACCAATTTTTACATTTTTATTCAAAGCATAGCTTTTTATTGTTCGATAATTTTTCTTTTGAGGGGGGAGTTAAGGAACTAAATGTAAGAAATTTCAATAGATTAATAATTCTGAAATTCCGTAAAGGATTTAAATAATTTCATCCAATTAACAATCATGGTAAAAAACACACTTAGATTCCAGATTTGAATAACATTGTATTTTCATTAGCAGGGCTAAGTGGAAATGGTAAAGCAAGAGGATAGCACGCTGGCGCGATGCTATTGATTCATTTTCCTTCGGAAAAGCCCCTAATTAGGATGTTTTTTAAAAAAATTAAATAAAGGGATTTATGGCATTTTTGACTGAAAAAGGCCATCAGCCCAGTAAAATCAATGGATTTTTGACTAAAAAGTGGTTTTTTCAAATAAAGGTTAAAGTGCAATGAAGACATTTCTTAGCAGTATTAAGTTTGATGGGTGATGTTCGATTTTTGTTGAAAAAATGCGCTTACCCCAGTAAAATCAATGAATTTTTGGTGAAAAAATGATTGTTCGGGGTTTGAATTAGGGTTTGATTTGTCTCAAATCTTTTGCCCGTCAAAAATTTCAGGATTGATGTTATTTTTAGCGTAAAAATCAAAAATCAGTTGCTTATTTGGCCCAAAAATGCTTTGGGCACCTCTAATCATTCCTCTTCTTTGGCTTTCTTTTCTTCCCTGTAAAATAAGTTCAAATGGTCCATCAACGCTTCTTCACCGACTGGCATCAATCGGTTTGCAATGGTCATCGCCTGATGGATGAATTCCTCTTAGTTCCTATCCATTACATCATCCGAACCAAGATCGGGATTTATAGCCCTCATGGAAAGGTATATCAATGCACGAACGGTCAATAACAGATCGGCATGACCATCAAGATAAAAGAAAGTGGGTTAGAGTTTTTCCTTGAAATATGGATGGGGAACCAAGGTAGGAGTATGGTCATTTAAGTGGAATCTCAAATCCTTGATTAGCTTCTCTTCGTTCGGCTTCATTGGTTCATTTTTTGGTTATCCAATTCTGAAAGTTTTTCGTCCAATTTGTCCATGAAGTACAATTGGGTATCGGGCAGGATGCTCAATACCAGTTCCAATACTTGGATCACACTGTCCTCTTTTGACGCATTTTGGTTGGCTGGAAACAACATCATCCCATCCCCATCAAGCGCAAACACACAAACCTCCAAAAGACTAATGATCTGTGTCAAAAGGTGGTTGTTGTCCTTGACCTCGAAAGTCACATAATTTCCATTGGGGTCGATGGACTTTTTGTTTCCCAATAGTCCAGAAAGATTGTTCCTGAGCTGTTGTATCTCTTCCAAGGTCTTTAATCTTTGCCTCTTTGATTTCATATCTGTGGATTTATTTAGTTGTGGTTGTCTTTTGTTCCGAAAGCAGTTTTCTGACTTTGTCCAAGAAAGCCATTTCATCATGGGGTATCAGATCAAGTATATATCCGAGAACCCCGCTAATATTGCTGTGAGGTTGGGGAACGGAACGTTTCGAGAAATTTTCGTTTTCCAAAGTAGTGATACAGACCTTAATAAGGTCGGAGATTATAAATGAAGTTTCTCCATATCCCTCGGTTATTAGGTCGATGCTGTACAGCCCCTTTTCAGGAATATAGGGCTTAAGGGCAAAGAAGTGTTCCTTTTCCAGTTCCTTCAATTGGTCTACTAATGATGCCTCATTATTGTTCCCTACTTCCTCGGCTACTTTCGGGAATGCTTTCTCAAAATCCTTTTCGATTCCTTCGATATGCTCTTTGCACTGGTCAAGGTGCCTATTGAAAATGTATTCAACCTCTTGGATGAATTCCTTCATCTGTGATTGGATGGTCTTGGTCTCTACCTTTGTGATCTCAAACTCATTGCCATAACGGGCTACACTGTAGGCATGTTCCAAAAGGAGCAACAGTTCATTGTTCTTGATATCGGAAGATTCCAAAAAAGGTTGCAGGGTGGGAAAGAACTGTTTGCAATAGTTGATATGGCTGATGATACTGTGTGTAACCATACTTCTCCCTATGCACATCTGTTCGATGAACCGGAACGAAAGTTCAAAGGCCTGGTGCATGTTGAAAGTGGCAATGGCGTAGTCCCTTTCCTTAATCAAAATGTTCGCAGTATTGGCAAAGGCATTTACTTTTGCCAATTCCGATTTATGATACCGAGTGGCCCTCTTCATTAAGGTCTCGTATGCCATTGTTGAATAGTCCATGATGTTCTCCCCCTCCGGATGGGCGAAGACGGTCTTCCCAAGACAGCAATGTTCCAAGAAATAGAGTGATCCTCTTTCAAGACCTGTTTCGGATTGGTTTTCAGTGTAGACCCTAATCCTGAAGTCAGGATACTTCTTGCCTTTCTTTGCAACCAGTGATCGGATCTCATTGGGAAGAGGGTCATTGTTGACATCCACAAAAAGGGTCAGAAAATAATATTCAGAATTGCCTTCATTTTGTTTACGGGATAGAAAGGCCCTGTCAATGGTTATGATGTTCAGGATGCTGTCTAGCAATTCAGAAAGCTCTTCCGATTTTTCAAAGTGTTTTGGTATGTTTGTGCCATGTGTCATTGGATTGTGGTTTAAAGGGTTAGAGAATCACCAATCATATTAAGGCCACATTTCCAAGTATCCCACCACGGGCACTTGTATTTTATTGATGCTGTTTTGTATTTTACAATCGGATTATTGTGGGAAACACCCTATATTTGAGTTATGGAGACAAAAACCAAGAACAACCATATAGGTAGAAAGATCAGTAGGATAAGGGAACTCCGGGGAATGAAACAGGAAACCCTTGCCGAAGAATTGGGCATCAGCCAACAGGCCGTTTCCAACATTGAGAACAGTGAAAAAGTGGAAGATGTGAAGTTGGAAGAGATTGCCAAGGCTTTGGGAGTTACCAAAGAGGGAATTGAGAATTTCTCGGAAGAAGCTGTTTTCAATATTATTGGCAACACCGTAACCAATAATGATAATGCAGCCTTTTTTAATTATATGCCTACTTTCAATCCTTTAGATAAGCTAATGGAAGCTCACGAAGAAAACAAGAAACTCTACGAGCGCTTACTACAGGCTGAAAAAGACAAAGTGAGTTACTTGGAAAAGCTATTGAACAAGAAATAGCACGCTGATTTTATCATATTCTTTAATTGGTTTTACAGAAAAGCAGTCGGAACACAATTAAGCGACAAAACCGCCATAACTTCGCATACCACAGATTAGTCTGGTTTATACTCATACTATTAAAAAAAACTTGATGGTTTAAATCCTTTTAGTAGCATTTAAAAGTGCACATGCTTTGTCATTCATTAGAGCTAACACCGTTAATATTTCCCTAGGGTACTAATCTCAACGAAAAACAATTATTGACAAGGGTTATTGAATGTGTCTTGATCGATTTTAGGAGACTTTGGATATTTGACCAATAATTCCTTTTCCAGCTCAACCTTTATCCTTTCAAAAGGAAGACCATAGATTCGCTCAAATTCACCAAATCCACCTTTCCAAAGCTTTGAAAAACGTTCTATTCCATAATTTTTTAAAAGATATTCAACCAAATATCCCGATTGGTGATATGAAAGCATTTCGGGCTGACCATAGAAATCAGTTGTTAATGATTCCATAGAAAGGAGTTGGTCTGTCTCAAGCAGATATCTGTAGATTTCGGAAACATTCCATCCGCTGCAATCGTTCTCTGCGAAGGTTCCCAAACCTTCGTTCATCCAGTTGGATGATGTCTCTGGATAATCCCATTCCAACATACTTATCAAATGCATCAGTTCATGCTTTATTGGTGACTTGACCGTCTCATTGGATACGACATATAAGGTCTTGATATGTGGGTATGCATTACCAAGGGAACTTGTGCCAGTTAATGGGAACATCTCTTCCCGAGAACGTAAGAATCGTATAAAAATGAAATCATTATACTCTTTTAGACCAATCAAATCACTGTCGGTTTCAAGGGCATTGAAGCTTTCTTCAATCAAATCTTCCTTATTGTCATAGGCGAATCCACTATCAGGAAATGTAAAATGGATATTTCGGATGGTTTTTTCTACTTGACCGACTTTTATCCAACCATCAATTTCACTCCTATTCTTTTTATCGCTTGAAGTATTGCACGCAATAATTGACAATAAGGCTATAGCTAAATAAAGATTATTACAACTTAGCTTCATATGTGATACCATCTATTTAATGAATTGGAGCTCGACTATTATGCTGGTAGACAAAACCTTTATTCGAAATTGGGTCAAGTCAGGTCTTTATTTTTGCAACTTTTATTTATTCAACTTTCTCTATTTTTCGGTCTTTTAATACCATAATCATAAGAGTTATCTACAATCCGTTTTATGGTAGCTATCTGGCCACAATGCCACATCGTATGCTTAATATTCCAATCAATCGCCTCAAACTTGATTTTTGCCACTGGATGTGGAACTTTGGTTGGTTCAACGGTTTTCTGCAAATCGTTTTCTGATAATGAACCTATGACCGTCAAAGATTGTTCCTGCATTATTTTCAAATGCTCCATTAACTGCTTGGGTTCCGCCCTTCCGACCATATCCTTTGCAAAAGTATTGTAGTTACAGATTTCTGTATAAAGGCGTAAATTCAGATTTTCAATTAACTCCGGAATATGACCAACTGTAGTCATTATCGTATGGTAGTAAATACTGATTATTTGATGCCCAACCTGCCAGCTTATATTTGATTCAATTCCTTCAGCAATTGTGTCCCATTTCTCCGTTGGTATTGAAACAACTAGTTTGTTTGTCCACTCAAATGCACTTTCAGTTTGTTTTGATAGGGTTTGAAGTTCTCCCATTTTATTTGTTTTTATTGACATTCGCTAGAGTTTATATATTCCAATGTATAAACTATTATCCTTTGAACAGATATAGTTTAATTAGAATTTGGAATTGTTTTATTCGCCAAAACATGCTTAATGTAATTTGAAATTTTGTTCATTCCCTCACCTTCGGCTGTATCGACATTTGAAAGTATCACTGCTGTGATTTTATCTTTCTCAAAATACATCAACTCACACTGAACTCCATACCAACCACCAGTATGGCCAATAATGGTTTGTTCCCATCGTTCATCTACTGAAATCCCAAAGCCATAATCTGTATAATATCCTTTTACCAGTGGTGACATCATTTTTTTAGTCAAAGGTTTAGAGATCAATCGATAATTCTTCAAAGCTTCAAAAAACATATAAATGTCATTGACGGTGGAATAATAAAATCCGGCTGGATTTGCATATCCAAGATAGGGATCGTTCTTGCTCAAATGGGCGGATTCTCCAAAATAGCTGGTATATCCACTTGCCTTGTTTTTGACAATGGAATCTATCGGTATGGCAATTGTAGTTTTCAACCCAGCCTTTTTAAACAAATTATGGTTCATGTATTTATGATAGCTCTCACCACTCAGTTTTTCAATCAAGAGACCAAGAACAACATATCCCGCAGCACTATATGAATATTTAGATCCAGGGGTAAACAAAAGTGGCTTGGATGCAAATAATGGCAAATAGTCCTTGGGAGCCTTTAGGTTTAATTTCCCCATATCTTTAAAATCATCAACTAAAAAATTGTTCAACCCTGCGGTGTGGGTCAACAGTTGATATGAGGTTACGGAATCTCGTACAGTCGGATTTGGGTAATCCGACAAATACTTGCCCAATGGAGCATCCAAATCCAATAGGCCATTATCAACCAATTGAAGAGCTGCCACAGCGGTCATTGTCTTTGTTATTGATGCTACATTGAAAAGTGTATTGACAGTGTTTTTTACTTCATATTCTATACTTGAATACCCATAAGCCTTTTCAAATAGAAGGCTATCGCTTTTCGCAAGTAAGACCACGCCAGAAAATTCGGGATAGGACAACTCTTCAAGATAATCAAGAATATCAGCAAGTTTTTCATCTTCAACCTGCGCAAAAGAAATGTTGGTTGAAAGAAAAAGAAATATAATGGTCACGATAAAACGCCTCGAATTACCATTTTGTAGATTTATGCCATAGTCAAACATATTTCCAATATATGCAGTATTAAACAATTCAATTAAAACAAGAGTTAACAAATCGGCAGTTTTAATTTTAGGCCATCTGTATGAACATTTTTATCAACTGTGGTGACCCAATAAAATATATCCTTATTTCTAATTAGCCTATTTCTTGATCTGCTCCAATCGGCTGATGGCATTCTGGTTTTGTGGATTCAACTCCAAAGATCTTTCAAAGCTTTCAATTGCCATTTCGTCATTTCCCATAAATAGATGGCCCTCTGCCAAACTATCATAAAGATTGGCAGAATTGGGATAGAGTTTTGTCCCCAATAGAAAAACCTGTATGCCTTGATCGGATGTTTTTGGATTGAAAACAAGTTGTAGGCCGAGCGTATTCAAATGACCTTCCGGGATTTTGAACGAAGGATAGTTTTTTAGGATGGAATCATGGAGTTGAACCAAGTTTTTGTAATTCCTTTTTGAGGCCAGATCATTAAAATTCTGAAAGGTGTACCCCTCTTTTTCTGGCTGCTTGATTTGTAGCATTATTAAGTCATCTCCAGCTCCATTGTCCTGCGGATAATTATCGATGAACTTTTTGGCATTATCATCCTTTCTTAAAGTAGCTTCCAAGAATTGCAGGGCATACCTAGCGACCCATTTGTAAGATTCCATTATCTCTGGATCGCTTTTATCCTGCCTCTTATCCCGATTGGCAAAAAGAACGCCCAACGTGCTAAAATGGCTATGGGTCAGGTTTTGGAACTTTAACCGATATGCTATGCTCTTTGTTATACTATCGTACAATTTGAATTCGGTGTTCAGCGCAGCGTCAATATTGTCTTCTTTCAGGACAATTTCAGGAATGTCTTTTTGTGCCATGTGAATATAGGGGACATCCATTTTAAAGGGATCGAAAAAGGGTGATTGGGTAAGTAGGCCATACTGGTATCTTTCAGTGCCGTCCAAACTGACAACGGCCTTTACTTTGTCATTACGTGTCTGCACCAGGATATTGGACAGGCCGCCAAAGCTAAAACCCATAATTGCAATATCATCATCCGCAAATGGATACTTACCTATCTCCTTCATCAAATACTCAACGTCTCTGGCTTGGGTCTCCATTTCTTTCGCATTGTTATTGCTGAACCAACGGGTTTCCGTTCCCCTGCTCGGACCGGATACCACCACAAAACCATGGCTGGCCAAGTATTCACAGAGTGCAAAGTTTTCAATGGAGGAAGCTTGGAAACTGGGTGCATAGATGATTACGGGAAATTTGCCCTTTGCAAATCCTGCACCAACGTATGCTGTCGTGGTTTCCAAAAGGTGTTTTTGGTTGGCGGGGGTGTTGGCATAATAAAACCAATTCAGTATTTGCTCATTGGGTAGGTGTTCCCACTCCTCTTCTTCTTTTAAAATTTCAAGGTAATCTAAAACTGTCAGCGGCTCTCTGTTAACCATGTCTTGCTTAGAAGGATACCATATGCTTACGGGAATTGGTCTTGGGAACTTTTTGTTGGTGTAGTCAAAGACTCTACTATAAGTTCGTGTGCTGTCATTGGCTGTATAGTGTCGAAATCCAACCTTGTATGCTCCATTTTCAAGGTCAATTTCCTCGAGCGAGGTTTGTGCGGCAATTAGGTTACCTAAGAAAAATATTAAAACCTGCAGAATTGTCAATCTCATGATGTTCAGTTTGTGCTCACCATCAATGATTCGCTTATTTTTACGTTTTTTTACATTAGTCTGACTTTAACTGGACCTAAAACAGGTTGTCATTTATTTGAACTATCAGGGCAATGGTTGTTTTAATAAGTGTTAATCGTTCTTCTTTAATTCTTTCCATTCCGATTTAAAAATTCGGAAAATATTCACTTTGTTGTTTTTGTAAACGGTAACCTTATCGATATTCATTCCAATCTTTGTTGCAACATTTTCTGATGGTCTATTTGTCAAACTGATTATCGAAATGACAGAGTCGGATAAATTATTTTCAAAGGCGAAATCCCGACATTTTTTTGCTGACTCTGTTGCTAATCCTTTGAACCAAAAATCAGGCAATAAGGAATAACCGATTTCCAGCTCTGGTTTGTCATCAACATGTTGAATCAAAAGCCCACAATGCCCGATTAGTCTTCCTGATTTTTTATCAATCAAGGCATTCATTCCACCTAAACCTCTCTTGTACCGATAAAACTGTTTGTCATACCATTTTTTACATTCTATTTCTGGGCTCTCATATTCGGAAAACCAATGTTGAGAAGTTAATGAATCCTTATGAAATTCCAACCAATGACTAAAATCAGACAACATAATCTTCCTGAATTTTATTCGTTCTGTTTCTTGACCTTCCAGTAGATAATTCATATTAAACACAATGTGTTTATGGATTATATATTCTTAGTATCCTTATCCATTTTCCATCAAACAAGTAGACTACCCTAATTTTAACTTTACAATCAAAATTAATCCTCATCTATAAAATAGACTATTTATAATTTTGATTTAGCTTTTTGTAGAGCATCACGGAATTCCTTTAATTTCGGCTGAACATCCTTTCTTTCAAATTTTACTAGGGAATTAAAAACCTCTACAGCTTTATTGAGAACTCTTATTTCATCTACAACAGATTTTTCCTTTCGATAGATAATTGCTAATCTCCTGTATGGAAAGCTTCCTTCAAAATCTTCAGAAATATTGGCTTCGTAAAGAGCTTTAGCCTCTCTTATTTTTCCTTCCTTTTCCAGCCGTTTCCCCATTAAATTTCTATCAACCTGTTTTTCGAAACTACTCATCTTTTATTTGAATTTCTTAATTGAATAACTCTTCCAGTTTTCTGTCAAGGTCATCCCCTCGGATATTCCGTCCTATTATGACGCCGTTTTGGTCAATTAAAAAATTGTCAGGAATATAACTGATTCCATAAATTAAGGAAGCAATATTACTCTGGCCTTTCAAATCACTCACTTGGGTCCAAGGAAGACCATCTTTTTCTATTGCTCTAAGCCAGTTTTCTTTTTTTGTATCCTGTGATACTGCAAATATTTCAAATCCTTTGGGTTGATATTTTCTATAGGTTTTCACCAAGTTTGGATTTTCCTGCCTGCATGGAAGGCAACCGGAGCCCCAAAATTCCAACAAAACCAATTTTCCTTCAAATTCAGATAGTCTTCTTATTTCTCCATAGCGATCCTCCATTTCAAAATCCACATAACTATCCCCTATTTCGGGGTTCTTGTTTAGCTTTATGTAGTTGGCTATTTCCTTTCCGAACTCCGTTTGCTTGATTTCGATTGAAAGTTTGTCGTAAAGTTCTTTGGTCTTTTCCTTACCCCATGTTGTGGAATATACAGAAAGAACGTAAGCGCTGTGGATACTGTTTGGATGCTTCTCAACAAATCGTTGTTCTTTTATTGTCCTTTCATCCCGGGAAAGCGTATCGGTTTCCTTGCTCAGCTCGTAACTCAGGTTCTCTTCAACAGAACCCGTGACAATGGCATTTCTAAAATCGGAATTGCTGGCATCAAAAGTCATGGGGTTGTTTTCCAACCATAAAAACCGATAATGGGAAAAATCTTTGGTTCTTAAAACCACTTGCAAAGGTGATTTTGGCAATTTGGTATTGAAATAAAAGGTGTTTTCTTCTATAACCGCAGAATCGATCAATGTTCCGGTACTAGTATTATCAAAGTAAAGAACGGTTCCATTTTCAAAGTCTTTGGTAATTCCGTTTAATTGAAATTCATTACGTGGGCTTGTATTACAAGCGAAAATTAAAAATGTTACAAATCCAATTAATAATTTTTTCATGAAGTAATATGCTTAATGGTCATCGTGCTTACAAAGCATTAAAATACATATTATTCTTACAAATCAAGCCGTTGTGGTATGTTGATTTTCTTTTCGGTACGTAATTGTACTTATCCATAACCTCAATCCTTAAGTAAACGTCGGAGTGTATACTATTGATGTAGAAAGGAAAAATGAATCTTAACAATTGAATGGGTTAAGAAAAATAAGCATTAATTGAAAAATCAATACAAAGGCAAGCGAAACCAAGTTTCGCGCTGCAAGCCCCAAATCTTGCCAAACTAACCTTACTGAGCAAGGCAAAAGATAATACTCCGGCCAATACGGTCAATATTATCTCCTGTCCATATGGTATTTAATAGGATTTGAACCATTTTCTTGAAAAGAATCAATGGAAATCAATGGCATGTCCATTCATCCGAATCGGTCACAAGAAACCGCTGTTCCAGTCAATGTTCTCAAATATTTACAGTAAATCTTTTTAGTGTTTTTAAGGGTTAACAGGGGTTTTACAGCAAAAAATGTAAGCTTGACCAATGGGATTCAATGATGAAAAGCCTTGGTTCCACTGGCTCTTTGGGCGAAATTTGAATACGTAGCACCGCCTTGGCGTGCTACCCTCTCGCTATTCAAACTCGGCCTACTACGTATCCCGAGATTTGCCCCTTTCCTGAACATCCCAATGCAACAGAGAAAATAGGTTGTGCGCCCCATTCCAATTTTATTCACGCTTATCTTCCCGAATGCTATAAAATTGGAACTGGGTCCATGCGCAAAGTTTTGGGGTAAGATTTGGGTTAAAAAGCATAATACATGCTTCTTCTATGGCATCATTTAAAGTTTGTTGGCTTTATCACCCATTGGAATATTTATTCCTTGAAAGCTCGATATCTTTCATTCATTGTTTCCTTGTCAGTTTTCATGGTATCAATCTGTATTGTTTTAATGGATGGAAAGATGCCAATACGCTTTACTCGCTATTTTAAACACCAGAACTGTGGATTTTTATAGTTTTTAAATGCAAATTGTTTCAGCTTAGATTTAAACATTAAAAATTTATTACACTATCCAATGCTTCATCAGCTTCCTTATGGATAAAATTGGCTTGGTAGTTCAAGGTAGTTTTTAAATCGCTATGTCGATATAGTTTTTGAAGCATCAAGGGATGGATCTTGTCACCCGCAATATTTCCAAAACTATGACGCGCAATATGGTTTGAAAGGGGTTTATCTATTTCACAAAGTTTAGCGATTCTTCTAAGGTATTTATTGAACAGCTTAGTAGCATTTCTTGTTTTTACAAAAATAGCTTTAGTGTCTTTGGGATTGACATCCTTCAGAAAGGGAAACACATAGCCGTTATTCAATTCTTTTCCACTCGCGTATAAATTCAAAATGGTCTGTGCTTTAGCTGGAATTTTTAAACTTACTGGTTTAGAATTCTTGCTCATAACATAGAACAAGCGGTTGTTTTTAAAATCACTCCATTTGATCTGAACAATATCTGAAATACGTATTCCGGCAAAATAAAACGCCATTAACCATACATTACGAGTGTGCCAAATAGAGGTCCCTAGCTCTAACTCCAATTGCTCGATACTTTGAACTTCCTTTATCGTTAGACCGATTTTATGGCCTGAACCAATCCTTATTTTTTCCTTCTCACCAGCAAAAGGGTAGTATTCAGATGGAACTATGCCATCTTTTAAAGCTATATTGAACAAGGTACGGATAAAGATAAGTTGATTGGTTATCGTTCGTTCTTTGTGCCCGAGATAAATAGCACAAAAATTCTTGAACTTTTCAATAAAGCGCTCATTGATATCCTTAAATCTAAGTGAGGGTTTGTTTTTGAAATAACGTACCGAATCATAAAAATCGGTTTCCGATTTTCGTCCATCGCTGATGCGCTTTTTTCTTCGGCTTTTTATGCCCTCAATGACTTCATCTTTCTTCAAGGAATGTTTGAGGTTTAAAAATTCATCTAAATTGAAAAGAATTGACATTTCTGCCTTGGCAACAGAAATGGTTCCCCTATCATATTTATCCTTTATACGTTCTGCAGCAAGAACAAAAAATGCTTTCTCACCTTCTACGCCCTTTAACTTTTGCTTGGCCTGTTTTGGAGTTAGGCCTTCTTCCTTCAGATCAAAGTAGATATCATTCGCCTCGATAACCTTTTTCATAAGAAAGTTGTTCAACTTTTTATAATTAGGATGTGATCTTTTAACCGAAGAAGAACTTTTATCCCAATCCTTTTCAAGAATGTACTGGCCCAAAAATCGATAACTTGTTCTGTAATTATCGCTTATCCGCAATGCAAGTGGTGCAGAACCGTCCTTTCTTTCTTTATTTTTCCGTCGAACAATCTTAATACTGGCCATAATCCTCAACTTTAATCCTTAATAAAGGTACAACTTTAAACAAAAAAAGGGGTACAGAATAGGTACAGAATAAATTGATTTCAAATGGATTTATTTGATATTCTTTAACATTTAAAAAATCGTATTTTATTTATTTTCAAATACTTAAGTATTATTTAACTTATAGCTTATGAAGCTCATAACCCGAAGGTCGCTGGTTCGAGTCCAGTCCCCGCTACTAAATCAGAAGCCATTCACTTGAAAATCAGTCGAATGGCTTTTTTTGTGCCCGATATTTTCCCGATATTTTAACTTCACTCAGAAATATCCAAAAACAATCAGTCCATACAACAAACTTACTGGGGGTAGCCCCCAATCATCAAACCAAAGGGCGGGGGTTGAACATGGGCGTTCAAGCAAGGAGGGGGTAACCTAAATTGCGATATTGCAATGGTGCGTAGTATGAAGTCTGAAATTTTATGACTATTTTTCTTACCAGAAATCCCACCATTATACGTGGACTACATTCCCCCACAAAAAATATAATTTCTTTTTATGACCAGCGAAGAACGATTCTTTCATCAGCTTATGGGGAAGACCAGAGCATTATTTCTGAAAAGCAAGACATTTGAAAAACATCAAGACAAAAATTGGAATTCAGCTATATGCGAAACACCTATTCAAATAAGCAAAGGCTTGTTTTTCGGTTTGAATTGGGGAGGGGACAATATAGGCCAACAGACCGCCTATCCTGAAAAGCATCGTAAAAGGAACTGGCAATTTATATCCCATAGCAGAAAGTTCTTTAGAGAATATCTAAACTCAGAAATAGAGGATTTAAATTATTCCAACTTTTGTTTCTTCAGAACACCAAAAGCACACCAACTAGAAAACACTGACTGGGAACTTGCTTATCCATTGTTCAAAGAATATGTGGACTTTATAAATCCTCCATGGACACTGATGCTAGGCAAGTCAAATTATGCTCTTTCGCAACATATATCCAGCAAACAAGAATTTTCTGTTTGGGATGATGTAAACAAAAAAACGGTTTACGGTTACACAGGAATATTATTCTCAAAATATCCCTTTGGAGCCGTTCCCCACCCACAAGCAAGAATTTCATCAGATGCAAGGAATGAAATTTGGAAAACCATAACTGACGGAATAAAAGAAAAGGCCTTCGATGAAAACAATTGATTTCAGACTATCCCAACAACAATTTGAGAACCTCAATAATGAATACCCTAAACAAGGAAAGAATTCACATATAGGCCATAAAGCTATTCAGATTGCCAAATACTATTTTAATAGTATATACGAAAATCCAAAATTTGAGGATAATGTTGATGGGGTAGATTTAATTGTATACACTCCAAATGATAGGCTAGAATATGAAGTGAAGGGTACGGAGGATTCTGGTATTGCATTTCACAAACTAAAGGTTTCAAGCTTCAATGTTTACGACAAACTAATGAATGGATTAACCTTATTAAGAATTTGTAGCGTTGGAAATCGCACTGTTAGGCTTCATTTTATGCTGTAAGGAGAAGATTTTTTGCTTGAACCAGAAGAAAGATGGGCAGTTAAACGTGCAAACAGAAGATAATATATCATTTCATCGATGTTTTATTACATTTCATCGATGTTTGTATTTTTTGAAATACTCTACAAATATATTTTACTATTTTCGTTGTAGAAAGTTTCAAATAAATATACATTGATTAAGCATAAACTCCAAAATATCGCCGACATCCAGTTTGGGCTTTACGAAAAGCCCCATCATACAGGTAGTATTAAGTACTTGCATGCTGGTCATTTTGACAACCTATATCACCCAACCAAGTTTGAAGAAAGTTTTGTTGAACTAGATGGCAAAAATGATAGATTCCTTTTGCAGCCGAATGATTTGATTTTAGCTGGCAAGGGACATCGTATTTTCGCATGGCCATACGACCCCAATTTTGGTAAAGCCATCCCTTCTTCTCTTTTCTACATCATACGACCTAACACCGACTATGTCTTAGGAGAATATTTAGCCTATTACCTAAATTCAGAAAAAATTCAATACGAATTAAAACTTATTGGAGCTGGTGCCACAATTACATCGATTCCTAAAAAAGAATTGGGGCAAATAACCATTACCCTACCCCCTATCAAAAAACAACAGGAGATTATTGAACTAATACGGGTTTTGGATGAGAATATAGAACTAACCAAAAACCTATTGGAAAAACGAACAACACTGAAGCGAGGGTTAGTGAACAGAATAATGAATCAAGAAATAAAATAATCATGAGTAATAAATTAACACAAAGTGTAATCAACGATAAGGTTTGGGCTGCATGCGACACCTTCAGAGGCACAATAGATGCCACACAGTACAAAGATTATATCCTTACCATGCTCTTTATAAAGTACATTACTGATGTAAGCAATGAAAAACGGGAGGATTATTTAAAAAAATACAACGGAGATGTTGAAAGAGTTGAACGTGCCATGAAGCATGAACGATTTAAGATACCCGAAGAAAGCTCGTTTGATTTCCTATATGAAAACCGAAACGCACCTAATCTAGGAGAGCTTATCAATATTGCATTGGAAAACATCGAAGATGCAAATAGAGGAAAGCTAGAAAAGGTGTTTCGAAATATCGACTACAATTCAGAACCCAACCTTGGCCAGACCAAAGACCGTAATCGTCGTTTAAAGAATCTTTTGGGTGACTTTGTCGAGCTGAACCTTAGACCTTCAAATTTGGAAGGAAACGACATTATTGGTGATGCGTACGAATACCTTATTGAAAAATTTGCTTCGGATGCGGGTAAAAAAGCAGGTGAATTTTACACCCCAAAAAATGTCTCCATCTTATTGGCAAAACTCGTTGAAGCAAAAGCTGGTGACAGAATATCCGACCCAACATGTGGCTCTGGCTCATTGCTTCTCAAAGTTGCCAACGAAATAGGAAGTAAGAACGTTTCCTTAAACGGGCAAGAAGTAAATGGTAGTACTTGGGCATTAGCACGAATGAATATGTTTTTGCATGAAATGGACAATGCTCGTATTGAATGGGGTGACACATTGAATACTCCATTACTCAGAGAAGGGGATGCACTAATGAAGTTTGATGTGGTAGTTGCCAATCCTCCTTTTTCTTTGGACAAATGGGGTGCAGAGAATGCCAGTTCAGATAAGTATAATAGATTTCACAGAGGCACACCTCCAAAGAGTAAAGGCGACTACGCCTTTATTACCCACATGATTGAAACCTTAAATGAACATGGAAAAGCAGGTGTGGTTCTACCACATGGGGTTTTGTTTAGAGGCAGTTCCGAAGGGAAGATAAGAAAACAACTTATTGAGGAAAATTTATTAAAAGCTGTAATCGGTTTACCTGCCAATCTATTCTACGGAACAGGCATTCCAGCCACAATCTTAATTTTCGATAAGAACAAAGGGAACAATACTGATGTCCTATTCATTGATGCCAGCAATGAGTATGATTCTGGTAAAAATCAAAACATTCTAAATGAAAAGAATATTGAAAAAATTATAACCACTTATAAAAACTGGGAGACAATTGATAAATATAGCCATGTAGCAACTAAAGAGGAGCTGCTTGAAAACGAATATAATTTAAACATTCCTCGGTATGTTGATACGTTTGAAGAAGAAGAACCAGTTGATATCCAAGCTTTAAATGAAGAAATAAAAATGACCAAGAAAAAGATTGAAGTCATTGAACAAGAATTAAATCAGCATTTAAAAGCATTAGGGTTGTAAGATGAGGACATTGGACAATAAAATATCTGACTTACTAAACCAAGGAAAAAGAATTACCTACGGAGTAGTCCAACCAGGAGAGTATTCTAATGATGGCATATTTATGATTAGAAGCCAAAACTATTCAAAAGGGTGGTGTGATTTAGATGAGATATTCAAAATTTCCAAAAGTGTAGATAAACCTTATGAACGTTCTAGAGTAAGGGAAGGAGATTTATTGATTACGGTTGTGGGAGGTAATATTGGAACAATGGATGTCGTGCCTAAGTGTTTAGATGGAGCAAACATTTCACGTTCAGTATCTAGAATAAGCATTGACCCATCAAGAGCTAATCCTCAATTTGTAAAATATTTTTTAGAAAAAAACATAAAAAAACTAATTCTTATTAATCAAGTTGGTGGAGCCCAGCCTGTTCTGAATCTGAAGGATTTAAGTAATTTCAGAATACCAGACTTTCCATTAGATGAACAACAAAAAATAGCTTCTATTCTCTCAGATTGGGATAAAGCTATTAAATCGTATCAAAACCTGCTTGATAAATTAAAGCTTCGTAAGAGAGGATTGAGTCAGCAGTTATTGACAGGAAATATTAGGTTGACTGGATTCTCTAAGGAATGGAAAGAAATAACGTTAGGCGAAATAACCGATAGAATAACAAATAAAAATGAGGAATTAAATGATACTGTTGTAACTATTTCCGCTCAAAGAGGTTTTGTAAAACAGGAAGATTTTTTTAATAAAAGAGTTGCTAGTTCAACCCTCTCAGGATATTTTTTAATCAAAAAAGGGGATTTTGCTTATAACAAAAGTTACTCTTCAGGTTACCCCATGGGAGCTTTTAAAAGGTTAGATGATTTTGACAAAGCCGTAGTAACCACATTATACATTTGCTTTTCTGTTAAGGAAAATATTGACTCCGATTTCCTGTTAAACTACTTTGAAGCAGGTCTCATGGTTAAAAACCTTATGAGAATCGCTCAGGAGGGTGGTCGTGCTCATGGATTATTAAATATTGGACTGAAAGATTTCTTTGACTTAAAATTGACAATCCCAACTATCGAAGAACAAAAGGCAATTGCAAATGTTCTCAACGAAGTAGACAAAGAAATAGAGTATCAAGAAGCCTATTTAAAGCATTTACAATTGCAGAAAAAAGGTCTGATGCAGCAATTGTTAACGGGAAAAATAAGGGTTAATTAAAATTAAAGAAAATGGAGTTAAAAGATATTTTGGGGATATGGCGGTGCATAAATGAAGGGATTACAATAGATTTCAATATCAGGATGTTTGACCCTAAACACGATAAAGGACTGTCTCTTTTTACAATTTATGGAACTGATGCAAAAGGAAACAAAGTTTGGTATGAGTGGCAAGGAGCTGTTGTAGATTTAATCAGTAATCCTGATACAACTTTTACAATTCAAATTGACGATATAATCTATACAGAAGATAAACCTGAATACCAATCTCTAAAAGTATGGATGTTACTAGAGAACACGATAATATTGGAATTGGCCAATGGCGATAGAGTAGAGTTTCAAAAACTGAAATAACTTAAAGTTATGTACACAGAATGGCAAGACAAATACTATAATGAGATAGAACAAAGGATTGTTGAGTCTGCCATCTATTCTTATGAAGAAAATTTAAGATTGTCTTACCAAAGAACAGATTTTAAATCTAGGCTTATAGAATATTTAATAGTTGTAAATATTGCTAAAAAACTTTTTGATTGGGGATGGGACAATTTTATACATGTACAGCTCGAATACCCAATTAACGACTATTATAACGGTGCTTTCCCTGAATTTTCATGGGACAAAAAACTCAAAAGACAAAATCATAATCCCCCAAAAAACAAATCAGGTAGAATTGATATTGCACTAACAAAAGAGCCCTATAGGTCATTTCTATATAGAAAACCAAAACATATGTCCTTAGTGGGTATAGAAATAAAGTCCTTTGTTCGAAACAACTCCATTGTGGAAAAGGATATTGTTCGACTATCGGAGGCAATGGTTCAAACTGATGATATTGAAAAGAATTCAATTAGAGCAGGGTACGTTTTATTCTTCAAAAAGTTGGATAGGCCGAATCAAATTGTAAAAGATTCCGAAATCCCCGAAATGAAATATAATGAACTATCAAAATGGGAGATGATATTGGATTGTTTTAAGAATAAAAATCAATCATTAGAATACATGATTAATCCAATTGAAGTTAAGGAAGCAGCTCTTGCTGAATTAGAAAAAAAATACGACCCTGACTTTACCTCACATGATGAAGTAGCTGAAAATTCAGGCTTGATAATGTGTTATCTCGTCAAAATAAAAAGAAAATCAAAGTAGCATGCAGGATAAAATCATCATACTAAAAAATACAAAAAACGGGATTGTTAAGGATACCATAGTAACTATACAGGACACTATTAACATGCATTTTGAAAACTTGGTTAAACTTAAAAAGCCTGATGAAAATTTAGTAGTTCACACTATCAAAGAACCAATGTCTCTAGGTGAACAGATAGGACTCTGGGTAGGTATATTTTTAGGTGCAATCACAATATTTTACACTCTTTATTCAATTTATAAATTAAGGCAAAGTGATAAAGACACACAAGAACAATTAGATAAGCTATCAGGTATTGTAGTAGCTATTGAGGCACAAAATGGAATAATTACTGAGGGCAATACGGTCATGCGAGATTATTTCGCCGAGCTTCAAACCTTCATCTCTTCAGGAAGTGGCTCAGGAGCACTTGCCGAAATTGAAAATAAAAGGTTTAGGCTTTCGGTAAAACCGAGATTATATATCCCCAACAGTGGTTACGCAGGCTACAGTTATGAAATTTGGCTCAATCTAGCTAATCGAGGTGAGCTTTGTTTTTATGATGGATACGAATTTATCGAAGGTGACGAGGTGGAATTCAAAAAATGGAAAGAACCCATAGAAATAAAAAAGGACGCAAGGATTGAGTTATCTGGCAAATCATTAGTCAAGCATCCAAAAGATTTAGTTTTTAAAATGAAAATATACTATCATGACCAAGAAGGGTTTGAATATGAGTCAATTATTGAGTGGAAAGGACGAGCAAAAATTATTGAAACCATAGAGTTATGAGTGAAATTAAAGGATTAGCGATAGAAAAAACTAGGAGTTAAACCAGAAGCTCACCATATGAAAGCATGTTACTTAGATGAAAGCGGGCATTGCGGGATTAAGTTTAACCCCAACCAACCAGTACAGGTTATGGCAGGTGTCATAATGGATTTCTATGGGTTGTTTAAAACTCAAAAGGAACAAAACATTATAATGGATGAACTTAAAAAAATAGGAATTCCTCTGAGCGAGCTAAAGTCTGCTGATATCTATCGTGGAAGAAATGCTTGGTCGAAAGTTCCTCCAAAAACAAGGCAAAAAATATTGTTGTTAATTTTAGAATGGTCTGAATCAAGAGGATGCAAATTCATTGTTTCACCAATCAACAGTGAGGAATTTTTCAACAAAAAGAGCGCAGGGTGTAAAATCGCTAACTATATGGGTAGTCCTTATGAAATAAGTGCTCTACATACAATACTCGCATTACAACGGGAACACCAAAATCAGAAAAAAAATAAAGGTAAAACGGTTGTCATTTTTGATGAACAGAAAAAACATGATGAGAGTTTGTTGAAAATTTTGGGCGATGACCTATCCTTTACGGATGGATTTACTGGCCATACAGTACCACCTAGAGCAAAAATCAAGCCTCCAAGACTTGGTGAAATCATTGATGTTCCTTTTTTTTCAAAATCACATCTTTCCCCCGCAATTCAATTAGCCGATATAGTAGCATTTATTGTTAATAGATATTTGTTACTAACTGTATTTGGGAAACCTGAGAGCTATGCAGGAGAATTAAAAGTAATTGAGGGATTTTACGAATTGATAGGCAAACAAAGAATTAGGAACAGCTCACTTTATCCGAAATCCAAGGATGACTTGACCTTATTGTTGAAAGAACTGCAACCAACTGGTTGGAGTTATAAAAACTGGAAAGTATGAAAACACCCTCCTTTTTAGAAGACCACATATCCCAAATTCCAGCTTTACAGCTATTAATCAACATGGGGTATAACTATGTTACACCTGAACAAGCATTAGATTGGCGAGGAGGTAAAAAATCACAGGTTCTTTTCGAAAATATTCTTAAAACACAATTGCACGAAATAAATACTATTTATCGCAAAGGTAAGGAGTACCCTTTTTCAGAAGCAAACCTGAATTCAGCCATTTTAGCCCTAAAAGATTTACCTATTCAGGATGGTTTTTTAAATGCCAACGCTGCATTCTATGACCTTATTACTTTAGGCAAAGCTATGGAGCAAAGCATAGATGGAGATAAAAAAAGCCATACGTTACAATACATAGATTGGGAAAACCTAGAAAACAATATTTTTCATGTTACTGAGGAATACAGTGTTCTAAGAACTGCCAGAACCGATACTTACCGTCCAGATATAGTGCTATTTGTAAATGGAATTCCAATGGTAATTATTGAGTGCAAAAGTCCCTCTCTAAAAGGCACTAAATCTCCAACGGAACTTGCAATTGAACAACATATTCGCAATTTCAGTAAATCTGGCATCCGTTCTTTGTACATGTACTCCAATCTTCTGTTAAGCATCGCTACTAATGATAGCAGTTATGGCACTACAGGAACAAGTAAGGAGTTTTGGTCTAAATGGAAAGAGCAGTTTTCAAGCAAGCAAGATAAGGAGGATTTTGCCAATGAGCTTTCCAGTGTTAAAAACAAGCCATTAAAAGAGGTTCAAAAAAACGATTTGTTTTCTGGAAGATTTAAATATGTAAAGTCCTATTTTGATGGACTGGAAAAGGAAAAAAGAGAAACAACCAACCAAGATGAATTGTTGTATTCTCTATGTCGAAAAGAACGTTTGCTGGAAATCATCAGGAATTTCACCGTTTATGATGAGGGCATTAAAAAAGTAGCTCGTTACCAACAATTTTTTGCCATACAGGATACCATAAAACGAGTTACCCATTTTGACAACTTAGGGAAAAGGCAAGGTGGTGTAATATGGCACACACAAGGTAGTGGCAAATCTCTCACCATGGTTATGTTGGCTCAAATGATTGCCTCAAACCCCGAAATAAGTAACCCAAAAATAATTCTGGTCACTGATAGAATTGATCTGGACGACCAAATCTCAGACACCTTTAAAAAGTGCCAAAAAGAGGTGAAGCAAGCAAAAACTGGCACACATCTAACAGAACTGTTAAATGATAAAAGTGATGCCATAATCACTACAATCATAAACAAGTTTGAAGCTGCCGTTAAACAAACAAAGAACCCCTTTCTTTCATCAGATATTTTTGTCATGATTGATGAAGGACATAGAACACAATACGGTAGCTTTAATGTTAGTATGCAACAGGTTTTTCCTAACGCTTGTTTTCTTGCGTTTACAGGCACACCTTTAATGAAAAGGGAAAAGAGTACCGCCCACAAGTTTGGTGGCTATATAGGTCTCCCATATACCGTTAAGGATGCTGTTGACGATGGTGCAGTAGTACCTCTTTTATACGAAGGTAGACACAACCTAATTACAGTTGATGAAGACCCTGTAAATAGATATTTTGACAAACTTTCTGAACCCCTATCCGAATATGGTAAAGCAAACCTGAAAAGAAAGTTCAACACCATTAATGAACTTAATAAAACTGAAAAGGTTATTTACGCCAGAGCATGGGACATTTCGGAACACTACAGGAACTTTTTTCAAACTGAAGGTGACAAATACAAACCAAAAGGACAATTGGTCGCTCCAACAATCAAAGCTGCATTAATTTACAAACGGTTTTTGGATGACATAGGAATGGTTACTTCAGAAGTTATCGTTACTCAATCTGACCAACGTGAAGGTGTCGAAGATGGGTTTTACAACACAAATGACGAGAAGCGAATCGAAGACGAATACTTCAACTCTAGGATAGATAAGTATGGAGATTTAAAGAAGTTTGAAAAGAGCGTCATAACCCAATTCAAGAAGAGGGAACATCCAGAAATATTGATTGTAGTAGCTAAATTATTAACTGGTTTTGATGCTCCAAACAACACTATACTCTATTTGTGCAGGGCATTGAAAGAACACACCCTATTACAAGCCATTGCGAGAGTAAATCGAGTATACCCAGGAAAAGATTATGGTTATATCGTAGATTATTATGGCAATCTTGAAAACTTAGATAATGCATTGGCCACTTATTCTGGCCTTTCTGATTTTGACGAAGAGGAACTTGAAGGCACTTTGACCAAATTGGATGATGAAATAAAGAAGCTTCCACAAGCTCACTCCGAAGTCTGGGACATTTTTAAAGAGCTGAAAGACAAAAACCTTGAACCAACTGCTTATGAAGAGCTTCTAAAACCAGAGGACATCCGAAATAAATTTTATGAAAAGCTTAGTCAATTTGCTCGATTACTTAAGATGGCCTTGTCCTCTGTGGATTTCGCCAACAATACTGATGAAAAGAAGATAGCCCAATACAAAAAAGATGCAAAGTTCTTTCTTAAGTTACGTGTTGATGTGAAGCGTAGGTACAATGACGATTTATCCTATAAAGAGTTTGAACCTAAAATTCAGAAACTAATTAACCAACATATTTCAACTGAGGGTGAGATTATGAAAGTAACTGAATTGGTTGACATCTTTGACAAAGAACAACGTGAAGCCGAAATCGAAAAAATTACTGGTAAGGCTGCACAGGCTGACCATATTGCCAGTAGAACCATTAAGGCTATTAATGTAAAAATGCAGGAAGACCCAGTTTATTACAAAAAGCTGGCCGAGCTTATTAAAGAAACCATTGAAGAATATTACCAAAAGCGTATTTCGGAGGCCGAGTTTTTGAAAAAGGCAAAAGAGTTAGAGGATAAGTTTTTACACGGACGGTCAGATGATGCTCCAAAAGAATTAGCAAACAACGATGCAGGCTTAGCTTTTTACAATTTTAGTAAAACAACATTTGATGATGTAGAATTGCTTAAGACACGTTTTCATATTGAAACTAGTTTGGATATTGATAAAACAGTAAAAGAGCATATTTATCTAAATGGAAGTAAGATTGTAGAATGGGATAAAAACGAAGACATTACAGGCAAAATAAACATTGCTCTCGGTGATATTGTCTATGAACTCCTTAAGAAATACGGACAGGATACCAACTGGGACAAAATAGACCAACTAATCGAGGATTGTCTAAAAGTTGCAATAATAAAATACAAGTAGTCCTATGAGAGATGAAATCCAGTATGGAACAACCCTTATAGCCTATGACTTGGAATTCTCCCAGCGTAAAACACTTGGGATTAAAGTATATCCAGATAAATCGGTTAGAGTAACCGCCCCTCAGAACAGCGACTTACTGAAAGTTCGTGACAAAGTAAGAAAGAAGGCAGCGTGGATAGTTAAGCAGCAGGATTTCTTTCTTTCATTTCAACCAATTACTCCACCTCGAAGGTTTGTAAATGGTGAAACCCATCTATACCTAGGTAAACAATATAGATTAAAACTTCACGAATCTGAAAAAGCAGTAGTAAAGCTTTCAGGAGGTTATTTACAAGTATATTGTCAGAATCCTGAAAATAAGAAAACTGTAGAAGAGTTAATTAAAGGTTGGTACAAGGACAAAGCCGAAATACACTTTAAAGAACTTTTTGAGGAACAACGCCCATTAGCAAAGAGTCTTTTCGACGGTCACGCAATACTGGCTTATAGATGGATGAAGAAACGATGGGGCAGTTGCGATAAGGATGGAAAGATTCATTTAAATCTGGAATTGATTAAAACTTCAAAGAAGTGTATTGAATATGTTATTGTACACGAACTATGTCATTTAAAGTACCTGAATCACAGTTCAGCTTTTTACGAACTTCTGGAAAAGTTATATCCAGATTGGAAGGAAACTAAAGATAAACTAGAAAGATGGATGGTATGAACAGATTATCCCTTTCAGAAATCCTAGAGGATTTTGTTGTTTTTCTATTACTACAACAAGATGAGCTATTGTCCCCTATTGGATATTTCTTCAATCAAGAGAGTATGGTTATGCTATTTGATGGGAAAGAAAAAATTAATTACCTAGACTACATAAGACAAGAACTGGGTTTCTTAAAAAAGTTGAAAATAAACCCACAGTTAAAGTCTACAATCGAAAGCTTGGATGACTTACTCTCCAAGAACGAACAACAATCATTGATTAACGCCATCAATGAGAATTTCCAATTCGGATTCCCAACAGACTGTGATGAAGAAGGCAATCCTTTGGATGGGAATTATAATTTAAACATATCTACCTTTGAATTAGGCGAAACCTTTAATAGTTACATCGCATTATCGAAGATTAACCCTAACATTTACATTTCTTACGTACATCAAATTTTCGTTCACCAGTGGCAAATACAACATGGGGCATTAGAAGAAAAGATTACTCGTTTTAATGATGTTCTTCAAAGCAGGCAACTTATTCCCAATAACATTAAAGAAGATTTCCAAAAAAACAGTTTACTGAAATCCAAAAGCAATTACTTCAATGTTGTTGAAGAAAAACCATTCCAATTTGACGGCTTTTTTGATGCAAAGGGGTATTATATCGACTATAGGAAAACATTAATCCTATGGGTTGAGATAAGTAGACGTTTAAAATTAAGCTATGACATACTTTCATTAAAGGTTCCATCTGATTGTAGCTTGATGCTTTATAAGTATCATGCAGCTCTACTAGGAGAAAATGAAAATGAAGACTCTGTGCAATCTGAGGACTTCTATAAACAAATTGAGCGTAACAAACCTTTGGTAAATTATCTTGCCCACAAAGGATTTGACAATGATGAAATCCGTATAGTGATTAACCTTCTATCTTTTAACGAATATAACAGTCTAAACATAAGACATATTGACTTTAAAGCTGTTGAATTCTTTAGGCTTTGCTATCTTTTTTACATTTTTGATTTTTACGAAGAGGATAAATCTTTGTCATTCGAAACTGAAAATGAATTTTTGTATCTAAGCCTTTCTTCTGCAACAACAGATTTGGGCAAATGGAAAAATCAGTTTAAAAAGTATTATTCCAATAAAAACGAGGTAGATTCTAAGCATTATCCCTTTACAACTTTAAGTACCACAGTAGATAAAGTGGTTAATAAACTAAAAATCCGAAGGGAAAAATTGAAGGCAACACCTACCCCATAACTTTACGAATGCATAAATATTTAATAAACAGCCACTTATAAATTTTTAAGTGGCTTTTTTCATTTTCATTCTTCCCTTTTTTCTCCCTGTTTTCCCTTTAAAGTTCTTGCAAACGATTCTGCAAATCAAACCAGAATCGAAAAGTAATTATGAGGGAAAATGACCTTAAAGTAATCGGAATTGAGCAAGAAAGTCTTGTATCAATCATCGGGCAGGTAGTGGCCAAAGAGCTACATGATGTACTACCTAAGTATGAGTTTAAGACTCAAAACGATGGTAACGAAGTATTAAGTACAAAAGAAGCCTGTGAGCTTCTTAGGATTTCCAAAACCACTTTATGGAGACTCAACAAAAAGGGAGCTATTCCTGTTAGACGTCTGAATACGAAAACCGTGTTCCTTAAAAGTGAATTGTTGAACTATTTAAAAAAGAATGATTATGAGAGTTAATCTAGCTAACAGAGAATATTTCATGCTTATTGAACAGGGTTTATATAAGAAAATGAAGAAGCTTGTGAACACAAATAACAGGAAATATCCAAAAGGCCGAAATCATCTAAACATTGATTATTTAGTCTTTGTAATTGATTTAATAGAGCAAAAATCAATTGAACATAAAGATAACCTTACTAAAGGACATGTACGTTTAAAAGCCAGCTATCTCAAAAAGTACTTTTGGAATTATAAAAGGCACATTGATTTTCTAGAATCCAATGACTTCATAAGTAAACGTCCTTATATAATTAACAAGAACCTATCTCATGGATATAAGGTAATTTACCCCGTTAATCAAAAACTTAAAATTGTAAAGCACTTATGTTCTCAAACAGAATTCACGAAAAACCTTGTTGATTTCGAAAACAGGACATGTGAAATTACCGATGAGACCACAGAGCATCTGACCAAGTGGCTAAACACAAATCAAATCAGTTTCGATTACGAGTCAGCAATGAAGTTTATTACTAACAGTACAGACCTAAGTATTCGTCAGAAGTATCAGAGAATGTTAATATGTGAAAAGCTCAGTCACGGCCTTATATACTATAGGAGATTGGCAAAAGACAGAAGACTTCATACAACAATTACCAGCTTGCCTAAAGAATTAAGGCCATTCTTAAGTTTTAAAGGAGACAAGTTAGTGTCACTTGACCTAAAATCATCACAACCATATTTTCTCTGTGGGTTGATAAGTGAGTTGATAAACACAAGTGGAGAAGGGTTAGTGTTTGGTGGGTTGAAGAGAAGGTTTAGAGAGAAGATAAGTGAAGTGTATACTGTTACGATTCCGTCAACGCCGCAAAACACTGTTTACGAAGAACTTAGCGAGTTCATTGATTTAGTACTCACTAATGATATATATGAGCATGTAGGCAACAATTTTTCGGAAGAATTTTTGGAAGAAATCCAAGGACCGAACGGCCATATACAGGATAAATTCTATGTTTTAAGCAAGGGTTATAAGCAACGTAAACAGTTTAAAACACTTAGAGATTATTGTAAAAAAGCTGTTTTAGAGTACTTATACTGCTCTCCAAACTCTCATGAAAAGAGAATCAAGGAGATACGTAGAATTTTTCCAGATAGCGTAAATAGAATAGTTAACATGCTAAAATTCAAGGACGAAGAGAAGAAATTCAACAGAAATGATTTTGCACTTATCCTACAGAATATTGAGGCCTACTTCATTATTGATATAATCACCAAAACAATCGCAGAAGAAAGACCTGACTTATTTATGCTAACTATTCATGATAGTATAATTTGTACTGTTGATAATATGAAATATGTTCATGATACGATGATGGATATTTTTATCGGAATGCTTGGCATTGCACCAAATATAGTTTTTGAACCATGGTTTCAAGTTACTGAGGAAAGCACTAAAGTTCAGAAAATTGCTTAGCCCAATATTCCTCTAGTTCAATAACATGTTCAAGGTGGCTTTGTTTAAGATACCGTTCCAACATACTATCAGAGCTATGGCCCGTAATGGCTCTGATGGTCTTGTTGGGTATCTTACCATAGTGGTTTGTTGCAAATGACCTTCTACAAATATGACTGGAAATTAACTCGTATTTTGGATAATAGTCGATTCGCTTACGGAATGTTTCTTCTCCATTGACACTATCCCAATAAGTGTGTAAGTTGAAAATAACGGGGGTTGGGCTTTTCTAGAGCCTGACCCTTTTTTCATATACTCTAATAAATTACAAGTTATTAAGCCACTTTTTTAGTGGAGCTGGTTATTTTTTTTTCTCTTGGG
>NZ_JAYKYV010000012.1:0-104937 GCF_035818535.1 Flagellimonas halotolerans | reverse complement strand
CAGACATGGATGGCCATCGATGTGTCGTACAACATCCAACTGGACGCGGACCATTTGCTCTACTTCGGGATCAAGGGAAGTGCCAACTCCTATGATGCCAACACCAATGGCCTTGTCACCTATGGGGTTGGCCAGGATGGCACCCTGATGGACTACGATAGCCGTTTCAACCCCAATGTCGGGGCCGGGGTCTATTTGAAGCACGATAGGTATTTTGCATCCCTGTCCGCTCCCAAGCTGCTGACCCCGGATCGCTTGCAGGAACGCGATGGAAATGCCTATTTGGGGACCGACCGCATGCACGCCTACCTCAGCGGGGGGTATACCTTTCTCTTGGGCAAAACCTTGGACCTGAAGACCATGGGGATGTTGCGCTACGTGGATGCCTCCCCCATTTCGGTGGAACTGACCGGCATCCTGGACTTAGGGGAACGCTTTGAGTTCGGGGCCAGCTACAGGTACGATGAAAGCGTCAGCGGGCTGTTCCTCTTCAACATCAGCAACGGCTTCAATCTGGGCTATGCCTATGAGACCTCCATCCAAAACCCCATTGACGGGTTGGACAACAATACCCATGAATTGTTTATGAGATTGAGGATGTAACTGGCTTGGACGGATAACAGAAACCACCGAAAACGGCAAATGTGAACCATCCAATATTTTGTCACAGAGATTTGTACGCTAGGGCTTACCGTTGTTGTGCGGTGCCCATTTTTTCCAACGAGAGTGGTACAACATGCCCGTTTTTACAGATTGAGATAAGGCAGTTTTCATTCCCATCCCCGAATAAAACATCTCTCCATAATTTAAAAAAGAAAATCCAGAGCTAGCAAGCAGCTATTTGTAATATTCTCCTAATGATTTTAGTTTCCTTATACAGAATGTGCTATATCTAATTAAAATGTCTCAAAAAGAAGTCTGATCGTTTCTATGATAGAAGAATGGAACTAATGAATAAAACAATATAAATGGATTCAATATTTAACAAATAGATTGATATTGAGTTAAATTTTCTTAAAAAACGACGTGTTTGCAAATTGTTTGCAAAAAAATAGGCCTTGGAAAGTAAAACTTTCCAAGGCCCTTTATTTACTGGTGATCGCGGAAGGATTCGAACCTTCGACCGTCTGCTTAGAAGGCAGATGCTCTATCCAGCTGAGCTACGCGACCAAACTTTGCGGGTGCAAAGATACTAATGTAACCGATTGTAAAAAATATTTTTTTAATTTCTTATCACTTTTATGAAAAGACATTCAAAACGGTTACATTAATTTTTACTTAAAACCTATCTCTTTCAAGCCTTTATGGCTAATCTTAATGACTTCCAAAGGTTTCTTGTCCCAGGTCATATCCTGTTCAACAAAGTATTTTATCATTCCAGAAGTTCCTTTTTCTCCCAAAATTCTTTTAAAGTCAATGGTGCCCTCTCCTACGGGTGCAAATTTTCCTTCCTCGTCCATGTCCTTCACGTGCCATAACTTAAATCTTCCTGGATATTCCTCAAAGTAATCGACCGGGTCTGCTCCAGCTCTAGTAACCCAGTATAAGTCCATTTGGAAATTTACATATTTTGGATTGGTATTTTCCAGCAAATAAACTATTGGTTTTACTCCTTCTTCATTGTCCTTGAATTCAAAATCGTGATTGTGGTACAATAGTTTCAATCCAGCTGCTTCACATTTTTCTCCCAATGTTGTGAGAATATCAGCAAACTCTTTCATAGTGCCTTTCATGCCCATGGTTCTGTTCTTTGGATCAAAAGTGAACATGCCCATCGGAGGCACTGGAATCGTGAAATATTCAAATCCCGCGGCCTTGGTGTCAGCAATTTGCTGATCTGCATTATCCAAAGTTACACTACCCATGTGTGCACTTACCGGGTCCAGCCCCAAACTCTCCGCGTAGGCTTTAAATGCTTGTGGCTCCATACCATAAAATTTTCCGTCTTTGTAATCAGCCGCTTCAATATAGGCATAACCTGCATCCGCCACCTTTTGTAAAGTAGCCTTTGCATCTTCTCCCATGTTTTCACGCACGGTATATAATGCGAGTCCGCCAAAACTGTCTTGAGCATAAAATGTAATTGAAAATAGTGTAAAGGCGAGGGTAAAAATCCCTTTTAATGATAAAATTCTGTCCATTGGTATTGTTTGTAGTTAATTTCAGTTTCAAATGTGGTACACAAGATACTGATTAAAGGTTTTATGAAATGTGTCAAAAAACAAAAAATCCGTTAGATATATACATTCCAACGGATTTTTTATGCAACAAGTGATCAATAATCAAATCTCACTCAACTGCAATGTTAAATGGACTTTTATTTCATCATCAACCTTAATCATGCCAAGCATTTTCTTTGGGGGTTCCAAGTCAAAATCGCTGAGCTTGAGTTCCAACGTTCCGTTGACACATATATCCTTTGCCTGTTCACAATTAAGTAGTGTCTGGTACTTTCGGGAAACACCGGCAATCTTAATTTCGACACCAACATCCACCATACTTTGATTTGGTGATGGGGGTTCCACATAGAGAAGTTTTAGTCCCACTTGTGGGTGCCGTTCTGTTTTGAGCAATTCCTGAAAGTCTCTATTAATGGCCTTGCCCCCACAATCAAAACAATCGTTGATCAATGTAAGTTCTGCGTTTTTAAAAAGAATTTGCTCGGACTTTTCATCATAGATCAAACGAATGGGCATCTCCAACTCCTGTAAATTATACTTGCAGGTAAAATTATTAACGTTGGTGGTACCGGCAATCACAACCTCACTCTCTGGCTCTACCCTTACTTTGGTTTCCCGTTCCGGGTCGTTAAAGTTGAACCAGGATATAAAAAACAATCCTAACAACAGGGTTTTTGTGATATGTGGGATTGAGGTCAACATGAAACCTAAATATAATGATTTTAAGATGTAAGACCTAGGGCATTGCTGTCCTAGGCCTTGTTAAAGATCAATGATGGTCTAGAAACTGATTACAGCTTCCAATAAAACCCCTTTAAACTCACCATCGTGGAAGATACTTGTGGTATCGTATCCATCATATTGTTGGTTTACATACTCTATTTTGGCCAAAATGTTCTTGGTCAAGAATATACCACCTCCAAGTTGGAATCTATCTATCGTTACTTCCGATCCTGATGGGTCGTCTGAATTTACAGTATTGTATCGAGTTCCCAAGTAGAAATTTTCATTGTTGCCGAATCGGTAGATCAACTCACCTGCCAATTGCGTAGCATTTCTATCATCGGTTTCAGCATCAGTTTTTCCAGAAGCACTTTCAAAGGTTCCAAAAAACTCCAATCCTTTATATTTTACAAACGGGTTGATCATAAAGGCAGTGATTTCGTTGTTGAAACCTGGATTGTATCTGCCCGATCTAAAATTGCCCGATGTAGAAGCGTCAACATCCTCCATCACCAAATAGTATCTAGACCCTGCCCTATCGGCACTATAAAGATATGTTCTGGCGGATTTGTTTGTGCTGTACATGGAACCGGTAAACCTAAGTCTCAAATCCTCGGTCACTTGACTATCGTATCCCAATTTGGCCAATATTGAGGCTCCTGTGGTTTCTGGATTGTTCACTGCTTGGTTCAATTTACCGTTGGAAAGCCCGAACATACCTATGAATCCATTTTTTTGGAAGTAAACTTCTCCACCAACCTCTGTGGTAAACGCATCCATGATCAAGTTACCAACAAATGGGTTGTGCATGGCTTGCGAGTTGTCGGTTCTCCTAAAATGGGCATCACCATAGTTGTTTTCCATGTGTCCCACTTTTATGGTCAGGTACTTCATGGCTTCTTCCAAAAGTCCAGGGCTAATGAAATCCAAGTTGTCCACTTGGAAATACCCTCCCTTTACATAAGGTTCTGGGTGGTGACGGGATGACAAGTAAGTTCTCAAGTGCATTCTCACACCTTTGGCCAAGGCCACATCCAAATCCAAGTTTGCGGTTGCCAGGTTAAAGTTGTCCCCTATCGGGATAAGCTCTACGGCCCCCGAGTTTTCATGATCTACTGCTTGGAACTGTAAAGTAGATGATCCACCCACTCTTACTTTTACCCCATCAAAGGTACTTACAGTATCTTTTGGAGCTTCAAAAACATTTACTCCATTTTTGTCCGGCGAGCGGAAATTGTCCAGTTGACGATTTTGGGAATATCCCATAAGCCCTACAAGAAATGCAGCGCCCAATAATCCGAATTTTGTGTATTTTTTCATTACGTTAAATTTATTAGTTGAGTATTACGATTTAATTATTTCCAAACGGTGTTAAAGAGAACCTCGATCTCATCACCTGTGGTAATGGTACCCAAAAGTGCCTTGGGGGGTTCTATGTTGTAATCTGTCATTTTTAAAGGTTTCTTGCCTTCGAGCAGCACCCTATCATCCTTAATCGTTAGATTAAAGGGCAAATCAATGGTATTGGTGCTTCCCGCAATGGTAAGGTTGCCCGTGGCGACCACCTTGTATCTATCAGAGGTAGCGGTGATCGGCGAAACACTTTTCACACTTTTCAACTCAAATACAATTTGTTTGTATTTTTTGGTTTCGAGTGCTTTGTAAGTATTCTTGTCCATGGCTCCCTTTCCACTCTTTAGGCTCTCGGCTTCAACCGTAAACTTTAAAGCGTTGATTTTTGGAAGCTCTCCTGTATTGTCCAATGTAATTGAACCTGATTTTTGTTCTGCCACCTCTTCCCAATCATGAAGGGTCGAAGTTCCTGTTACCATAACTTCCCCTTCAGCATTGTTGAGCTTAAAGTTTTGTGCGGAAAGTGCAAGTGGTACAAGGGCAAATGTTATCCAAAGGATTGCTGCTTTTAAAAGCGACTGTCGGTGTGTTGTATGGTATTGCATAGTTCTTGTTTTTTGTTGGGTCAAAGATCCTTTACGGAAAATTCTTAAAAGATGATATTTGTCAGTTTTTTCCTAAACACCTGATTTTTAACATTTAACCATCAAATATTTTTTTCATACGTTGGCTTTTTCTCATGTACCAATATCATTTGTTCCAAGTTTTTTTAAAAAATCTACTTGCTATCCATCGTACTTAATCAATCACTTTTTAAAAAGACAAAATCAAGGTTTAAACAACTGTAAGGGGTAAAACCCTGATTTTTATCATGTTCTGAAGATCAAGAAGCAGCTAATTTTACATATGGATTTTAGCATTTATCAATCTCTTAATAGATAAAAAGATGGAAACACTCACAGCAAACCAACTCAGCGTATATTCCTTCGGTAACAAAAAGGCTGATGGCGGTCGCGATATGAAGGAACTGCTCGGTGGCAAAGGGGCCAACTTGGCCGAAATGAGCCGTATCGGTATTCCTGTACCTCCCGGTTTTACTATAACAACAGAAGTTTGTACGCAATACAACGAAGAGGGCAAAGACGCCGTAATAAATCGTATTGAACCCGAGGTTCGGGCTGCCATAACCCGTATTGAGGAAACCATGGGAACCATTTTTGGCGATGATGAAAACCCACTATTGATTTCAGTACGTTCCGGGGCAAGGGTCTCCATGCCCGGCATGATGGATACCGTCCTCAACCTGGGTCTGAATGATGAATCCATTAAAGGTGTCATTAAAATGACGGGCAACGAGCGATTTGCCTGGGATTCCTACCGTCGTTTCATTCAAATGTACAGTAGCGTGGTAATGGGTCTCAAACCAGAATCCAAGGACGACCTTGACCCCTTTGAAGAAATCATAGATCATTTAAAGGACAAGCGAAGAATTGAGCAGGACACCCAGTTTACCGTTCAAGACCTTCAGGATTTAGTGTATGACTTTAAGGAAATCGTAAAAAAAAGAACGGGGAAACCCTTCCCGACCAATCCATGGGACCAGCTTTGGGGTGCCATTACCGCGGTATTCGATAGCTGGAACGGCGACCGCGCCCTCTATTATCGAAAAATGCACGGTTATCCCGAAGATTGGGGCACCGCTGTAAATGTGCAGGCCATGGTCTTCGGTAACATGGGGGAGGATTCCGGAACCGGGGTTTGCTTTACCAGGGATGCCGGAACCGGTGAAAATGTGTTCAATGGGGAATACCTTATTAACGCACAAGGGGAAGATGTGGTTGCCGGAGTTCGTACCCCTCAGCAAATTACATTGTTGGGATCACAACGTTGGGCCAAACTGGCTCAAATAGATGAGGAAGAACGCAAGGAAAGCTATCCATCTTTGGAAGAGTTGATGCCCAACATTTATAAGGAACTGTTCGAATACCAGAACAAACTGGAAACGCATTACCAAGACATGCAGGACATGGAATTTACCATTCAACAGGGTAAACTCTGGATTTTGCAGACCCGTAATGGTAAGCGTACCGGTGCCGCCATGGTAAAAATCGCCATGGACTTGCTCAAAGAAGGGCTGATCGATGAAAAAAAAGCCCTATTGCGCATAGAGCCCAACAAACTAAACGAACTTTTACATCCTGTCTTTGATCCCAAAGCCTTGGAAGAAGCCGAAGTAATTGCACAAGGTTTGCCGGCATCACCGGGTGCGGCTACCGGTCAGATCGTTTTCTTTGCCGATGAGGCCGATAAGTTTAAAAACAGTATTCTAGTGCGAGTGGAAACCTCTCCAGAAGATGTAGAGGGAATGAACATTGCCAAGGCGATTGTTACTGCCCGCGGAGGAATGACATCGCATGCCGCGGTTGTGGCCAGAGGTATAGGTAAATGCTGTGTTTCCGGGGCCGGCGCTTTAAAGATCAACTACAAAACCCGAACCCTTAAAGTTAATGGCCATGAGTACCATGAAGGGGATTGGATTTCCATCAATGGCTCAACAGGTAACATTTTGGAAGGTAAGGTTGGCACCAAGGAACCGGAATTGAGTGGCGAATTTGCAGAGTTGATGGAACTATCCGATAACTACGCCACCATGGAGGTAAGAACAAATGCCGATACTCCAAAGGATGCTCTGATAGCACGTAATTTTGGGGCAAAAGGCATTGGTTTGACCCGTACCGAGCACATGTTCTTTGAGGTGGACCGCATCAAAGCTATGCGGGAAATGATTTTGGCCGATACCGTAAAAGGCCGTAAACAGGCATTAAAGGAGCTTCTTCCCATGCAGCGAAACGACTTTGAAGGAATTTTTAGGGCCATGGAAGGACTCCCTGTAACAATTAGGCTACTGGACCCACCTTTGCATGAATTCGTACCCCACCAATTGGCCACCCAAAAAGAGTTGGCCGAAGAGCTGCATATTTCTTTGGCCGCCGTAAAAAGTAAAGTGGCCGAACTGGAAGAGTTCAACCCGATGATGGGACACCGTGGATGCAGATTGGGGAACACCTATCCCGAAATCACCGAAATGCAGACACAGGCCATTTTGGAAGCTGTGCTCAGTGTAAAAAAAGATGGTATCCATGTAAAACCTGAAATAATGGTTCCATTGGTAGGAACCGTTGAAGAGTTTGTGCAACAAAAAGCAATTATTGATGCGACTGCCCAAGAGGTCTTTAAAAAACGCAAGGACACCGTGGAGTATTCCGTAGGTACCATGATGGAAATCCCAAGGGCCATATTGATAGCCGATAAAATTGCAGAAAATGCGGATTTCTTCTCTTTCGGAACCAACGACCTTACCCAAATGACCTTTGGATATTCCCGGGACGATTCAGGGAAATTCTTACCTACCTACCTTGAAAAAGGCATCTTGAAAGCGGACCCTTTTGAGGTATTGGACCAAGAAGGTGTGGGTAGATTAGTGGAATTGGGCACCAAACGAGGTCGTGAAACACAATCCAACCTTAAAGTTGGCATCTGTGGGGAACATGGAGGGGAACCAAGTTCCATAGCCTTCTTCCAAAAAGTAGGGATGAACTATGTAAGCTGTTCTCCATTTAGAGTTCCTATTGCTAGGGTGGCAGCTGCACAAGCTGCAATATCATAATTGTTAAGTACACCTGATCATTCTGTTTTATTTAGAATCCCCGACCTTAAAACTTATCAAGTGTCGGGGATTTTTTTGACCACAGCTTTAATCTGTATTCACGATCTTAGCAGCATCTGACCGAAAAATGATATGAGCAACGAAAAAACCGCCATACGAACTACTTATTTTAGTATTTTTGGTAATATAGGGTTGGCCTTGATAAAAGGTTTGGCCGGATATTTTGGGAATTCCTATGCGCTAATTGCTGACGCCATAGAATCCACCACCGATATTTTTTCGTCCTTTTTGGTTTTGCTCGGCTTCAAATATGCCGAAAAACCACCAGATGAGAACCATCCTTACGGGCATGGAAAAATAGAACCCCTGGTCACATTTATTGTTGTTGCTTTTTTGGTAACATCCGCAACAATCATTGCATACGAAAGTATCCAGCATATTCAAACCCCGCACAAAGTTCCAGAACCTTGGACGTTGATTGTTTTGGGCGGTATTATTCTTTGGAAGGAAATTTCATTTCAAGTAGTCATCAGAAAAAGTAAACAAACCCAAAGTTCCTCGTTGCGGGCAGATGCCTGGCACCATAGGAGCGATGCGATAACCTCCGTAATGGCATTTTTGGGGATTTCCATTGCGCTTCTATTTGGCGAGGGCTATGAAACAGCAGATGATTGGGCCGCCCTTCTGGCATCAGTCTTTATCCTTTACAATAGTTATTTGATATTTCGTCCCGCACTCGGTGAGATCATGGACGAGCACCAATATGATGAACTAATTTTAGAGATCCGGAAAAAATCTTCGCAAGTAGATGGAGTTTTAGGAACCGAAAAATGTTTTATCCGCAAGTCCGGGATGAGATACCATGTAGATCTTCATGCTATTGTAGATGGGAGAATTTCTGTGGAAAAAGGCCATTGGATCGCTCATAATCTAAAAGATTATTTACGAAAAGAAATTCCCAATCTAGGACATGTACTCATCCATATTGAGCCAAATGAATATACTTATAAATAGAAATTATACTAAGTACAACCTTGTTCTTGCAACCACCTTGAATGTAGCTTTAAAAACCCTAGTTAAACAGCTTAGGCTCCAACCATAACCAACCCAAACACAAAAGAAGCACACCATAAAACCATACTGATGAAATTGGTCTCAAGGCTTTTTTTGATGTTGAAACAGAAGTGCTAAAATTGTTTTGAGTGCCAAATTCGCGAAGGTTGGCTTCCAAGGTTTCTGACCTTGTAACATATCCACGTTGGTCTTCATCAAAAACGTAGTATGAATAATGAGCTATGGTATCTTTGGAAACCTCAAGTTGGTTCCATCCCCTTTTTCGCGGATATGCAATTCCGGTCCATTTATTGGACACCAAACCATCTTGAAGCAAGGGAATATATGCCCCTTCATCGGTTTTGACCTCAAAACTGTTTAACGAGGTTCGCAATTCAAACTCGAAAGGTTCGTCTAGTCTTGGGGTTTGGGTTACAGCTTTCCATTCCACTACCGTATGCTGTTCCCTTACTATTTCATCAAGAATTTGAGTCCAGATACGGGCATAAAGCTCCTCCTTTCCATCCAAAACCAACTGATAGGTGTTTTGAAGCACCGTAGTGCCCATTTTACCTTTTTCCACGGGAACAGAGGTCGCTACCGCCAAAGAGTCCACCAAAATTTCTTGTGCCGGAACATCCTGTTGAAAATTATACGGATATTTTTGAAGGGTTTGCGCTGGTTCACCCAAAGAAATCTCAGTAATAAAATCACGATTGAACCGCAATGGCAAGTGATTTACGGAAAGCCGGAACAAACTTTCACTGGGTTGGACAAAAATACCAAGTCCATTACTTTTGGCAACCTTCTCCATTGCCGCTTTTGAGGCACTTCCAAGCCCCGTGTAGGAGTCTGTATCAATGATCAAAAGGTCAAAATCTTTCAAATGCTCCTCGGTAAAACCATAAATGGGATTCGATGCCCCATTAAAATATTCAAACTTGTATTTACCTTTGGTAAGCTGTGTCCGAGCCAGCACCTCATGTCCATTCTCTGTCAAGAAATTTTTAAGGTATTTCGTCTCAAAAGTGGGAAACGTATTGACCATCAAAATCTTTAAGGGCTTCCTCTCCACTATTTGAACGGGCAGTGGCTCATCGGATAATATGCCTTTGTCATTTTTCTCCAAAAGATGGTAAACAAACTGTCCGCTTGCTTTAGGATTGGCCTTAAGTGTTACTCGCTGCCCCTTCGCTTCTCTTAAAAGCACTGAATCCAAGGGATTGCCCCCATTATCGGTCAAAATGGCCCAATGCCCCTCTTTTGGTTGGGAATATTTGGCATTAACGGATAAAACTTCGCCCAGTGGAATTTCGGTTTTATACGAAATATCCGTCCATCCTGCCACCGCTTCACCGCCCAAAAAGGCAACGTATTCATCCTTCACCTGCCAAAAATCAAAAGGTGCCAAACCATGACCAAGAACAAACAAAGAGTCCACATCTTCCACAATGGACAATGTTCTTCCTTTGGAATACGCTTCGGTTTGTATGCGTTTGTAAATTGATTTTAAACTATCCAACTGAGTAGGTCGATATCCTTCGGTCAAAACAACGCCTTTTCCGTTGGTTGATTTTTGCCAAGTACTCGGCTTCAGTACGATTATCGCCAATGAGGCAATCGCCAAAAACGCTGTAATCAATTTTACCCAAAACCTTTGCTCTTTTCGTTGCGACCATTCTTTCAAGATAAAAACCGCCCATAGTACCAGACCGATCAAAATCACGGGCCACAAAAGATTTTGGTTCATAAACATCGCCCCATCACTCATAAACTCCCAATTCCTTTAGATACAATAGATTGATTTCGTCTTGGTATTCGGCCCTTTTCATCGGATTGTCCGCTACCTCGGGAAGTACTTCCAATAGGTTTTTTTGAACCGCTTTAAAGTTTTCTTTGTTTCTATTTGCAACTTTTTCAAGATCTCGTAAACCCTGAAGTACTTTTAAATATTTGAGCGGTTCGGAAATTGCTTTTGGCGCCAGTTCATTTCCTGCGTCAATAAAAAGGGCACTATCGCGGTCATCAAACTGCTTTTCACCTAAAATCAAACGTTCCAAACGAGCAATGGTTTCCCTCGTTGAAGTAAAGGGCATTTGATATTCAAACGCTTCCTTTTTATCAAAATTGGTAATATCCCCAATATCCCCGCTCAACCTACTTTCCTCTTTAATGGGCGGTGGGTCAAAACCGATGCGATGCACATAAATTCGCACACTGTTTTTTATGTCTTGAATTATTTTAAGGGCGTCATATTGGTACGGCAATGATTTTTCAGGTTCGTAAAGTCGTAAATGGAGTTCAGCATCCCACATAATGTTCAACGCATCCCGAAGCTTTGCCTTCAATGATTTTTCGAACAGGGTCGACGCTTCCGGGTCCGAATGGTTGTGCAAATAATCGTGCAGGGGGTCTTCCTCTTCTTCCCCATTCTCGTGACCGTGTTCTTGCTCCTGGACCAAATTGTGTTCGTTATCGCTATCGTGCCTGTGACTGTATTCATCCAAAAGGTCTTCGCCTTCCTCACCCGCATGGCCATCTCCTTCTGCTTCAGTTGAAGAAACTTGCCCTGGTGCTGCTTGCATTTCGGTCTCATCTCCCATAAACTGTCCATACTTTAAACGCAATTGTTTTTGATCAAAACCTAATTCGTTGCTCCTAGACTTGAAATCTTTTTCAGAAGTATTTGGTTTGTCCGCAATGAGTTTTTCTGTATCGATGATCAATTGGCGTTGGCTCCTAAAATAGTCGGGCATTAAATCCACGCCCAAGTTCCCCTCTACCACAAAAGCATCGGATACCGTATCTCGGATTACAGCGAAATAGGTCTCGCTACGTCCAATGTTCTGTGTTGGTGTTTTTTGATCCAGCGCCTCCACATAAAAATAGAGTTCATCCCCCGGGTCCATTTTAAGGGCATCCAAATCCAAAGCTTGCTGTAATTGGGTTCGTTTATTCCCTTTGGGAATAGCCGCATCAAAACGGACGGTTTCCTCTCGAAATTTAACCGATTCACCAGAGCCTTTGCTCACTGTTGCAATAATGTAGGTATCATCAATTCCAAAATCATCAGAAATGTTGGTGTTGAGCATCAAACGTTTATCATCATCAAACTCAAAATAGGTATAGTTGTCCAAGCCTTCAATTTGAACCATTGGTGGTTCATCGGTCACCATTTCCATGGAATACAAATCGCTTACGTAGTCATTCCCACTATCATCTTTAAAAGTGAAACTGTAAAAGCCTGAAGCCTCTAGTTTTTTGGTCAATCGATATGATTCTTGTGTTTTTGTAAAACCGATGCGCTCGCCCATCAAATCCATCTCCACCTCTTGCACATCACCATCGAATTCAAGATTCCAGGTGACTCTTGAACCTTCCACAGCTTTAATGTTGGGAGCCGAAGTGTTCAACGTCCTTTTTCTTGTATATGCTGGATATGCAATCGTGATATTGGTCGCTATCAATTCTGGGATTTCAGCAGTAGTGGACAAAGTATCTTTCGGAGCAAAAGTGATTTGTTCGGTATTTGATGAATCTCCTCCCGATGGATTTCCAAACTTGGTCAGTACAAATCTGCCGGCAAGTCCCAACAGTATCAATCCAAACATCACAAGAGCCGCCTTTAATAGGTTGTGGGGCGGTCTCAATTTGGACAAAACAGGTTCCAATTGCGTGGCCACCCGATATTGCTGCAATTTGGACAGATCGGAAAGTTCATGGGTTGGTGACAATAATAGTCCACTACTAAATCCCGCTTCGGGTAAGTGCGCATCAATATAGCCTACGGCATTTTCCGAACTTATTTTCCAAGGTTTTAAAATCCAAAAGGTAATTCCCGATGCCATTAGCAAACCAAGAATTCCATAGAAAATATTATGGGTCAACAGGTACACAAAACCACCAAATCCAACAGCATAGAGCAATCCTTCCACATATTTGAATTGCTGCCATCGTTTCTGAAATTGTTCTATCGCCCCTGCTCCCATCATTGTTTTTTATAGTTTGATAGCAAACGTTCAACGATCATTAGCATAGCCAGAAAGCAGAATACCCAGAGGGAAATATCAAGTAAAGTTGCCCGTTCCCTTTTTCGTTTTGGTTCCACATAATTGGGTTTAAGTTCAGCTTCGTCCAATTGTCTTGCATCCACATTGGTTACCACAGCTTTTAAATCATTGTCCAGCCCTAAAATGGTGAGTAACTGTTCGGGCAAGTGTTGGTCGACCGTGTTTTTGGGGTTCAATCTTGATGTTAGATAAAATAAGTTTTCCAGAGGGGATAATTCAATCAATTGTTTTGCCAAAGGATTTTCTTGATACACCAACCATTTACCCTCTAAATTATACTTAGGTTCATTGCTCAACCAAATGTTCAAATTAGCTTGATCACTCGTCGGTTCATCTTCTTTGTGAACAACAATTTCACGCTTCAAAAATGCCGATAATGCCCTAAAAGACGCCTCCATATATTTTCCTTCGCGTTCAAAATCGTCCGCCACATACAAATTGATTTGAATTGTATCCAATGTATTTAAGGGAACGGTGATAGGTTCATCGGAAAGTAAACGGAGGCTATCGTTGGTGATTTCAAAGCCCTCCTCCAATGCTTCTTTATTGAATTTGGTCGCTCTACCACTGCTTGAAACGGTTATCAATTCAACTCCTGATTCACGATTAAAAGCCAATAAGGGTCTATCTTTAGCTTCTTCTGATTCCATAACCACCCAATGGATTTTCTTTTGGGTATTGGGCCGCATCGATTTGATTCCTTTGACCAGTGCTTTTGTGAAAACCACAATACTATCCGAACGCAACGAATCCATTTTTTGAACCAATTGCCAATAGTTGGGCTGTTCCTTGTCCGATTGATAATCGGCATCAACTTCCCATTCAGGAAATCCATTTTTCAAAAGAAAAACAGGGGAATCCTCTTGTAAGCTATCCAAAACAGAGCTGATGGATGCTTCATTGGCAATAGACGATTCCACCAGATAGGTTATTTGTTTTTGATTGCCTTTGGTGCGCCATTGTGGGCCTGCCATCAATAAAACAATCAAAGCAATAATCAACATTCGTAACAATAGCAACAACCATTCGTTCAATTGAATACTACTGGATTGCCGCGAATTGGATTCGTCCAACAACTGGATACTTCCAATTTTTATGGTCTTCGCCTCCTTTTTACTCCACAAATGGATAGCCAAGGGAACCAAAAGTCCCAAAAGTGCCCAGAGATATGACGGATTCGCAAAAACCATTTACACTAATCGTATTCGTTCTTTTAAAAATAATTGTAAAGCATCTCCCAAGTCATTGTCCATTCTAAACAGATGATAATATACTCCTTGGGATAGCAATTGCTCTTTGGTTTGATTTACTTTTTCGTCCAAAGCTTTTAAATAGGCTGTTTTGGCCTTGTTTACATCCACTTTGACCTTGGCTCCAGTTTCCAAATCTTCAAAAGTGACGGACTTTTTATAATCAAAATCCATTTCTTTTCCAGACATAATTTGAAGAACAACGACCTCATTTTTGGCAGTCTTCAGGCTTTTTACAAAATCGGACAGTTCGGAAACATCTTCGTACATATCCGTCAGGAAAAATACCAGCTCCTTTTCTCCCCTATTGTGGATTCTTCTCGATGCAATGGAGAGTTCGGGCCATTTCCCCTTGGTGGAAATCCTCAACAACTCCAACAGCAAACGGTTGAAATGTTTCTTATCCGCTTTGGGGTAGATACTCACAAAATCATCTTCATTGAGTGCAAAAAGCCCTACGGAATCGCCTTGTTTTTGAGCCATATGTGACAAACAAGCCACCATTATCCGAGCAAATTCCAATTTGGAAATGCCATCTTCTTTGTGATCCATGGAAGCACTTGCATCCACGATAAATTTCACGGTAACGTGACTTTCCACTTCGGATTGTTTGATGTAATAGCGACCTGAACGGGCCAACATCTTCCAATCTAGCAATCGTAGGTCGTCCCCAGGTTCATAACCACGGTATTGACTGAATTCCATTCCGGGCCCCACACTTTTGCTCCGGTTCAGACCGGAAGTGTATCCTTCCACCACAATACGCGAGATCAGGCTAAGGCCCGATACGGTATTGATGACTTCAGGTTTTAAAAGGTCGTGGTAGTCCCTTGATGCCATTATTTATCCCTTAATTGAACTGCTTTCAGTATTTCTTTTGTGACCGTATCCGAGGTGATTCCTTCGGCATCGGCCCTAAAGTTTACGAGTACCCTGTGCCGCAATACAGGTAAGACTACTTTTTGTAAATCTTCCAGCGTAACGGCCAATCTACCTTCCAAAAGTGCATTCGCCTTCGCGGTCAAAATCATTGCCTGACCTGCACGTGGGCCTGCGCCCCAATCCACCCACTGTTTCACGTAGTCCACGGAAGTCGTATCGGGTCGTGTGGCACGGATTACATCACTTACATATTGAATCAACCCATCGCTGATAGAAACTTCTCGAACCAGTTGTTGCAATCTCACGATATCGTCTCCTGACAATACCTTATTCAATTGGGCTTTTTTGGTTCCCGTAGTGGCCTTTAAAATTTGTGTTTCTTCTTCGTCCGTTGGATATCCTATTTTGATGTACAACAAGAATCTATCCTGCTGTGCTTCCGGCAACACAAAAGTTCCCGATTGTTCAATGGGGTTTTGCGTAGCCAAAATGAAAAATGGCTTGTCCAAGGAATACGTTTTGTCCCCATAAGTCACCTCGAACTCCTGCATGGCCTCCAAAAGTGCCGCCTGCGTTTTTGGTGGTGTTCGGTTGATCTCATCCGCCAAAATGATGTTAGAGAAGATAGGCCCTTTGTTAAATTTGAAGAACTTTTTGCCCGTGCTATGGTCCTCTTCCAAAATTTCTGTTCCGATAATATCCGATGGCATTAAATCGGGGGTAAACTGTATCCGTTTAAACTTTAAGTCGATGGCGTTGGAGAGCGTTCGGATCATCAATGTTTTAGCAAGTCCTGGCACACCTTCGAGCAAGGCGTGGCCGCCTGCAAGAAATGTGATGAGCAATTGGGAAACGGTCTCTTCTTGACCAATAATTACTTTGCCGATTTCTTTTTTAAGGGCGGTCAGCTTTTCCGAAAGCCCTTCTACTTCACTTGCAATCTGTTGTAGTTCTTTATCCAAATTAGTATCGTTAAGAGGTTAAAGCATATAGTACAATATTCACCCCAAATCGGGTATTGTCTATTTTGTACCAGCGTTTGTTTCTAAAATCGTAATCCCATTCGCAGCCATAGTCCTTGTTGCTGTATAGCACACCGATCCTTCCATTTATTATGATGGCCTTAAGGTAATCGTGCACTAGGTCATCTCCCCAACCATTAAGTTCTTGGGATGTGGTGGGAGGGCCATCATCAAACTCAAAGAAAATGGTATAGATTTCGTGGTCATTGGGAATTTTTCGAAGTTCACCCGGACCGAATATTTCTTCCATTTGGAGTTCGAACGATTTGGCAAAAAGACCATCAATATCGTGGTTACAGTCATCAGCAAAAACAAAACCACCGTTGCGCACGTATTTTTCAAAATTTTCGCGTTCCTTTTTGGTAAACTGGACCAATTTATGGCCCGAGATATAACAGAATGGGCTTTTAAAAATATCGTCGCTGGCAAGGGTGATAATCTTCTCCTGAGTATCCACCTTTAAGGTGGTGTACTCGACCAGGGAATTCAGTAAATTGGAGGGCATACGCTGATCCACATCCCAATCCCCTGACTCATACTGCAATCGTGTAAAAAAGAATTCGTTGTCCAATGCCATTTAGGTGGTAGGCTAAAATCGTTGCCAAAATAAAAAACTGGCGGTCAAGGATAACCTGACCACCAGTTTGTTTTAATTCTTAGTAATTATACCGCATCCGAAAGACTGGTGAACGTAAAGTCACGAATCTTCATATAAGGTATTAAGTTTCCATCGACACGTACTTGTTGTCCAAGGGATTCCAAATTATTCAACATAATAATCGGGCTCTCGTTGAACCTAAAATTTTTGACAGGAAACTTGATTTCCCCGTTTTCAATATAAAAAGTACCGTCCCTGGTCAAACCAGTGTACAATAAGGTCTGTGGGTCCACACTTCTAATGTACCAAAAACGAGTCACCAAAATACCCTTTTTGGTGCCCTTGATCATATCCTCAAGGCTTTCGTCCCCACCTTCCATTATTCCATTACTTGGGAATGGCACGGGGTCTACGCCTTGCTTTTCTGCCCAGTAACGGCTGTAGGCCAGGTTCTTCACCACACCATTTTCTATCCAACTGGTTTTCTTTAAAGGTTGCCCTGCTCCGTTCCAAGTGGAGGTCGGTACATCGGGATGTAAGGGATCTGACCAAATATTAACACGTTCGTCCACTATTTTTTGCCCAATTTTATTACCCCCTTCTTTTGCGGACATAAAACTTCTACCCTCATCGGCAGATCGTGCATCAAAAGATCGGAACATATTTTCCAATAGGCCAATCGATGCTGCCGGTTCCAAAATTACCGTGTACTTTCCAGGTTCTATGGCTTGGGCTTCTCTGGACATTACTGCTTTGTCTATCGCCGTTTTTGATGCTTCGTCCGCATCAAACTTGGAGATGTCGTTGTAATCCCTGGTCACCCAGCCTGATCCTGTACCGTCGTTGGTACGCATGGTTACTGTAAAGTCCACATCGGTAGATTGATTGTAAGCAAACAGTCCGTTGGAATTGATCATGGCCGAAAACTGGGCAGAATCGTCCAAGAAACCTGCTGCGGTCACATCTTTGGCCGCTGCGGGAACAATGCTTTTATTGGCGACCTCTGCCCTGTACTCTGGTGTTACATTGGCGGTAGCTTCCTTATATGTAATCGCTTCATCATATTCCTGTGGTCCCAAAGGAGACATAAACTCAGGGTTTTCCGGTGACAATCGGGCCAATTCTTCAGCCCTTCTCACCACTTTTTCCAACGATGCATCATCAAACTCATCGATGGTGGCTGTACCTACTTTTTTACCAAAACTTGATTGTACCGCCAAACTTTGTGTTGATCTATATCCGGCAGTGGATACGGTATTTCTTGCATATCGGATATTACCGCTGTTACTTCCACTTAGGTTTATTTCGCAGGCATCGGCCTTGGAAAAACTCAACGCCTTTTCCAAAATCTTTTTTGCTTCTTCTTTTGTATATATAGCCATTGTCTTATTATTTAATTTGAATAAACCTTAAATGGTCCTACCTGTGTTAATTACATTGACTCCGTTGAATCTTGACGTGGAGCTACCGTGTGAAACGGCACTTACCTGTGAAGGCTGCCCTTTTCCATCGAAGAAGGAACCAAACAATCTGTAATCGTCCTTATCACAAATTTTGACGCAAGAATTCCAGAATTCCTGGGTATTGGATTGATAAGCTACATCATCGAGCATACCTACAATCTCACCGTCCTTGATTTCGTAGAACAAGGTTCCTCCAAACTGGAAGTTGTAACGTTGTTGGTCGATGGAGTACGAACCACGGCCCAAAATGTAGATGCCTTTGTCCACATCCTTAATCATATCCTGCAAGGAATATTTTTCGGTACCCGGTTCCAAGGAAACATTGGGCATACGTTGGAACTGCACATCTTCCCAACTTTGGGCGTAGCAGCATCCGTGCGATTCGTTTTGATCGATCATATGCACCTGGTCGCGAATGGCCTGATAGTTCACCAAGGTTCCGTTTCTGACCAAATCCCATTTTTTGGTTTTTACGCCCTCATCATCATAACCTACGGCGCCTAAAGATCCTACTTGGGTCTTGTCCGCAACCAAGTTTACGATGTTGCTTCCGTAATTAAAGTCTTTTGATTTCCATTTGTCCAATGTAGCAAAACTGGTACCTGCGTAGTTGGCCTCGTAACCCAGTACACGATCCAATTCCAACGGGTGGCCTACAGATTCGTGAATGGTCAATCCAAGGTGGTTTGGTTCCAAAACCAAATCGTACTTACCGGCTTCAACCGATTTTGCCGTTAATTTTTGTTTGGCCTGCTTGGCCGCCATAGTGGCGTCCTCTATAATATCGTAGCTTCTGTTGTATAAGGTGATGCCTTCTGGTCCGGAGAGTTTTTCCGATTCCAGGCCGTCCATGTACTCGTAGCCCATACCCATTGGTGCGCTCAATGCCTGACGGCTCTTGAATTTACCTGCTGCACGGTCAATGGCCGTAACATTAAAGGTTGGCCAAATACGATGTACGTCTTGATCAATGTATGATCCATCGGTAGAGGCAAAATACTTTTGCTCGTTCACCATAAAAAGGGCGGAATTTACAAAGTTGGCGCCATTTTCCATGGCAGCCGCATTTGCATTCAAAAGCAAATCAACTTTTTCGGAGATGGGTACTTCTTTAAAGTCCTTTTTTATGGGAGTTTTCCAAGAAACTTCGCCATGCGACTCAACTGGAGCCAATACTACGGGTTCCTTTTGAATCTTGGAATTGGCCTTGGCAATGGAAACAGCATGTTGGGTAGCCTTTTTTATACCGTCCTCGGTTACATCATTGGTCGAGGAAAAGCCCCAAGTTCCGTTGGCTATAACCCTAATCCCAATTCCGAACGATTCTGTATTCACCACGTTCTGAACTTTATCTTCCCTAGTAAAAACATATTGGTTCAAATATCTCCCTATTCTGGCATCTGCATAGGTGGCCCCCATGGACTTTGCCGTATTTAGGGCAACATCTGCCATTTTCTTTTTAAGTACGGTATCCATACCTGGTTCGAGTAGCGCTTCTGCAGGAATATCGTTCCCCAAAAGAAGCGAGGGCATCATCATTGCTCCTGCACCCATACCAGCGTACTGTACAAAATCTCTTCTTTTCATAAGTTAGTTGTTTGATTTACTTTTAATTAAAATAGGTGGGTATATGTTAAAATTGGTCTGTACGAACCCATAGGTTTTAAAATTAAGTAGTGTTCCTCTAGTTTTATGTTAATTTTAACCTAAAATACAAGAGGTGAAACCTTAATTTTCCAATACTTATCTAAGCACTGTCATTTTTTATTTATATCACAGTTGACCATTATTCTTTAATAAAATGCAACCTTCACCCCTTTTTGGTATCCTTTTCCTCTTATTTGTTACAGTTTTATTGATTTTTATTTAACAGTCAATCCTTCAAACGTTTCAAAATATTGAAACCATTAGTTAAAAAGAAGCGTTCAATCGCCCAAATAGTTTGATTAACTTGTCAATGAATTTTAATGAATCAATACAATTAATGCTCATACCCATTCTCATAGGACTTTATATTATAATTGCCCTTTTGATGGTTGTTAGCCTGCTTTTGAACGGGGTTAGGCCCAGCAAGACCTTGGCCTGGTTGTTGGCCATTTTTACCATTCCCGTGGCCGGCGCTCTCCTCTATATTTTGTTCGGCAGAAACAGAAGGAAAATTAAAATGTTTTCTTTAAAAAATCAGTTTAATCCTTTGGATGAATTGGAAAATGCCCAATGCCATTCAGAATTATCCGCCAACAAACAAAAAATAACCTCCTTGATCAACAATACTTCAAAATGCCCGGTTACGTGCCTTAACGAACTTGAATTGCTAAAAGATGGGAAGAATACCTTTGAAAGTATATTTGAGGCGCTGGAAGAAGCCAAAGAACACATTCACCTACAATATTACATTTTTGAAGACGGGATTTTGGCCGATAAGCTATTGGAGGTCTTTGAAAGAAAAGTAGCTGAAAATGTTACTGTGCGATTGTTGTATGATGGGATTGGCAGTTACTCCTTGAGTAAAAAATACCTTAAAAGGTTAAAGCAAATCGGGGTGGAAACCGCCCAATTTCTTCCTTTTAAATTTGGTAGGTTCCTTAGCGCGTTGAATTACCGAAACCACAGAAAAATTATTGTAATCGACAATAAGGTCGGTTTTACAGGCGGTATCAATATTTCGGATAAGTACCTGAAAGGGGATCCTGCATTGGGCAAATGGCACGACACCCATTTGAGGATTGAAGGTGAGGCTGTTGATTATTTGAACAGAGTTTTTGTAGGCGATTGGTATCTTGCTAGTGAAAATAAAGTGGATATAGCTGCATTCAAGGTGCACAAGGCTCCCCAGAAAGGTACTTCGCTACAAATAGTTCCCAGTGGCCCTGATGATGATTTTGATGTAATGGAGCAGGCCTTTTTTTCCATCATCAATAGTGCCGAGAAATACCTTTACATCGTTAATCCGTACATCATTCCAAACCATGCCATTTTACAAGCTCTTATTACCGCAGCATTAAGCGGGGTCGATGTGAGAATTTTAATGTCGTCCAGTACGGATATTAAACTTGTGGACTGGTGCGTTAGGGCCTATTACGAGTCGTACCTTAAGGCCGGAATCAAGATATATTTGTACGATGATGGTTTTTTGCACAGTAAAGTTATGCTGTGCGATGATGAGATTGCCAGTATTGGTACGGCAAATCTCGATAACAGGAGCCTACAGCAAAATTATGAGGCACAAGTCTTTGTTTATGACCCCGCCCTGTGCAAACGCATGAAATCTGATTTTTTAAAGGATTGCGAAAAATCCACTGTCCTAACAGATTATGAAAAATACAAAAAGAGACCTTGGATTAAAAAATTGGCACAAGGCTTTGCCAAATTGTTGAGCCCTCTGTTATAACGAGATGGTTTCGTAACCCAATTCGTTTTTACAGATTTTCCCTTCTTCCCAGCAATCGAGGTTATAAATGGTGGTCTCCGCAATTCTTTCAAGGGCTTCTTTGGTTGCGAAGGCTTGGTGGGGCGTTAAAAGTACATTGGGCAATGCGATCAATTCTTGTAAAAGCGCATCGTTTAATCCTGTTTTACTGTTATCCCTAAAGAACACACCTCTTTCATGTTCATAAACATCGGTTGCATAACCTCCAAGATGGCCATCTTTTAATGCGCTTATAACATCTTCCGTTTTTACGATACCTCCCCTTGCCGTATTGATCAATAAAGCTCCCGGCTTCATTGCCAAGAACAATGGTTCGTAAAAAATGTGGTGTGTTTCATAATTTAGGGGCACATTTATACTGATTACATCCGATCTTCTGCATAGTTCTTCCAAAGGAAGGTACTCAAGATCATAATGATTTTCCAGATATTGGTTCCGCTTCACATCGTTGGCTACCACCTTGCATCCGAAAGCATGGAATATTTTTACCAAAATGGAACCGATTCTACCCGTTCCCACAATGCCAACCGTTTTTCCGTTCAAATCAAACCCAACCAAATCATCCAATAAAAAATTGTGTTGTTTCACTTGGGCATTGGCCTGGATCAACTTACGGTTTAGTGCCAACAATAGACCTACCGCATGCTCTGCTATGGAATGGGGAGAATACTCTGGAGCATAGGCCACTTTAAGCCCTATTCGTTTGGCGGACTTAACACTGACATTGTTATAGCCCGTTGATCTTAGGGTAATGTATTTTACCCCCAGCTCCTTTAAAATCTCCAGAACCACCAAAGACGCTTCGTCGTTTGAAAAAATTGAAATGGCATCGTACCCGGCTGCCATTACTGCCGTTGTGGAGTTCAGGGTATCGGGTACGAACTTGATATTATGCTTGTTACCATTGGATTTTTTCAGTTCTTTTATCTCAAAATCCTTGGCGCTATACACCAGTACTTTCATATGCTTTGTTTCTAAATAAACTTAGTTCAACAATCTTTTTTGCTTTTTGCGCTTGATTACGTTGGATACGATATTGAATATTTTGGTTTTGGAGTCTCTATATTTTACAAAGTAATCTTCTATCTCCTTGCCCAGATCATTATGCGTGTCCAAGTAGGCCTCCTCCATTTTTTCTTGGTTTACCTCATCTACCATAATCTGAAGTTGATTCTCGTGCAATTGCACTTTTTTGAAGAGATCCACCAAGTCTTTCTCCAATTTGTCCAAGGATTCAACTACAGGTTGTACGCTTTTGAACATATCGGAATCTATAATGTCCAATGTATAGTCCTTCACCATTTGATTCAGAAATTTTTGTTCATCACGGGCAAATTTTAATTCAGAGGACCACCTTTTTGATTCTTCGTGCAGCTCGTCCGCACTAAACCATTCCCTAAATTTTCTTTTGTTTAATTTTGTTTCCATCATTTTAATGCTTTTGGGCGGCAGATGAAAGTTCATCTACCGCGAACTCAGGTTATACTACCTCTATTATTTTTTTCTGTTCTTTCTTGGCTTCTTCCATTTTAAGGACTTTAAGCCCAAGAATACCATTTTTGTAAACTGCCTTTACTTCTTTTGATCGATCAACCGAAGCGGGCAATTGCAAGGTCCTCGTAAATGCATTGTAGTTGAATTCCCTTCGGGTGAAGTTTTCTTCCTCCTCGGTCTCTTCCTTTTCTTTTTGTGCAGAAACTTCCAATACATCATCTTTTATAGTGATCTTGAAATCTTTTTTTTCAAATCCAGGTGCGGCAAATTCAATTTCAAAACCATCTTTGTGTTCCTTAACATTCATTGATGGATGGGTTTTTTCCAAATTGAAAAAATCATCATCCACAAATGCATCTCGATTGAAGAAATCAATCAATCTTTCGTTCCATGGAAATCGCTTTCCGTTCAATTTTACAAGTGACATAACTATTTAATTTACTGATTAATGAATATTTGACAATCCGACAAGCACTGTATTTTACGCTACAAAAACATGGTCAAGTCAGTATGATGGTTTCTTTTTTTTGAGCACAGACCCTGCATAATCATAAACCTCCTTTTTAAGATTGATGTAGGCTTTGATGTAATCCGTTATTTTCTTATTGAGTTCCTGGTGCTTTTGGTAGTAGTGGTCATCACATTCATCGTCTACACATTCAAAAATGCCACCAAGTCCATTTTCATGTTTCTTAATGGTTTCGGACAGTGATCTTCTTTTCCTCTTGGAAATCTTGAAATGTTCTCTGAATGTTTCCAGACGCTCGAAGAGTTTGGGAGTACATGGCTCAAATACATAGGAGTCCAACAGCCCTTGGATAAAGACCATTTCACCTTCGATAAACTGCAAATAGGATTTCCAATTTTGCAATTCTCCGTGCATCAGCTCTATTTGTCTCTCCCTTAACATTATTATGGCCCTTTATTAAATTGCTATTGAATGTAAGGTTTGGTCGGTTATTGTGAAATGATCTAAATCATATTGATGATCTAGTTAAGTGCCATCCGGATACCGGTCATCCATTCCAAAAGATTGTTTTACCAATGCTTTGAACTGGTTCTTGGTCATGCTATCCACCGTTTTGGTGGTCTTTATCTTCGAGGCCAATTTTGGATGGTTGTCTTTTAGGGACTCTACAAATTTTTCCGGGGCTTCGGCCGGTCCAAAAATGGCTATTTGGTCCGCATCGGAAATCTGCTCGGCTATCTCTTCAAAATAATTTTTTAACTGATGTTTTTCCCTCTCAAGATATTTGCTATCCTGGATAACATCTTGCGGACCCCATCTGGTTTTGGACCGTGATCCTCCCTTGGGGTTAAAAAATTCCAGCTCCGAAGGAATGTTAAAAAGACTTTCCTTTCCATTGTCCAATATTACTCCGTTGGCTTCTAGTTTGTCCAACCATATTCCTATTTGTTTCACAATCTCAACTTTTTTAGTTATCGTTCAGTTCCAAAATGGGCACTTGGGGATCAAACCCTATCTTTTTTACCAGGGGATTTGAAAGGATACTCCCGAAGAACAAATGTTTTTTGTTCAAAAAGGCCACCATGTCGCAATTATTCTCCTCTATAAACTTGTTGATGCCATCACTGATCTTATCTGCGGGCAAAAAATGCATTTCATAATCTGTACCCTGTAAAATTTCTTGCAGCAGTTCCTTGTTCATCTCTTCTTTTCGGCTGAGTTTTCCATCCTTGTCCTTATCTATGTGCACCACGTTAATCTTCGCATCGTGCAATTTGGCTAGCTCTGTTAAATCCCCTATTTCCTTTCTCTTAAAAGGGGTTTTATAATCCGTGGGAAAAACAATCTCCCTTGGTATTTGAAACATATAATCGTTGGGTACTGCAATAACGGGGCATTCCCGTACCTGCTCCATCACATTTACGGTATTGGTACCAAATATGCGGGCTTTGGATTCGGTAATCCCTTTGGTGCCCATTACAATAATGTCGATGTCCTTTTTGTCGATTACAATTTTAATGGCCTCGCTTAAGCTGTTGAAGGTTGTAATGGTATGGAATTGGTGCTTATTATTTTGAGAATGGAGCTTTATGATTTGCATCAATCGTTCCATGCCTTCTTCGGACTCTTTTTTTGCCGCTTCATAATAAGGTTCCCCTATTTCGGGAACCCTCATACTGTCCAAAGTATATCCTGAAATATGAAAGGCATTGAGTATATAAAAATCGCATCGCACATTACTGTATAGTTCCAATGCGTACCTAATGGCATTCAATGCATTTTTGGAATAGTCCGTAGGCAACAAAATTCTCTTGTTCATGGTGGTTTTTGTTTTAGCGAAAATTACAGTACTTCAAAATGTTGTACCATGATTTTGGTCAACTGTTCGGCAGAATCAAAAAGGGTACCTTCAATTTTGTATTGAGCTCTTTTATAATGCCCTTTCCAATAAACTCCAAGAAAAAATGATGCGGATAATACACCATGCAGAGCATATCTATACTCCAGAGATCCACAAATTCCAAAATGGTGTTCACCTTGCCATCAAATACTGGTAAAGCAACCTCTTTTGAACTGTTCTCGGAAATGGCCCTGAGAAAATCGACCTTATTTTTCCTGGCCGTGCGATCATCTTTATTTTCCTCAATCACCATAGGGACAATTGCACTATTTGTTAAACCACTAAAAAATTGGAGAGTTTTAATGTTCTTTTCCGCAATTGGTCTCGCGTAATTGGATGTAAATGCGATTTTATCGACATTTTTAAAATCAATCTCCAAGGGAACAATCAACACGGGACAACCGGTTATTTCCCTTACCAGTTGCATGGCATTGTTCCCGAACAATATATGTTTTATCTCTTCTTGTTCCTTATTTCCGATAACGGTAAGGTCCACCTTGTTCGATTTGGCATATTCAGCAACTCCCTTGGTCATATCGGAGCAAAGGGAAACTTTTTTAAAGCTGTGTTCTTTGTTCTCTCCAACATCTCGGACCAAACGGTGTACCAAAGCGTCCAACCCTTGGCTTGAATCCAGTTTCGCTTTTTCCATATCCGGATCATTCTCGCTACTGCACACATTTACAATATGAAATATGCATTCCTTGCCCTTGAACAACTGTGCTGCATAATACAATGCATTATAGGAGTTGTTGGAAAAATCTGTGGACACTAAAATCTGTAACATGGCTTTTTGTTTATGGGGTGATGGGAAGTACTAAAAAAGGAACCTTGCTGTGGAAACCTATATTTTTGATTATCGGTTCTACAAACAGGCGTTCCAAGAACGTATGTTTGTTTTTTACCATAGCGAGCATTTCCACCGGGGTTTCTTGTTGAAACCCATTAATGGCCTCTATCAATTCTTGGTCCGGTAAATCGTAAAACTTATGGTTATGTTCCAGTAACTTACCTTGCAGATAGGTTTTGTGGTCTGTCTGATCAATACTAAGACCTTCTGGAGCGGTTACGTGCATTATGTGCAGTTTGGAGTGCCATAGTCTTGAAAATTTGAGCAGGAAATCCAGATTGACTTTTTTATAATCCACTTCATAGTCGGTGGGGAACAAAATATTCCTTGGGGGCTCATATTCAAAACCAGAAGGAACGGCCAAAATTGGAATGTCCGATTTTTGAATCACATGTACCGTGTTCGATCCAAAAAGAATCTCCTTGGCACCGGTTGCTCCTTGTGTTCCCATTACAATAAAATCTATCTTTTCTTTTTGGGAAATTGATGCAATCTCGTCTGTCAACGAATTAAAGGCCGCATGGGCAACAAAGGTGTGTTTTGATACATTGAACTGGGCCTGGATTTTCTTTTTGGTGTTTTCCAAGGCTTCCTCAGCCCGATATCTTTCATCATCAGGCAAACCCAATCGTCCAGGACTTCCCAGTGTATAATCGACCCTGTAAATGGCCGGGGTATATGCATGTACCAAATAAAATATACAGGTGGAATTCTCCAACAATTTCACCGCGTGGGAAATGGCATGGAATGCGTTTTCGGAGAAATCGGTGGGCAATACTACTTTGATCATAATTCCATTATTTAAATAACTTTCTGCTGTTAACAAAGCTAATTATGGTGTTGATCAAATACTATGATCTACATCACATACCCAAACTATTATAAAGCCATAAAAATAGGTTCTTAACTTCCCAAGGAATTCATGAACAGTTAAAAACAGTGTTTATTCGTGAATCACAAAGAATGGAACTTTTGTATGGAAACTTATTTGTTCCACAATGGAATCAAAGAGGATTTGTTGGATAAAGTTTAGGTTTTTGGCCACCATCACGATCATGTCGATCTCGCGGCTCTCCATAAAACATTGTATGGCGGGTTTAACCTTTTGGTTTGTAATGGTATGCATACTGTAGGCTCCAGGCAATGTATCCTCCATAAAATCCAAAAGGTGCTCTTTGTTCTTCTCTTGCTCTTTGTTTAGACTGTCCCCTTCCTTTAACGCATTCATGACCCGAAGCTTGGATTTTCCCAATTCCACCATTTCTTCCATTGGGTGTAAAATACGTAGGGAATAAAAAATATTGAAATCTGTGGGAAAAGCTATTTCCCTGGGTTTGGACAGTTTAACTTGGGCAGGAACAACAAGGGTGTTGCATTGTACTTTGGTAATAACATCACCAGCATTGCTTCCCAGTATTTTCTCTTTAATTCCCGAAGCTCCCCTGGTTCCCATTACAATCAGGTCAATGTTCTGTTCCGCTATATATTTTTTTATGGTAGAAGTAAAAAAACCGTACTCATGCAATGCAAAAAAAAAGTGGTTTGCCTCAGTGCTATGCTTTCTACATTCCTTAACCAGGTCCAATAATTTTTTCTTTGTGTTTTCTGTGGGTGCCCCACCTGATTCTTGAAAGGACTCTGCATCTATTTTTGTATCCAACAGCGTACCGACATAAAGCAAATAAAAATTGCACTCCATGGAACTGAACAGTACTTGGGCATACTTTAATGCCTGAATGGAGTTCTCGGAAAAATCTGTCGGAACAAGAACATTTTTCATGTGTCATAAATTATGGGCACAAGTTTATCATTCGTAGAAAAAAAAGGAATGATAAATATCACTTAAGCCATTTATGACGCATATTTTTTAATTCACGTTCTGCAATGCTTCTTTATCCAACACCATAATATTTCTGTTTTCTATGGTGATAAGGCCTTCGTGTTTAAAATCCGATAAAGTTCTGATGAGACTTTCCGTTGCAATACCCGCAACTCCGGCCAAGTCGCTTCGGGATATTTTTAAAGGTTCCTGTTTGTCCTTGTTAATGGCCCTGCTAAACATTAAAAGTGTTTGGGCCGTTTTTTTTCTTACGGAACTATAGGCCATTTGCAACAACTGGTTTTTAATGTTTGCCAAGTCACCTGTTATAACATCCATAAGCTCTAGGGAAACACTTTTGTTGTCTTCCAAAATGCCCTTCACTTTTTCTTTGGATATTCCGGCCAATTCCACTTCTTCCATTGCCAATGCGTATTCCTGATATGGCAAGTGGTCCGTTAAAGAGGTGAATCCCAAAAAATCGTCTTCGGAGTACACCGATGTAATCAGTTCTTTTCCTTCTTCGTCCAATCCACAACTTTTTACGACCCCTTTTAAGATCAGGTACACCATGTTGGAGTGATCCCCTTTCGCATAAATGGTTTCATCTTTTTTAAAGGAAAAAATTTGACCATGGTCATCAAAAAAGTTCTTCAGTTCGTTCAATGATCTAATTTCCTGTTCTTGTGATGTTGTTTTGGGGTATTCCGCCAGGGCGGCCCCCATTTCTTTGGCCTTTTCCAACCGGCATTGAATGGCCGACAAAAGTTCCTCCTCTTCAAAAGGTTTGGTCAAGTAATCATCAGCGCCAAGGTTCATGCCCCTTCTAACATCCTGCTTCTCGGTTTTAGCGGAAACAAAGATGAAGGGAATGTAACGGGTGGTCTCAATTGATGAAAGTTGCTCCAAAACTTCATAACCGTCCATCTCTGGCATCATAATATCACATAAGACCAGATCCGGCTGTTCTTTAACAGCCTTGTCCACTGCTATTTTTCCATTTGATGCCGAACACACATTAAAACCGGACAATTCCAACAGTTCAGCTACATTTTCCCGTAGCGAGGTGTCATCCTCAACCAGTAATATTTTTTTCATTTTCCTTGTTATTTATGGGTATGTACAGTGTAAACGTTGAACCTTTGCCCAATTCGCTTTTAAAAGTCACATTGGCGTTAAGGTTATGCAGGTGCTGCCTTACTATATTGAGGCCAATGCCGGTCCCTTGTACGGTGAGCACATTGCTGGCCCTATAGTATCTATCAAAGATAAAGGGTTGGTCCTCCAAAGGTATTCCCAAACCTTGATCAATAATATCAATGTAAAGGTGTCCATTTTCTTTGGTTACCACAAGCTCAATGGTCGAATCTTCCGGTGAATATTTTATGGCATTGTGCACAAGGTTGGAAAGGGCCAATCCCAAGATTTTTTCGTCAAATTCCACTTCAATCCCATCAATGTTCTCGGGATATTGAATTCGCTGCCCTTCCTTTAGGAGCATATTGGAATCGTAGACCACTTCATTGATCAATTTACTCAAAGGGAAAGGGGACATGGAATAGTTGACCTTTCCAAGGTCCAAACGTTCTATGGACAAAAAGTCCGTAAGGATATTGTCCAAATACTTTACCTTGGATTTGATGGTACCGATGTGCTTGTCCCTTTTGTCCTGCTGTTCGGATTCAATATATTTGGACAAGAGCGAGGTAGAAGTAAGAATACTGCTGAGCGGAGTTTTAAACTCATGCGAGACCAAGGAAAGAAACTTCGTTTTCAGCTCATTCAGTTTTTTCTCTGCTTGGAGTGCCTGTTTTAACTGTTGTGTTCGCTCTTCTACCTTGTTTTCCAGTTGTTGGGTATAGTTTTTTCTTTCCGTAATGTCAAGCACAATGGCCACGCATACCTCTTGCTTGCCCAACAATGATAATTGCAGGTGCACCTCTACCGGATACGTGGAGCCGTCCTTTCGTTTATGGATCGTTTCAAAAATTACTTTTTCTTTTCTTTTTAATAGCAAGGGGGACACCAGCCTACGAAATACATCTTTTGTAAGTGCTGGTTTAATGTCCATTACCGACATTTGGCCCAGCTCTTCCATACTATACCCCAAATTGTGTTGAGCGCCCCGGTTTACGTTTATAAAAACAAACGATTCAGCATCAAAAACATAAATTTCGTTAAGGGATTCATCAAAAATTCGGAACCAGTGGTCCATTGCCTCTTTGGCCTTCTTTTGCTCGGTAATATCCATAATCAGGGCCAACACATATTTGCGTTGGCGCAATTGGAACGGGTTTAGGCTTATCTCCAAAGGAAATTCACTGCCATCCTTGCGCTTGCCCACCAAATCCTTGCCCTTTCCCATCTGCCTGGCCTTGCCCTCACTCATAAAGTTATTGGCCAATCCCGTATGGTGATTCCTTACTTTATCGGGAAGCAATAATTGCATTGGTTTACCGACAAGTTCACCCTCGGGATAACCGAACATTTTATCGGTGGTAGTGTTGCTGGCAGTAATCATTTGTTGTTCATCAACAACAAGGATGCCTTCCGAGATTACCTCCGATAACATCCTTAGCACGTTACTTTTTTCAAATACTTCCAAAACGAAAAATGAATTTACTGATTTTGGTCATGGGGGGAAAGCTTTTACATGACTATATTTAAACTTTTACAACTAAATTTAAGAAAATGTTGGAATCTAAGAAAAAGCTCGGAAACGAACTTTATCAAAGTTTGGGAAAATTGTTCTATGCCATGGCCATGGCAGATCACAGCATTCATGTACAGGAAATGAAAAAGCTCAACGAAGTGGTTCGGGATTATTGGCTAGAGGTCGATGATATTGAAGATGAATATGGTTCGGATGCCGCTTTTCAAATTGTATCCGTTTTTGATTGGCTATTGGAATATGAAAAGGACGGCGAAGAAATTTATGAGGAATTCGAAGCTTTCTATACCGACAATAAGGTGCTGTTTACCCCCCAGATCAAAAATCTGGCCATGTCCACATCAAGGGCCATTATCGCTTCTTTTTCGGGCAGCAATAAGTCGGAGCTCATTGTATTGGGGCGTTTGCAATTGCTTTTCAACAATTGATCATAGTTTAATGGTCATTACCGGTAGTTCTGCGTGGTTGGATACATTTTCTGCCAAACTTCCAACTACAAAATGGGACAGCCCTTTGCGGCCATGTGTTGGAATCACCAATAAGTCAGCACCTTTCTTAAAACAATAATCAAGAATTCCGCGCTCCACACTATAATGGTCATAAAGGTTTACGTTAATTTCCTTGTTCAATTCTTTTTTAAATAGCTCAATTCTCTTCTCCACATTATCACGGCCCATAAAATTTCCGCCTGAGGCGTTCACATAAACAATTTCCAATGAAGCGGAGAACAATGCTGCAAAAGTTTCCGCCTTTTTATAAATCGGTATGTTTTCTTTCTTAAGGTCACAGGCCAACACCATTTTGTTGATGGTGAAATCCCTTTGTTGTTTTTTGATCACTAAAACGGGCAATTCCGAAGAGCGCACCACCTTTTCGGTATTGGAGCCAACGAACAGATCACTAAAACCACTTGTTCCGTGTGAGCCCATCACCACTAGGTCACAATGTTGTTCTTGGGCCACTGTGTTTACTTCCTTAAAATCTTTATAATTTTGTATAATTGCTTCTAAAGGAATCTCTTTCATATACTCTTTTTCCGTATACTGTTTGATTTTTTCTTTGGCCTGATTTAGATAATATTTGGCCTCGGCTTCCTCTGCGATTTCCGAATTGGCCAAAACAGAATCTGACACACCGATCATATGGAGCAACACAATGCCAGCTCCATGCTGTTTTGCAATTTTTGAGGCAACTTCGAGGGCGTATTCCGAATATTTCGAAAAATCGACAGGTACCAATATTTTTTTCATGACTTTGATTGTTAAGACAAAATGGTTCTCTTTTTTAAAAAAGGGCATGAACCATCTCCATTTGTTGCATTTTCCTTTAAAGGTAAGGTGGGGAGGCAACAGCTCCTATGATCTTGGTCATATCTAAAATTGATGGGATGTTTACTTGAATGTGTCCAGCTTCTTTTTAAGCGAGGCCACTTCTTCCTGTAAACTTTCCACTTGCCCTAAAAGATGATGGATAGCCTGGATTCCTTCGGGATTTATATCCAACTCTTTGTGCAGGCGCACCATTTTTTCCAGGAGCGGTAAATCCTCAACATGAAGCTTTCCCTCATCTTCTTCGTATGCTAGTTGTAAAATCTCATACTCGTACATGGAGTAAACAAAAGATTCCCCAACCCCATGGCATTCGCAAAAAGTTTTAATGGATATGTAATTCTCTTGTTTCATGTCTTTTTATTCTAGGTTGGTTTTCTCCAAAGATTCAAAAAGCGATTGCTGTTCTTGTGTCAAGTTCTTGGGTATTTTTACCGCATAGGTGAGGTACAAATCCCCAAATTGGCCTTCCTTCTTGTATTTTGGAAAGCCTTTCCCTTTAAGTTTCACTTTGGTGCCGTTATCCGTGCCAGAGGCCACTTTTAACTTTACTTTCCCGGTCAGGGTCTCCACCTGTATTTCTCCCCCAAGCACAGCTTTTACCAAAGGTATCTGTACTGTTTTGTACAAATTTGCCCCATCGCGTTTAAACGTAGTATTGTTTGTAATGGAAAACGTAATGTACAGATCACCAGCTGGGCCGCCTTCAATTCCCGGTCCACCGTATCCTTTAATTTTGATGGTCTGTCCATCTTCAATACCAGCGGGAATGGTCAAGCGGATATTTTTCCCATTTACGGTGATTGTCTGTTTTTGGGTAGTGTACACATCCATCAAGGACAATTGGAGCTGGGCATTGTAATCCTGCCCCCTAAAACGAACCCTTTGCCTTCCTGAGCCAAATCCAGATGCTCCCCCACCGAACATCGATTCAAAAAAGTCTGAAAAATCTTGAGCAGACCCTCCAGAGCGGCTGTAGGTATAGCCTGAATAATCCCCACCTCGACTTTGTTGAGCTCTTGACCGTTTCGCTTTCTCAAACTCCTCTGCATGCTGCCAATCTTTTCCGTACTCGTCGTATTTTTTCCTTTTCTCGGGATCCGAAAGTACTTCGTTGGCCTCATTAACGCGCTTAAAGTTTTTCTCCGCCTCCTCGTCGTTGGGATTTAGATCGGGATGGTATTTTCTTGCGAGCTTACGGTATGCTTTTTTAATTTCGTCGGTAGGTGCTTTTTTATCTACCCCCAATACTTTGTAATAATCAATAAAATCCATAGGCGATACAGAAATCTGAATTCGTAATACCTCACATCACTCTTTCAAATTTCGCTAAAAATCTTCTTTTTTTACAATGACCTTTATCAGTATCCAAACTGACACTTTTAGCCAACGTTTTTCATTTTTATATCTTCCCAACAACATTTACCTTTAAGAAGACGCAATTTCCAAATAATGATCATCCATCAGTTTGACCAGACCAATTCCATCCTGAATACTTTTATTTCAGAAATCAGGGATGTAAAAATCCAGAAAGATGCCATGCGTTTTCGACGCAATATTGAACGTATCGGTGAGATTCTAGCCTATGAACTCAGCAAAACCCTGGATTATGGAGAAAACGAAGTGAAAACCCCGTTGGGCATTAAAAATTCGTTTTTATGTTCGGACAACTTAGTGCTCTGTTCGGTACTGCGGGCCGGCCTCCCATTGCACCAAGGGATTTTAAGCTATTTTGATGGCGCTGAAAATGCCTTTATTTCGGCATATCGCCATCATCCAAACAACGATGATGATTTTGAAGTAATCGTGAAATATTTGGCCGCGCCATCATTGGATGGTAAAATTTTGGTGTTGACCGACCCCATGCTGGCCACAGGAAAGACTTTGGAAAATGTGCTCGATGCCCTTAAAAGCCATGGAACCCCCAAGCAAATTCACATTATATCGGTAATCGGTTCCAAATCTGGTGTGGCAAAGGTTGAAAAGGTTTTTCCGAAAGACACACAACTTTGGATCGCTGCCGTTGATGAAGGCCTTACCAGCAAAGGTTATATCCTGCCCGGACTTGGCGATGCAGGTGATTTAAGTTACGGAGTGAAATTATGATGCATCACAAGATTACCTCAACCACCTCGTGCATTTTGGGAATATGACAATGCCACCCTAATTTTTGTTGTATTTTTTCCTTGTATGCCTCCATGGCGGATTTTTCCCCATGTACCAAAAACACTTTTTCAGGAACATTTTTTATAGATCCCATCCATCTCAACAGTTCCGATTGGTCCGCATGAGCAGATAAACTTTCCAAATGATGGACTTTGGCTTTAATGGGGACATATTTTCCGTAAATTTTAAGCTCCGTTGCTCCTTCGAGCAACTTTCTTCCCCTTGTTTCCTCAGCTTGAAACCCAACAAGTAAAATGGAAGTGGAATCCAAGTCCGCCAATTGCTTTATGTACGTGAGAACCCGACCTCCCGTAACCATTCCGCTACCTGCAATCACAATTTTTGATCTGGGGTCATCAATAGTCTCCCAAGTTTCGGCGTAGGAGCTTACTATATTTATATGGTTGTACATATTTCTGTATTCCTCCGGTGTCAGTTTATGCCAGCTGGGAAAAGCTTTGAATACTTCCAATACATTGTTTCCCATGGGGCTATCCACAAAAATGGGAATATTGGGTATCTTGTTCTTCTTGTAAAGCTTCCACAATTGGTACATTAGGGATTGTAAACGTTCCACCGCAAAGGAAGGAATGATCAAGATACCCTTCTTATGTAAAGTCTCTTTTACGAGTTCCATTAAGATCTGCCCTACATTTTCTTCAGGATGATCCCGATCTCCATAGGTGCTTTCCACAAACAAATAGTCGGCCCACTCCGGTTGTTTTGGCGGGTTGAGCAATTCATCGTTTTGCCGGCCGACATCACCTGAAAATACAAATCGTTTACCATAGAGATCCATATCTAAATAGGTAGAACCAATAATGTGCCCATTGTACAAGAATGTCACCGAACAATGGTCCGAAAGGGAAATCTCTTCTCCCTCCTCGACTTGTTCAAAAAACTTCAAGGTAAAAGCAACATCCTGTTTTGTGTACAATGGCAGGGCAGGATCATGCTTACTGTATTTTTCTTTATTGGCCCTCTCCGCTTCTTCTTCCTGTATTTTGGCACTGTCCTCCAATATGATGCGGGCAATTTCCAAGGTGGGGGCAGTTCCCAAGATCTTTCCCCTGAATCCTTGTCGGACCAAAAGGGGCAAATATCCGCAATGGTCCAAATGTCCATGGGTAAGCAGCACATAATCCATTTGCGAAGCATCCACAGGCAGCGACTCCCAATTTTGTTTTCGCAATTCTTTTACACCTTGGAACAGACCACAGTCCACCAAAATTTTGATTTCTTCGGAGTGCAGGTAAAATTTTGAACCTGTCACCGTTTCCGAAGCACCTAAAAAATAAATTAGAAGTTTTTTCATCCGTTTACGAATTACAAAGTGATTTCATTTCTTTCAGGATCCGTTGTTTTCTGCCATTGGAAACCCCCAAATGGTCGAGCAAAAAGCTGTTCTTTATCAATTGCCTGCACAGTACCATATCGCGTTGCAACAAAAATTGCTTTTCCCTATTGGACAACAATGTTGAAACCGTGATGGGGTATAATCGCAATCTGTCTATTCTCTCCTTTAGGCCGTTTCCATGCGGATAATCCCAGCTTAAAAGATAGAGCCCGACACATTTCCCATATTCGAGGGCATCTTGCGTAAAACGGGTGTTGGTGGCCAACCAACCTTTGGTTTCCTTAAAGTCCTTGTTGTTTTGGGACTCCAAAGGCAACTTGACATCTTGGTACCTGGAATGGATATACAAGGGAATCTTTACATTGCATTTCAGTCCATCCTCACTGTGAAACTTGCACTCGATAATGTTCAAGGTTTCGTTTTTTAGGGCCAAAACATCAATTTCATGGGACACACAACTGCCTTGCAACACTTCTCCTACTTTGGTTTGATAACCGGAGTAATGCAAAATACCGCTGATAAATTTCTCAAAAGGGAAGCCAGTTGGGCCGAGTTCGTAAATGGCTTTTTTCAGTTTGTACTTTGATGCGTAGACCGACTCCTTTTTCTTTAAAAGAGCAAAGGCCCGGTTATAAATTTCGCGGGTGCTGATACCTTGGTAAAGTTCATCTTGCACACGCTGTACAATGTCCTCTACCAATGCTTCCGAAGCTCCACTGAATTGAAGGGAATTCTTGAGCTTTTCCATGGAAAAATCCACTTTTTCCCCTGTGGACTTTGTAATGTGAAACTGCTTTGTTGCCATACCCCTAAAATACGTAACCTTTTAGTCACCGTCCTCAAATTTGATCAAAATCGGATGTGAAGGGAATACGGCCCGAAACCGGTATTAGGAAACGGTGCCTTCAGAAACATCCACCTCCTTGACGGTCCTTCCTTTTTGAATGGACAGCCTTATATCTTCCAAAACCAAATATAGACAGGGTACGATCACCAAGATGATCGCCGTGGCGAACACAATACCAAATCCCAAGGAAATGGCCATCGGAATCAAATAAAAGGCTTGACTGGATGTTTCCAAAATAATGGGGGCCAGCCCACCAAAGGTAGTCATGGTCGTTAAAATAATGGGACGGAATCTTCGTAACCCTGCTTCGTGAATGGATTTGTAGATAGGGTGTCCTTCTTTTCGGCGTTTGTTGGCATAGTCAATCATGATTAAAGAATCATTGACCACCACGCCGGACAATGCTATAACTCCCATAAGACTCACCAAGGAAAGATCGTAGCCCAACAAAATATGGCCGATAACGGCTCCAACAATTCCAAAGGGAATGGCCGTCATCACGATCAAGGGTTGCACATAGCTGCCAAAGGCAATGGCCAATAGGGCATAGATCAGCAACATGGCAATGGCAAAACCGGAACGCAGCGTACTTGTGCTTTCCCGCATATCAGCCTGACTTCCTTCGAAGGTCCATGTTATTCCGGGAAAATCCGCCCTAAGCTGGGGCAAGGTCTCTTCCTGTACTTTGGCGATGACCCTATTTACGGTATTTGCGGGTTCCACGTCCATTCCGACGTTGACCACTCTACGGCCGTCCCTTCGGTTTATACTGGTAAACGCTTCGCGCTGTTTCACCTCAACAACATCCATCAAGGGTACTTCTACCCCATCCTGCGTTCTAATGAGAAAGTTTTCCAGGTTTCTGATATCCTTTCGTTCCTCCATGGGCAGTTTTACCCGTACTTCCACCTCATCCATACCTCTGAGCTGGCGCATCGCCAGGGCTCCAAAGAAGCCATTTCTTACCTGTCTCCCTACATCATTGGAGGTTAACCCAAGGGTTCTGCCCTGTGGCAACAGATTGAAATCATATTGCATCTTCCCATTGTTGTAGTTGTCAGTAACATCGCGGGTATTGGAAAAAGCTTCCATACGCTCCACAAATGCCTCACTGGCTTTTTCCAGCACCTCAATATCGGGATGGCTCAAATCAATGCTTATGGCCTGTCGTGCCCCTCCAGGTCCACGCTCTGCCTCAAAAGTAATTTGATCAACGCCCTCAATATCCCCAATATTATCACGCCAGAGTTCAATGACTTCCCCTGCAGTAATATCCCTTTGATCGGGTGGCAACATCACGATTTCCACATCGATAAAGTTCTGTCCCCTTACATTGGTCTTGATGCCTTCGGCAACTTCATATAGGTTATGTTCTTCAAACATTCTTTGGGTTGCATCGGAAATATCGTGTGCGACCTTTGCCGCTTGGTCCGGTGTGGTACCTACGGGCAAACGCACCCCCGCCTCAATTTCATCCGCTGCTACCTCGGGCATCATGATCATGCCCATATGGCCACTATACCCGTACCCGCCCACGATCAACAAAAGGGCCAAGGCACTGCACAATGTAATGTAGCGGTGTTTCAGGCACTTATCCAGCAATGGACGGTAGCGCCTGTCCACAAATTCATTGAATGTATTGGCGAAAGAACTTTGCCACCCCTCCAATTTATGCACCCATTTGTTCTTACTTGGATCTTTCTTCAAATGAGCCAAGTGTGATGGCAGGATGAACAATGCTTCCAACAAGGATACGGCCAATATCACGATGACGACCGCAGGCAATGGTTGCCAGAATTTACCTGTTTCGCCCGGCATAAACAGTAAGGGTACAAAGGCAATAATGGTGGTGGTAATACTGAAAATAACAGGTTTGGATACATCTTTGGTCCCTGCAATTGCCGCTTTTAAGGGGCTCAATCCCTTTTTACGGTATTCGTAGACATTTTCCCCTACCACAATGGCATCGTCCACCACGATGCCCAGTACGACCAAGAACCCGAACATGGAAATCATATTGACGCTTATTCCGATCAGGGGCAGGAAAATAATCCCTCCGATAAAGGATACGGTCATGCCCATCATCACCCAGAAGGCCAGTCGGTATTCCAAGAACAAGGTAAGGATCAACAATACGATAATAATGGCCAATATACCGTTCTCGGTCAATAGGGACAATCGCTCTCTATAATCGGATGCCCTATTGCTATCAACACGGTGATTAACTCCTGGAGGCAACTTAAAGTCCTCCAAGATACTGAGTACGGCATCCTCAATTTCCAAAGGGGATTGGTCACCGGCCCTAAAAATCTGAAGTCCCACATAATTTTGTTGATTGAATTGGCCGTGAAACCCGGTTTCTTCAAAACCATCGGTAATGGTAGCAATGTCGCTGAGACTTACCTTGGCTCCGGAGGGTGCCGTTACAACGGTGATGTTTCCATATTCCTCGGCCCATTGTTTACGCTCTTTCATCCGCAACAAAATTTCCCCGCTCTGGGTCTGCACCGCACCTGCGGGCACATCGTTACTACTTTGCTGGATAATGTCGGCTACCTGCCCGAGGGTAAGGTTGTATTTTTGAAGGTTGTTCCTTGTAATTTCGATCCGGGTCTCGTAATCGGGGACATTGTTGAGTTCTACCTGCGTAATTTCGGGATCGCTCAACAAAATGGTCCGTAATCGCTCCGCGAGTATCCGCAGGGTCCAAATGTCGGTCTCCCCGTATAGACCGATTTGCAACACATCCCGCTGTCGTGACCTTAAACTTACTTCGGGGCGTTCGATATCGGCGGGAAATGTTCGGATACGGTTGATGGCCTGATCAATATCCTGAAAGGCTTTCATACGCTCAAAACCGGCAACCAGTTCAATGCTGATTTCCCCAGAACCCTCATTGGCCTGGGAAACGATTTCCTTGATGCCCTGGACACCGCGCACGGCTTCCTCAACAGGCTGCAGCACGCCTTGTTCCACTTCGGCAGGGGAGGCTCCCGGGTAGGCTACCGATACATCCACAAAGTCGAGCTGGAATTCGGGAAAAACTTCCTTTTGGATGGTATACATGGTAAATATCCCCCCGCCCAACAATATCAGCATCAATAAATTGGCGGCAATGGAATTTCTTGCCATAAAGCCTATGGCCCCTTCTTTTCTCACTTTTCTGTCCGGATCTTTTTCTTCCATCATAGCAACTTTTAGTCGTTTTCCCCTTGCGAAGTCTCCTTGCCTCCTGTACGTAATTCTATCCCGTTGGTGACCGTGCTCAAGTTTGTGACCACCACTTTTTCTCCCTGTTCCAGGCCTGACCTTATATAAGCGTGTTCATTATCGGTAAGGATGATGTCCAATTCCCGTATTTCCAAAAGCCCATCTTTCATTACCCATGCGGTTTGATCGCTTCTGATCAGATCCCTATCGATGCGCACGACATCGGGAATGGGTTCCGCCTCGATGTTCACTTCCACAAAAGCCCCGATCATCAACTTGGGGGCGCCTTTCAATTCTTTTGATGTTGCCAAAGGGTCTTCTACCCGAACCAAAACCCTGGCCAGTCGGGTCTGGGCGTCCAAAGCACCGATCTGTCCGTTCAAATACCCTTCACGGTGGGCGCCTTTTGTCCATGCCGATGGGTTTTCAATATGGACCAAAGACCCTCTTTCAGAGTCCGATTCGGGAAACTTTAACCATTGCAGTCGGGAAATTGGAACAGTTGCCGTTACCCAATAACTATCGGTCCCAACGATCCTACCCAGATTATCCCCTTGCGCCACTTGGCTCCCCACAGTGACATTCTGGCTCAAAATATGGGCATCGAAAGGTGCACGGATGGTGGTTCGCTCCAAATTCAATTGTGCTTGGTTCAAGGAGGCTCGTGCAGCTTCAATGGTGGCCTTGACCGCATTTAATTGTGGCTTACGCAGAACCAACTGTGTTTCGTTATCGGAAAGTGGGTTGTCCCCGAAAAGGGAATCGTTGTTTATAAGTTGAAGGTCTTGTTCGGCTATCTGCTGACGTCCCATTTCGGTGGCCAAGGTAGTTTCGGATTGCAAAAGTTCGCTTTTTCGGAGCTCCAATGTGTTTTGATAGTCCGAAGGGTCTATCTGCAGCAGTACTTCTCCCTTTTTTACAAAACCACCGGGAGTGAATGCTGGATCCCGACGAATGATCTGCCCCGAAACCAAAGGACTTAAAATTACATCCTCCACGGGTTGCACAATACCTGTTGCCACAATGGTCGGGGCAAAAGTACCTTTCTCCACCGAGACTACATCCACCAAAATAGCGGTCTCGATGGTGGCCCCTTCCTGTTGTGCTTCAGGTTCGGTGGAAAATATGAGTGTTGTTACCAATATTCCCCCCAAGAGAATGGCCAAACAAATCAACATTAATTTTTTATTGCTCATAGAATTCGTCCCTTTTATTTTTTTGATCAACCAAATTTCTTCCCGTATCAAATCCTCCTGCCAATGCCCGGTACAAGGCTATCCTTATTTGCACGTGCTGCAATTGGGCAGCAACATAATCTCTTCGCAATTGTTGTTCTTGGTCCAGGCCCAAAAGCACATCGAGGTATGGACTGAAGCCATTTAAAAACTCGACCCGTAATTGCTTGTTGCTTTTTTCGGCCAATTCCAGTTGTCTGGCAATATTGTCCAATCGTTCTGCTTGCTTCATATCTTGGGTCAAGGCATCTTCAACTTCTCTAAAAGCAACCAAAGTAGCCTGCCCATACTCGTATAATCGTTGCTTTTTGATTGCTGTGGCCCTATCAACCTCGGCCTTTAATTGTCCTCCATAAAATAGTGGTGCCAAAATATTACCTGCCAACGAATACGCCCAATTATCAAAAAGGTTATCAAAATTATTGGAACGAAGCTGTCCGCGACCGCTCAAAGTAATTCGTGGATATTTACTTTGGACCGCTGAGGCCATATCCCTGTCCGCGGCCAACAAGGTTGCAAAGGATTGTTTTAAATCAGGTCTTCTGCGAACCAATTCCAAGGGCAGGCCCGTTTTTGGCAATTCGGGGACAGTGGGCATTGTAGCCCCATCCAAGACAATTCCTTCTTGAGGTTGTTTACCCAAAAGTACGGCCAATTGGTTTTTTAAAAGTTGAATATTGGTTTCAAAAATTATCTTCTGTTCCTTGGTGCTTTCCAGTAACTGGGCTTGCCGTAAAATATCTACCGCCCGTAGTTGACCACCCACAAAACGAGAACGTATCAGTTTAATGATGGCTTCGTTGGTTTTGATCTGGTCTTCGGTTATCTGCAATTGTCTTTTAGCGGCCTGCAATTGATACCAAGTAGTGGCAATTTCGGCAGAGAGTGACAAGGAAAGGGTCTGGTAGTCGAAATAGCTGGCTTCTGACCTAAATTTTTCTGCGTTTACGGCAGTACCGATACGACCCCATAAATCGAGTTCGTAACTGGACAAAAATCCCAACTGTGTATTCTCACCACCAACGAAATCCGGTTCTGGAAGGGTTCTTGCCGTCTGTGCCGACGCTTCAATGGCTGGCCATTTATTGGAGGCTTGGGACCTGACCGTGGCCCTGGTCGACAAAAATTGTTGCCAAGTGGCAGCCAAGTTTAAATTGGACTGCATTGCGCTATCTATCAGTATGTTTAATTTATCGTCATTAAAAACTTCCCACCACTTATCAGTGACCAAGGAATCCCCACTTGCTGTAAACTCTTGAAAATCATCAATTGGAGGTGATAGGTCTGCATATTTGGGAGAGCAATTGAAATAGAGCAATCCAAAAAAAGAAAAAAGGAACAAAACTGTGAAGCTCTGTCTGTTTTTGATGTATAAATAATACCCCTCTGTTTTGTTTTTTCCCATTGTCTTGATTTGATAAACTAAGTTTAACAAAAAACACCACCACTTTAATTAAGTGAATTTCAAGATGGTTTGAAAAAAAAAACATTCAAACAACCGTACAGACCCCGTCAACAACAAAAATTGCCCCAAAAAGCAGGTTTTGAACGGATTTAAGGGTTCCGCCCATAGGAAAAATTCCCCAATTTGTTTAAGGTTGGGATTTTTAGCAGCTTTCTTTTCAACTCCAACTCTCTCAATGGTTGTTGCTGTAATCATTATCCCACAAGGTTGGTATATGGATAATGGTTAAGATAACCATATGGGTTCACTACTCCTTTTCCTTCTTTAAAACGGAAAGCGGAGAGTTCCTTACAATACTTATACTATTTCCCACACCCAAGGCAAAAACCAATAGGGTAATGGCGGGAAGTATCACAAAGAACGGCACCCATGAAAGAGTAAAAGTGGTTTCAAACAACATATAGGCCAACAAGGTACTTCCTAAAACAGCGAGCAACACCCCCATAAAAGCCCCCAAAAACCCGAGGACGGCGTACTCAATGGCGATCATTTTTAAAATTTGGGAGCTTTGGGCCCCCAAGGTCCGGAGCAAGGCCCCTTGTTTTACACGTTGGTGCTTGCTGCTGTAAATGGCTCCCATAAGCACTGCAACCCCGACAAATATGCTAAAGAAGGCCATAAAGTTGATGACCCATCCGATTTTCCCCAAAATATCTTCCAACAGACTTAGGATTCGTTTTAAATCCAAAATGGAAACATTGGGGAAATCGCGTACCAATTGTTGCTGGAGTTGGGCAGAGCCTTTATCATCGGCGGTCCTGGTGGTCATTACTCCAAACTGTGGGGCATTTTCGAGTACTCCCGATGGAAAAACTATGGAGAAATTAGGTTGTAACCTGCTCCAATCTACTTCCCTTATGCTCTGTACCACCGTGTTCATAATCCTGCCCTGTACATTAAATGTAACGGCATCCCCAATAGTTACTTTAGCCCTATCAGCAAAATCACTGCTCACAGAGATGGGAACATCGGAATCGGCATCTACGCTGCTTACCCAGCCCCCTTCCAAAATACGTTCGGAATCGATTAAGCTGTCCCGATAGGTCACCCTAAACTCATGGTTCAAAATCCATCTGCTCACTTGCGATGTGGTATCTTTCCTGATAGCTTCCACATGTCTTCCATTAAGGGTTTCCACCCGCATGGTCACAATCGGAATTTTATCAATCACAGGATAACCTGAAGCCTTGATCGTATTGGAAACCCCGTCTACTTGTTGGTTCTGAATGTCCATCAAAATCATGTTGGCACTGTTGGCACTATCCTCAATGGCTGCTTTCTCCAACAGCATATCCTTTGTAAAGTACAGGGTGCTTATCAAAAAAGTTCCGATGCCAATGGCCAATACCAATACCAAGGTTTGGTTTTGGGGCCTGAATAAATTCTTCAAACTCTGGCGGGCAATAAAACTCCACGAATACGGGAAAAACTTTTTCAACATGGCCATAAAGAATCGGGCTACTGCCGTCAAAATCAAAAAGACGACCAAAAGCCCTCCAACAAAAAACAAGGAGCGCATGAAGTCGCCGAGCAACCAAAACGAAAAACTGAATACAAACAACACAATGCCCAAACCAACTGCCGTGGTGGCCCGCTTTGATCGGGATTTCGTTTCCTGGACCACACGCAAGGCCTGCAAAGGCGAAACATACAAAGTTTTCATTAAAGGATAAAGGGCAAAGAGCACGGACATCGCCAATCCCAAGGAAAGTCCCAGCAATACACTTTGAAGCGATAGGACAATATCAACATCCACGGGCAATAAATCGCCCAATAAGATGGGAAACAATTGTTGGAGCGAATAACCAATGGCTGTTCCCAGCAATCCGCCCAAGATTCCCATACAGGCTATTTGAACAAAGAAGATAAGGTAACTCTGCCGTTTTGAAGCCCCCAAACATTTGAGCACGGCAATGGATTTTATCTTCATTTGGACATAAATCCCCATGCCACTGGCAATACCTACGCACCCCAAAAGCAATGCAATAAAACCGACCAGATTGAGGAATTTTCCAAAATTTTCGTAACGGCGTCCCAAGCGTCGAGCTTCGGATAGGTGGGTGTCCAAATCGGCTTCTTCGGCATCCAGTATGGGTTCCACTTTTTCGCCCAAGACGGCCATATCTTGGCCTTCATCGGCCGTGAAATAATATTTGTACTCAACCCGACTACCTGTTTGTACCAGCTCTGTTGATTCAATAAATTGAAAAGGAATCAAAACAGGTGGTGCAATCGCCCCAAAAACCGAGGTACTGCCGGGAACTGTTTCCAATTCCCCTGCTATGGGAAGGGTAACTGCCCCCAACTTTATACTGTCGCCAACCTTTAGGTTGAGCTGAAGCATGGTAGTGGCATCCACCAATGCCCCACGGTTTCTAAAATCGTTTACCGCTGAAACGGGCGTGGTTTCCAATTCTCCATAAAATGGAAAACCGCCTTCCACTCCCCTAACCTCCATGAGCTTGGTACCATTATTTCCCGGAAAGGCTGCCATGGAAAGAAAATTGATCTCGCGCGCATCCGCTCCACCCAAAGAATCCATAATGCCCATTACTTTATCGTTGACGGGCTTATCACTTTCTATAAGGTAATCCGCACCCAAAAGTGCTTTGGACTGTTTAGCAATGTTCTCTTTTAACAATCCACTAAATGACTGGACACTGACCACAGCGGCCACGCCCAAGGTTATAGAGAATACAAACAATAATAGTTTACCATAACTTGCCTTGCCATCGCGCCATGCCATTTTTAGCAACCAAGAAAATCCAGTGTTGTGCTTCCCCATATTAACCAACGGTTTCCTCGATTTTACCCGATCTTAGGCGAATACTTTTATCTGTTTTTTTGGCCAGCTCCAGATCATGGGTCACGATTACAAGTGCGGTGCCCTGCTCTTTGTTGAGTTCAAAAAGCAAATCTTCTATTTTGGTACCTGTTTCATCGTCTAGGTTTCCTGTGGGCTCATCGGCAAAAAGTATGGCAGGTTTGTTGGCAAAGGCACGCGCCAATGCAACACGCTGTTGCTCCCCGCCCGATAATTGGGACGGATAATGGCCTTCCCTATCCTGCAATCCAACCTTGGTCAAAAGTTCCTTCCCCAGATCCGCGGCTTTTTTAACACCTCGAAGTTCCAAGGGAACAATCACATTTTCCAAAGCGGTCAATGTAGGGAGCAATTGAAAGTCCTGAAAAACAAAACCTACATTTTGATTTCGTAATCGTGCCCTTCCGTCTTCATCAAGTTCAAACAAATTTTGGCCGCAAAGCCAAATCTCGCCTTCATCCGTGGTATCCAATCCCGCACAGAGTCCCAACAAGGTGGTTTTTCCACTGCCCGATGGGCCGACAATCGCAAAACTTTCTCCACTTCCCACTTCAAATGAAACATTGTTGAGTACATTGAGGTCGTGTTCCCCACTTCGATAGGTTTTAGAGAGGTGTTGAACTTTTAATATCTTTGACATACCACATTTTAGGTTAAAAATTCTCAAAATACTAAAATAGATCATGACCAAGAAAACCCCGAGCTTCCCATTACCGTTAATGTTTTGTTATTTTTTATCGCTACTACTCCTTGGTTGTGGGGAAAAGAACGCTAAAAGGGATGCCGAGAAGACCTCTCCACCCCAAGAAACAACCGTAACCGAGACCCCCGATTCCAATAAAAAAATCTTGTTTTTTGGTGATAGTCTAACCGCCGGCTATGGGTTGGAGGTCAGTCAGGCCTTTCCCGCGCTTATCCAACAAAAAATAGACTCTTTGGGGTTGGACTATACCGTAATCAATGCCGGGCTCAGTGGAGAAACCACGGCAAGCGGAAAAAATAGGTTGGAATGGGTTTTGCAAGACGATATCGACATCATTATCATAGAATTGGGTGCCAATGATGGGCTGCGGGGTGTCCCGCTTAGGGAAACGGAATCGAATCTTCAAAGCATGGTGGACACCGTCCAAAGCAAATTACCCAATGCCAAGATCATTCTTGCGGGAATGAAGATTCCACCGAACATGGGCCCCGATTACACTTCAAAATTTGAGAGCCTTTTTCCAGAGTTGGCATCTTCGGAAAACATAACATTGATTCCTTTTTTATTGGAAAACGTAGCTGGAATTCCCGAGCTCAATCAGGGGGATGGCATCCATCCCACCGTTGAGGGACAAAAATTAGTGGCTGAAAATGTTTGGGAGGTTTTAGGGCCAATGCTCTAAATTTTTTGTGCGCAAAGTGTATATTTATCGAGCACACAAAACTAAACTAAACATCATGAAGTCATTTTATGTACTTCAGGAGTATACTTTTGGCAGCACACAAGGGTTGTTTCAAAAATATTTCCTGTTCTTTCTGGGGGCACTATGCAGTTTCTCCCTGTATTCCCAGCAGCAAGATTCACTTGCTATCATCAAACTTTTGGAAAATGAAGGGCTTACTTGGCGAATGGGCGACAAAGAAGCTCATGCGAAATACTGGGAAAAACGGCCTTACAGTCGCTTTATGGTATCTACCGCGGATGGGCGCACCATTGATATTCCAATAGAGTCCATCATAGATCCTCCATCCGATATGATCGGGAATGGTGGTTTTGCTTTTCATAGCAACCATAAAATGAAAATTGGTGGCAATACAGCTTGGGTAACGCATGATGAGGTTTCCGTGGATACTTATGGCAAAGAAAGCCTATCCACTGAATTTCGTTTTTTGGAAAAGTTTGATGCCCATTGGAAACTGGTGGCACAATCCATCCATTTTTACGATCATCCACCAGAAAATAAAATTGATACCACCAGCTACATACAAACAGTGGATATTGAAACGGGCAGTATTGAGACCGTACTTGCCATAAACGAACATTTTGAGGCCCCAAACTGGCATCCCAACAATTATTTGATCGTAAACAGTAAGGGAAAACTGTACACTTTGGACTTGGAAACCAAGGATTTGGAGGTGTTGGATACCGATTTTATTGACCAGAGCAACAACGACCACGGGATTTCCGCTGATAGCAAATGGCTGGCCATTAGCCACAACGATGTGACCGATCCCTCGCCCAAACCTTATAAATCCGCTATCTATGTGATGCCTGTTGAAGGTGGAAAACCTAGAAAAGTAACTTCCAAAGTGCCATCCTACTGGCACGGTTGGTCTCCCAACGGAAAACGATTGGCTTATTGCGCAGAACGAAACGGTAATTACGATGTGTATACCATCAGTGTGAATGATGGAAAAGAAAAAAGGTTGACCATGGCCGAAGGGCTGGACGATGGGCCTGAATATTCGCCCGATGGAAAATATATTTATTACAACTCCTATAAATCTGGACACATGCAGATTTGGCGGATGCTTGCCAATGGAAGAAAGCAAGAGCAGTTGACCTTTGATAAAAATTCCAATTGGTTTCCACATCCATCGCCCGATGGAAAATGGATTGCGTATATCGCCTACACTTCCGACCAAAAGCAAGACCATTTGTTCGGCAAACAAGTAAAACTTAGGCTTATGAACATTGAGACGAAGGCCATAAAAGATATTACCCCTGTTTTCTTTGGTGGCCAAGGTACCATCAATGTGCCTTCTTGGAGTCCGGACAGTAAAAAATTGGCCTTTGTGAGTTATTCAGTAAACTAAAACCTATATATAAAATCAACAATTGATGAAAAACAATTCAAACAAAAGAAGAAAATTTTTACGACAGATAGGAGCCACTACTTTGGCCTCTGCTGCCACCCCATTCACATCTTTTGCAGCACAAAAAAAAGCAGAAGAGCGCATGTTACGATATGAAAAAGGATTTTCTAACAACGATAAAATAAGAATCGGAGTAATCGGATACGGGGTACAAGGGCATTTTGACCTAAACACCGCGCTACAAGTTCCCGGGGTTGAACTTGCGGGTATCTGTGACCTGTACAAAGGCAGGTTGGTCCGGGCCCAAGAAGAATTTGGAAAAGACCTGTTTGTTACCCGAAGTTATAAAAATCTATTAGACAGGGATGATATTGACGCCGTGCTAATTTGTACTACCGATGTTTGGCATGCCCAAATAACATTGGATGCCCTTGCGAAAGGCAAACACGTATATCTGGAAAAACCCATGATGCACAAAATTGAGGAGGGCTACCCTATGATGAAAGCGGCCAAAAAATCCGGTAAGGTTGTTCAGATAGGTAGTCAAAGAGTAAGTAGTGTTGGGTATGCCAAGGCCAAAGAACTTTTGGCCGCAGGTGAAATCGGCGACCTTAACATGGTGCAAGCGGCCTGGGACCGACAAAGTTCCATCGGGGCATGGGAATATACCATTCCTGACGACGCCAGTGCGGAAACCACGGATTGGGACACTTTTATAGAGGTAACCGATAAAATGGAGTTTGATGCCAAAAAATTCTTTTGGTGGCGGGCTTTTAAGGAATTTGGTACAGGTGTAGCTGGCGACCTTTATATCCATTTGTTGAGCGGAACCCATTTTATTACGAATTCCAAAGGACCGGAAGATATTTATAGTACAGGCCAATTTAGTTATTGGAAAGATGGTAGAAACATGCCCGATGTAATGTCCGGTGTAATGCAATACCCGGATAGTGAGGAACACCCTGCGTTTCAATTAAATCTGCGCGTAAACTTTATCAGCGGTACGGGAGGCCAGGAAATTATACAAATGATAGGTTCCGAAGGTACCATCACCATAAACGGAAACGATATTACCGTGGGGTACAGCAAAATGCCCGAAGCCCCAGGTTTTGGTGGGTACGACTCTGTATTTACCTTTCCAGAGGAAATGCAAGACCGCATGACGGCCGATTACAATGCCAAATGGACCAAGGCGCAACAAAATAAACATCCAAAAGGCGATGTTATTTACAAAGCGCCCGAAGGCTATAGTGCCCATTTGGACCATTTTACCAATTTTTTTGATGCCATAAGGTCTGGAAAAGAAGTGGTGGAAGATGCTGAATTTGGCTTTAGGGCAGCGGCTCCGGCCTTGGCCTGTAACACCAGTTATTTTGACAAGAAAATAATGACCTGGGATCCCATCAATTTGAAATTGGTCTAAATTCCCAAGTTTCTTTTGGAAGGTATTGGAGGCATTAGGGACTTTTCAATGGTACATCGGATTGTTTCACCATGCTTTGGATATCCTACTGTCTCCTTCCCAAAAGAGGTGTTTTGTCCATAATTACACCCTCCGCCATTGTCACAATTATATTTATTGATATATTTACATGTTTCAATATGTAATTGTTTTGAACCTTAAACAAGTAGAGAAAATATCAAAGGCTTTGAGCGATGTCAATCGTTTGAAGATTCTTCAAGCAATCCAATGCTGTGATGACAAACTTGAATGTAGTACCATCACTGCATCACTACATCTATCACAACCATCGGTAAGCCATCATATAAAAAAATTGGTCGATGCCGAATTGATAGAACCTCAAAAAGAGGGACGGTTCTATTTTTATTCACTCAACAAAAGTGTGATGGAAAACTACTTGAAAGCCCTCAAAAAACTTTAATTTTTATTTCGACAATACATCGATACATATAAATATATGAATTCAAAAAAAATAGCGTACTCTATTCTGGAACTGGCCGTTCTTCCTAAAGGAAGCTCTATTAACCAAGTTTATAAAAACACGGTAGCCCTTGCCCAAAAAGCCGAGGCTTTGGGTTATGAGCGTATGTGGTTTGCAGAACACCACAACATGCCCGCCATTACCAGTAGTGCCCCCGAAATTTTAATTGGCCATGTGGCCCAGCACACCTCTACTTTACGTGTAGGTTCGGGTGGGGTAATGTTGCCCAACCACTCCCCTTTTGTTGTTGCCGAAAAATTCGGAACCTTGGGGAATTTGTTCCCGAACCGTATTGATCTAGGTTTGGGCAGGGCACCGGGCACCGACCAACAAACGGCACGTGCCATTAATCCAGGGTTTATTGAGGCTACACATTCCTTTCCTAGCGATATTGAAAAAATTCAGAACTATTTTTCAACCGACAACAAAACATCCAAAGTTAGGGTAACCTTGGCCGAAGGGGTTGATGTGCCCATCTACATTCTTGGTTCAAGTACCAGCAGTGCTCGATTGGCCGCCCAAAAAGGATTGCCCTATGCCTTTGCCAGTCATTTTGCAACGGCCCAACTCTTCAATGCCCTAGAAATTTATAGGGAGCAGTTTCAACCTTCGGAAGCATTACAAGAACCTTATGTTATTGCAGGTATCAACGTAATCATAGCCGATACCGATGAGGAAGCGGAAAGTTTGTATACATCGGCCTTAAGAATGGTCATCAATATTTTGTCGGGAACCCAAAGCGAGTTTATTGAACCTCCTACCGAAATGAGCACGGGTTTACAGGAAGTACGACAGCACCCTGCCATTATGCAAATGACGCGATATTCTTTTGTAGGTAGCAAGGAAACGGTAAAAAAACAGGTTCAGGGCTTTATTGGCGAAACACAGGTTGACGAACTAATGGTTTCATCCATAATGTACAGTGTTGAAGACCGAATAAAATCGGCCGAACTATTCGCGGAGATTATGGTGGAGATCAATGAAAGTGCCGAAGTCCGAAAAGCATCTTCTGTAGAGTAATAAAAAACAAGCATGGACCAATATCCATGCTTGCAGGTATTTTTAATGTATTTGAGCAGATCGATCCTCTCAACACTTGGATTGCTTTTACATCTCCGCCATCAGGGCCAAAAACTCTTTGTCGTGCTGTGGTTTTACCTCACAAGTATTGTCAAAAAACATGGTAGGTGTACGCTCCGGGGTATATTCAGGCCACTGTGGTAACCCTTTGTGGTTCGGATTTCCTGTTTTAGCAAAATTGATCCAGGCACTGCTCATTTTATTGGCAAGTACATGGGCTTCCTGTCCACCACCTGTCATTTGTCGGGCACGTTCAATATTATCAAAAACAAAAGGAAGTTCCATGCAATGCAGGGCTTTATACTTCCCATCAAAAACAGGGGATTGCCATGTGAACATAAACATATAAACGGGTGCCCCGCTATTTAATTCTGACTTTTTATTGGCCTGGAAAACGGCCCCTGGCCTAAATGTGGCATCTATGTCCAACAGGTCGGACGGTCTGGTATCGTTAGGATATGCTTTCTTTACAGCTGCCACATAATCATCTGCCTTGTCTTTGTACGTCTCCTTAATATGAGCCATCACTTCTTCTTCGGATGCTTGGAAAAAACGTCCGTTCATAAATGGTGTAAATTCATTTTTTGTGGTTCCCAACATCAAGGGAATATCTTTGGAAAGTTCGAATGCTTCGTCAGACATTAAATCGTGGGGAAGAACATTCCCATCCATACTTGGCCCCCAATTGAGGCTCAATCCCACAGGAACAATGCCTTTGGCATTCATTTGCTCGGCTACTTTTTGCAAGGCTGCAGTTCCCGCTGCGCTTAATTTATCGAACGGTATGGTTTGAAGACTATCCACTTGGTCTTCGGATAACGAAAGTTGCTGCAACACCTCAGCTGCAATGGCTCTTGTGGTTTCCTTTTTGGACAAACTGCCCCTGAACGACCCACTTTGGTTAATTGCTTTATGAAACAATCCCTTGGCTCTGGGCATAGCCATCAATGTATTTACTTTGGCTCCTCCCCCGGACTGACCAAAAATGGTAACGTTGTTAGGGTCACCGCCAAAATTGGAAATATTGGTTTTTACCCATTCCAAAGCTGCAACAATGTCCAACATACTGTTATTGGCCGATTCCTTGTACTTATCACCATAGGCGGATAAGTCCAAAAAGCCGAGAATATTGAGCCTGTGATTGATGGAAACCACGACAACATCTCCCTTAGCACTTAAGTTTTCGCCATGGTAAGAAGGAAGCTCTTGACTGGAACCTGCCGTATATCCCCCACCGTGAATCCAAAAAAGCACTGGTCTTTTTTTGCCATCATCAATACTTGGGGTCCAAATATTGATACGCAGGCAATCTTCGCTGGTATAGCCCCAATCGTGGTCAAAAACAAATTCAGGTTCATCTTGAACCTGTGTAGTGGGAGTCATTAAAGGTGCCACGGGACCATACATGGTCGAGCTTCTCACTCCTTCCCAAGGTTCCACTTTTGTTGCTGGCATAAAACGTTCTGCCGTTGCGTAGGGAATTCCTTTATAGGTGTAAATTCCATTTTGGATAAATCCGCGGACTTTTCCGGATTCGGTGTCGGTGACCGCAACATTTTCTCCGGTAACAACTTCAGTTTGTGCATATATTGAGCTCAACCCTGAACAGACCAAGGTTGCTAGGAGCATTGTTTTTAATTTCATTACAGTTTGTTTAGTTGTTAAATTTATGTGTAAAATTTAATGTATTTTTTCCTGATTCAGGAATAAACCCATTAAAGAATGCCTGTTTTTGAATGATAATAACAAAATAATCGTCAGTTTGATTTTTTCCTTGGAAAAAGCCTGTCCGCCTTTGGGAGGATATCGAGAACAAGGGTTTTAAGTATTGAAATCAATTCTCGATACTATTTTCCTTAAGCGCCTAGATTAACCTAAAAGCAGCTCTACAGGTTCAAAAACATCTTTTTCAGAACCACAAACAGGACATATATAAGCTTCGGGCAAATCCTCAAACTTTGTATGGGGCTCTATACCGTTTTGGGCATCTCCCGTTTCACTATCATACACCGTTAAGCAGTTTGGGCATTGATGAACCTTGTGTTTTACTTGTTCCTTTTTTGCTGTTTTCTTTGTTGGTGCGGTTTTCTCTTGTCCAAGTTGCTGGAAATATTCTCTGCTCAACTCGATCAAGAGGTTGGGCAATTCCTTTTTGTCCACATCTCGGGCATAGATTAAATAGTGTCTTGTGTTGGGGTCAAAGTCTTTAAAGTAACAAACATTGTACGTTGGTCTTACTTTATAATCCAATCCAATCTGGGTTGGTGGGTTCTTCTCAATGACAATGGATGAAAAATGGGACTGTTTTCCCACATCTTTACTAATACCAAAGGTAAGCCCATAAGTACTGATGTCGTTCTGGTCAAAATTGTTTACCAAATACTGTTTAAGTTCCAATGCTTCCTGGTCATCCACGGGCAAATGCCAGTTCATTTCCAATTGCGAGTGCCGAACATTGATTCCCCTTTGCCCAAGGAACCTTTCCAGCTCAGGGCGGCTCTCCTTAGAAATTCCCTTTACTATGAACGATTTCCAAGGCGTGATGCATATTTTACCTATGCTGTTGTCCAGACAAAATCCGCAAAATTCCTTTAAAAATTGAAGATCATAGCGGTTGTTGCGCCAATATAGCCCCAACCAAAATTGGTCCAACCCCATTCGGTTCATTCCCTCGTAGTAGGGAAATGTAACAAAAGGAATTTGAAGTTCCTTTTTTATGGTCCTGTTGTTATGGGTCTGCAATTTCTGGTTCAGTATGGCAAAGAGTTGATCCACATTGTCCATGGCCGGGTAAACTTCTTCTATGGCCCTACATACCGAAACCATGTCCCAGCTGTAGATCAATACAGGATAGTAAGCACTTTTCTTCCAATGCGGCAGCAGGATGTTCAAATACCAATAATCTTCGTCTTCGGATGCCACAAAATTGAGGTTTCCACTGAAAATAGGCACCAAGCGTTGTTTTGGATCGGTAATATTGATCTTTAACCTTGGCATAAAATCAAACTGTTCCAAAAGATACAGGTAGGTGGAACCTTTGAGCCAATGGGTGCCATCAAAGATATCTGCCGATACATAAGAACAAACAATATTTTGGTAAGATCTATCGGCAACAATATCCATCTTGTATTTCGAGGTCTTTTCCAAAGGGCGCTTTTTGTTATTGTCCAACGGAAAAAGCAAATCCTGCCTTGAGCCAAAATAAACTTCCGATAGCCCTGCGGCCTCTAACATGGCAATACTATCTTTGAGTTCTCCGGGAGAAGTGATGCCTCCTTTCATCAATATCCTGTGCAAATCATCGTTCATAGCCTTAAACCATTGTTGTTTTCAGTTGTCCATTCAATATTGCCTGAACTTCGGGCTTACAGCTTCCACAACCCAATCCGGCACCAGTTTGGGAACAGAGCTGTGCAAAATCCGTGCAACCACCTGTAATGGCATCTTTTATATTACCATCGCCCACTTGGCTACAAGAACACACCAGACTTCCTTTGAGCGGTTCCATTGTTGATGTACCCCGTAGCAATTCCTCTCTTTTTTCAGAGAGCTCTATTTCCTCTTCAATAAGCCGCTTGAATTCTGCAAACTCGTTCTTATCCCCCATCAGGATGGCTCCTTTGAGCGTATCGTCCTTTACGATACATTTTTTGTAGAACCTTTTGCTTACATCCATCAGTAAAATCTCTTCGTAGGAAGGGTCGTTTTTTGGAGCATTTACCATTCCGATACTACAGAGATCAAGATTCTCAAATTTTAAAATATTCATCAATACCGAACCGCTGTACATACTTCCCAAATCGCCCAAAATATAATTTGCGGCCACATCAGCTTGTTGTTCGGCCGCCGAGGTAATGCCGTAGAGTGCATTTTCGAACTCAGCGATTTCGCCCAATGCAAAAATGGATGGGTCACTTGTCTTAAGGTAGGCATCCACCAGTACGCCCCTTCTCGTTTCAAGACCGGCTTTTGTGGCCAAGGATATGTTGGGCCGGGTTCCAATAGCATAAACAATGGCATTACAACGTAGCGTCCTACCTGTCTTTAGATTGACCATCAAAGTATATTGAGATTCCTCTTCCTCAAAAATGGTGCTTACCTCATTGTCAAAAAACAATTGAATTCCCCTTTCTGAAACATCTTCGGCCAATAATTTACTGGAAACAGGGTCCAACTGGCGTTCCATTAATCTTGGGGCGCGTTGTATTATGCTGATGTTGATATTGATTTTTTTCAGGGCAGCAGCGAGTTCAAGGCCTAGCAAACCTCCTCCCACGATCACCACATGCTGTTCGTCTGCAGGAAGCCCTGTTTTGGATAGATAGTTTTTGAGGCGGTCTGCATCCCCCCTTTCCCGCATCGTAAATCTTCCCGGAAGATCCATACGCACTTCATTGGGTACAAAAGCCCGACTTCCAGTGGCCATCACCATAAGATCGTAATCATGTACCTCGCCCAACTCGTCCGTAACAGTCTTTGCTTTAGCATTGATGCCTTGGATACCATTATTGGGGTACAGCTTCACTTTGAGTTTCCCCAGTTCGCCTTGTTTCAATTTTTGAAGGGCTTCCCAAGACAGTTCTTCGTTCACATATTCCGGTAACAAGACACGGTTGTAAAAAGGGTACTCCTCTTTGGAAAACACATGGATTTCATCCGTTCTGTTCTTTTCCCGATAGGTTTGGATAAAACGGTAAGCTGCGGCCCCAGCTCCAACAACAACTATTTTTTGCTGGGGCTTCTTATATTTTTCAACCTGAACGGCACAATATTTAAAGTCGGGTTCCTTGGATACGGGGTCTACAATATTATTGGTAAGGTTGTTGGCCCGACTAAAATCACTGTTAAGGATTTTGCCCCAGTGCATGGGAAGAAAGACCACCCGTTCACGAATATCGTAATTGATCTTGACCTTGACCCTTACATTGCCCCGCCTGCTCTTAACAACGGCAATATCGCCTTCCTTAAGGTTCCGCACATAGGCATCCACTTTGTTCATTTCAAGGAAAGGAGATGGGATATGGGTCAATAATCGTTTTACTTTTCCCGTTTTTGTGCGAGTATGCCATTGATCCCTGATCCTTCCGGTATTGAGCACCAATGGAAAGTCCGTTGTTGTGACTTCTGATTTGTTGTACAGGTTTCTGGGTGCATTGAAATGTACTTTCCCATTTGCAGTGAAATATTTTTGGTCTTGAAAAAGCCGTGGTGTCCCTTTGTGTTCTGGAGAAGGAACGGGCCATTGAAAGCTCCCTTCTTTTTTAAGTCGGTTATGCGATAATCCCGAAATATCGATATTGGTTCCCTTGGTCATCAAACAGTATTCATCATACACTTCCGACACATTGTTATAGTCAAAGCCACCATATCCCATTTCTTGGGCAAACCTCCACAGGATCTCCGCATCGGGCAAGGCTTCACCTGGAGCGTCGATTACCTTGGGCAAATAACTTATCCTGCGTTCGGAATTGGTCATAGTGCCTTCTTTTTCCAACCAACCTGCCGCGGGCAATAATAAGTCGGCATATTTTGTGGTCTCCGAATTATGGGAAATATCCTGAACAATAACAAAATTGGCCTTTTCCAGCGCTTTCTCTATTTTTTTGGCATTGGGCATACTCACAACTGGATTGGTACAAATAATCCAAACGGCCTTCATTTTTCCAGACTCCAAGGCATCGAACATTTCCGTTGCCGTAAATCCAGGTTCTCCTTTAATTTCTTTTCCTCCCCAAAATTGCTGGACTTCTTTCCTGTGTCTGGGATTTCCCAAATCCCGATGGGCTGCCAACAAACTGGCCATCCCCCCTACTTCTCTTCCCCCCATGGCATTGGGTTGCCCTGTTAAAGAAAAAGGACCGGAACCCGGTTTTCCAATCTGTCCCGTCAATAAGGAAAGATTTAATAGCGATACATTTTTGTCGACCCCGATCACGCTTTGGTTCAGCCCCATGGTCCACATACTGATGAACCCTTTCGCATCGGCTATCATTTTGGCTGCCGTTCGTATTTCATTGGCCGTAATGCCACATTTTTCCGCTGCCTGACGAATGGAAAGTTCAAAGGCCATCTGTTTACAGGCTTCAAAATTGGAGGTATGTTTCTTGATGAACGCCTTGTCGATTTTCTTTTTTTCGATGAGCCATCTAGCCATGGCATTGAAAAGAATGACATCGGTGCCCGGTAAAATTTGTAAGTGCAGGTCTGCCAAGGCACATGTCTGTGTCTTACGTGGGTCTACTACAATCAGTTTAACCTTTGGGTTTTGTTCCTTATGCTTTTCAATACGGCGGAACAAAATGGGGTGGCACCATGCCGGATTGGCCCCTGCGATCAAAAAACAATCTGCCAGTTCTATATCGGCATAAGCAATGGGAACGGCATCGTTGCCCACGGTCTTCTTGTAGCCGACTACGGCAGAACTCATGCAAAGCCTGGAGTTAGTGTCAATATTATTAGTTCCCAAAAAGCCCTTGGTCAGTTTATTGGCCAAATAATATTCTTCGGTAAGACATTGCCCCGACACATACAGCCCAACACTGTCCGGGCCATATTTTTCCATGATACTTCCAAAAACGGCAGTTGCCCTTTTAAAGGCAATATCCCAAGTAACCCGTTGCATGGGATGGTTTCTACTCCATCGCATTTCTGGATAAAGTATTCTATCCTTGGTATCTTGGGCCACGTAATTCAAAGTTTTTCCCTTGGTGCAGAGCATCCCCTTGTTAACGGGATAATCCTCATCCCCTTTAACGGACAATATGCCCTTGACATCTTTGGATACCTCGATGCCGCACCCCACTCCGCAATACGAGCAAATAGTTTTATGTGTGTCTTTTTTCTGCATTCTGGCAACACCGTATTTTTTCGATGTTGAAAATTAAAAATTTACGTATAAATACGTAGTGATAATTTAATAAAAGTGATGCTCTAAATCGAGAGAATGATAAAAATCACGGCAAAATGTTGAAAAAATGGAACCTAGACTAAATTGTATTTGTTTGCCTTTTTGGAAAGATCTATCAAGTTTTTCACTTCCATCTTCTTCATCAGGTTGAAACGATGGGTCTCGATAGTACGTTTACTGTTCTGCAGCTTTTCCGAAATTTCCTTGTTTGTGTACCCTGCCAAAATAAGTTCCAACACCTGAAGCTCCTTGTTGGTAAGATCGAACGGGTTGTTTTTCCTATCCTTTGAAGCTGGCTTTGTCTTTTTGTCCGGACCGAAGAGATTATTGACCAAAACATTGGAAATATCCCCGCTAAAATATTTCCCGCCTTCTTGAACCATGTGAATTGCCTTGACAAACTCAGTTTTGCCCGTATCCTTTAAAAGGTAACCATTGGCCCCGGCCTGTACCGATTTAAGAATGTATTCCTCCGAATCGTGCATGGAAAGAATAATGGATTTGGTTTTGGATTCGCCCTTGGCATTCAAACGTTCAACGGTCTCGATACCGCCCAATTCGGGCATGCGAATATCAATGATCAGAATATCCGGGGATTTCTCACTGACCATTTTAAGGGCATCCAATCCATTGGAAACTTCTCCGATTACATCCAAATCAGGTTCCTCTTCCAATAAAGCGCGTATGCCATCCCGAACCAAAGAGTGGTCATCTGCCAATACTATGGTAATGGTTTGTTGCTGTTCAGAATCTTGCATTGCACAAAAATAATCGAATTATTGAAATACGTAGGACATAAAAAAGGGCCATCCCATTTGAAACTGAACAGCCCAATCATCTGACCAACTCAATATTTTATTTTCATTTGTCCGAAGAAAACAACTTGGGTTTTATGATCAGCATGGCCCATGCCCAATTTTGGGTACTGGCGGCATCACTCTCGGCCACGCCTTTGAGTTCGTACATCCCATCTGATGGAAACAAGTGTGAATACCCGATTTTTAGTGCATACCCCTTAAACTTTTGGGCGAACACTAAATCCACCTCGGTTCCCAAAAAGTTTTCACCACTGGGCAGGTCTTGCTCTCCCCTAAAATTTAAAACCTTGGCCAAGAGGCTAGATTTTTCTCCTAATTTTATATTGGTGCTGACATGGATATCGAACAATCCTATGGAATTAGCATGGTTGCCCACATAGAAGTAATCCATAAAACCATTGAATTTGTGATTGGTGCCATACAACGGAAAAAAAGCTCCTGTTTCTCCCGCTGTTTGTCCATCATTTCCACTTATGATTTCAAATCCAGCCCCCAAACCAATTGCATTTGAAGCTTTGTAGCTGGCATCCAACCCTATCAGGTAAGCCCCTTTCACTTGCAACTCCCCTCGTCTTTCCCCTGTTTGGAGAAATGCGTTTGCGGTCAGTCCAAAACTTCCGTTTTTATAGGTAAGATGTGTACCCAAGGTCTGTAAATTGCTCAGTCCGTTTGCTGCATCATTTCCATCAAAATTTTGAAACCCATTGTTGAGCAACAACAAGCTTGCTGCAAAACTTTCCCATTTTTGGTTTAGATAAAGCATCTGCATGGTCTTGTAACTGAAAAAGCCCTTTGTATTGTACACATTGCTTTCGGACTGAAAGCCGCTAGGATTGTCATAATCCTGATTAAAGGCAAAGGCAGCATCGATGACAAAATTAACTTTGGAATATCGTATCAGAGCCGCATCGTGGTTTCTGGCCTGCTGCGTCCAATCCACTTCGCCCAAAATACGCTGATCATCATAGGAAAGTACCTGCCTCCCCAATTTTGTGGACCAACCGGAACCAAGCTCAAGTTGTGCCCATGCTTCAAAAACGGCAAAGGAATTGTTCTCATCATCGGGCCGTAACTGGCGGTTTTCCCCCCAGACCAAAACATCTTGGAGACTTAGATAAAACTTATAAGTTTCGTTTTGGTAGCCCGTATTCAAGCGAACCCGTGTAGCAGTTGCAAAACCAGGGTCGGAGGCATCGGAAATCAAACTGCCAAAGCCATTTCTATATTCCGTTCTAGGTCGAAACTGTCCATCTACAACAAACTGCGCAAATGAAAGATGCATCCCCAAAAAACATAGGCACACCAAGAACCCTTTCTTATTGATAAATTTCATGTTGTTTACTATTTGGTTGAATTATTAAGAAAACAATGAAGTCTAGTTTTCCACTGTTGACAAGGCCATTTTACCTTCCATCTCTTGAAGTACGGCCTCTTCATCAGCCGTAGAAAACTTGATGGCAAACGCACTGATGGCAGCTACGACCACAAAAACCCCAATAATAAAGTATCCGCTTGACACAGCACTCGAGGCAGCGGCAGCTTGTGCGGCCTTTACCGCTTCTTCCCCAAAGGCAGCGTTGGCCTTTATCGCCGTGGTTTCCGCAACGGCAGATTTGGATTTTAGGAACAATGCGGCCAAAAATGCACCAACATTACCCCCTGCCCCAACGATTCCCGAGATGGAACCAATGGCTTTTTTATTGATAAAGGGAACAACCGAAAATGTAGCGCCCTCTGCCATTTGCACCGTAAGACTAAAAGCCACCAAAAAGATGATTCCAACCGCAAGACTTGTGGTCAATGAGAATACGGAGAGCATAACGCCTTCGGCCATCAAAATAAAAGTCAGGAACAATACTCTTCCACGAAGACCTTTTAACTTTCCGAAACGATCACCGAAAAAGCCGCCCAAGGTACGGGCAAAAATATTCATCAGGGCAAAGGACAAAACAATGTTTCCTGCCGTAATCCTATCCAAGCCAAAGGTGTTTTGCAAATAATCGTCCATGGTTCCATAAACGGTAAGCTCCATACCAAAACAAGCAGCATACACCAAGAACAATATCCAAACGCGGTAATCTTTCAAGGTGCTTACAAAAGATACTTTATCCTTCTTCAAAACCGGCATGTTTCCTGTTTTCCGCAATTCTGCAAAATTGCCCTCTGGGGTATCCTGGGTAAAGAAGTAGTACACAAGCCCCATTAAAAAACATACTATTCCAGCAATAACCATGGAGTAACGCCATGCAACTTCATCGGCAACACCAAAACTTACCACAGCTGCAGCAATTAAGGGCATTCCCAATCTGTTGGCACCACCACCAAGATTTCCCCATCCTGCGGATGTGGCATTGGCTGTACCTACGATATTGGGAGCAAACATTATGGATGTATGGAATTGGGTAATCACAAAAGAAGCACCAATGAATCCAATTAAAAATCTACAAAGAAGAAATTGAAGCGGTGTTTGTACCAAACCAATTAAAATCACGGGTATCGACCCGATAATCAGTAACCAAGTGTAACACAGTCTCGGACCAAATCTGTCGCACAATTTACCGATTAGCAATCGGGCAAAAACAGTACCTGTAACCGCCAGAATTATAGAGTTCCATTTTTGGGCTGGTGTGAGCCCTAAATCTTTTACTACATCCGGCATAAATGGAACAATTCCAAACCATGCAAAAAAACAAATGAAGAAGGCTATGGCGGATATCCAAAACGTTCTAATGGGAATACTTTTAAGGTTCAATAGATTTAATCGTGTGGCTTTCATAATACTTAGATTAATTGATTAGACAATCAAAACTAAGTATTTATACGTATTAATTAAATTATATAACGATTTCCTACGTATTTTTACGAGATAACACAAAGGACCCCTGTCATATTGTGACATTTTAAAATTGAGCCTTGTGTTACTGATAATTTGAAAATAAACATTGAAAACAATGTAATCCATACTATATTAAGGTATGGGTTCAAAGCTCCATACCTACCACTCTTTGGATGGCATCTTCAAAAAATGAAGGATGGTCAGCCACCACATCGCCCACAATAATGATTCCAGGGCATGATAAATCCAATTCGCTGGACATATGGACAGCATCATTTAATGTGCCCGTGATACAATTCTCGTTTGGCAAAGTTCCATTTTGAACAATGGCAAGCGGCGTGTGACCTTCTCTATACCTCCCTATTTCCTTAGCTATGTCTACCAATTTACGGACTCCCATCAAAATGACCAGTGTTGCGGAAGATTGAGCGGCCAATTGAAAGTCCCTGGAGAGCCCCCCTTCTTTTGTTGTTGCGGTCACCACCCAAAAACTTTCGCTCACCCCTCTTTTGGTTACAGGTATTCCTTGACTTGCAGGCACAGCTATGGCACTGGAAACCCCTGGCACAACAGCTACGGGAATTCCAAAAGATTCAACATATTCAAGTTCTTCCGACCCCCTACCAAATACAAAAGAATCCCCTCCCTTTAGTCGCACTACATGGCCGTATGTGAATGCATTTTCCACAATCATTGAATTGATTTGATCCTGAACAAAGCTATGCTTTCCACATCGTTTACCTACGTATATTTTCGGAACACCATCAGCAACTTCATCCAACAGAGCAACATCCGTCAACGCATCGTACAAAACAACATCTGCTTGCTTCAAAGCCCTTAAACCCCTTACAGATATAAGGTCTGCAGAGCCTGGACCAGCTCCGACCAAGGTCACTCTTGCTTCTTTGTCATATTGTTTCATTATAAATATTTGTTTTGATTTTTATGAATACCGCAACAAGAATACGTATTTATTTTTAAAAAAACATCAATAATATACGTAATTATACTTAGTTTTGATTTTTATTTCAAAATCATATGGATATGAAAACTATAATTGTAGTGGGAAATGGGATGGTCGGATATAAGTTTTGTGAAAAATTTATCGCATCATCCTCCAATGATGGATATAAACTTTTAGTATTCGGGGAAGAACCCAGACCTGCATATGACAGGGTGCATCTCAGTGAATATTTTGAAAACCAAAATGCAAAGGCCCTAGAACTCGCACCTGCTTCTTGGTACAGTGATAATGGCATAGAACTTATTACAGGGCAACGGGTCACAGACATTAAAAAAGAGGACAAGGAAATCCACACAGCTACGGGCAATTCCTATACATACGACTACTTAGTGCTAGCTACAGGCTCTGTACCTTTTGTACCTCCCATTTCCGGTGTTGAAAAGGAAGGTGTTTTCGTTTACCGCACCATAGAGGATTTGGAAGATATGATGGCTTATGCCTCACAAATCAAAGCCATCAAACCCAATGGAAGGGCAGCCATCCTTGGAGGTGGCCTTTTAGGTCTTGAAGCTGGGAAAGCGGTCTTGGATATGGGGTTGGAACCTCATGTAGTGGAATTCGCCCCAAAACTCATGCCCAGGCAATTGGACACGCGAAGCAGCAATGTGCTTCGGTTAAAATTGGAATCGATGGGAATACAAATCCATCTGAGCAAGGCGACCAATCAAATATTGGGAGATAAAGTCATCGAAGGGATGGAATTTGGAGAAGATGACCAGTTGGATGTGGATATGCTCATCATCTCGGCCGGAATACGCCCTAGGGATGAACTAGGTAAAACCTGTGGGCTTGACATGGGTACTCGTGGCGGAATAGTTGTCAACAACAAGATGCAAACATCCGCTAAGGACATTTTTGCCATTGGTGAGGTAGCCCTTTACAATCAGATGATATATGGTCTTGTGGCCCCCGGGTACGAAATGGCCGATGTGGCCGTAAACCAAATTTTGGGTAACCAAGAAGTGACTATGCCGGAAGATATTGATATGTCCACCAAATTGAAACTAATGGGCGTGGACGTGGCGAGTTTTGGCACTCCATATATGCCTGCGGATAAAGGTTTGTCCATCATTTTTGAAAATAAGACCAAGTTCCTGTACAAAAGAATCAATGTAAGCCATGATGGAAAAACCCTCTTAGGGGGAATTCTCGTTGGAGATGCCGCGGACTACAATATTCTGCACCAAATGTACCTTAATGGAATGGCCTTGCCCGATAATGCGGAAGAATTGATCGTGGGAGCTCGTGGCGAAGGAGGTTCTGCCTTTGGCAGTGCCATGGATTTGCCCGATACAGCTCAAATATGCTCCTGTGAAAGTGTTTCCAAAGGAAATATTTGCTCGTCCCTGTTAAATGGCGAATCCGATTCCCTCAAAGATATTATAAGCTGTACCAAGGCCGCCACAGGCTGTGGAGGGTGCAAACCCATGGTGATGGAACTGGTCAATGAGACCCTTAAATCCATGGGGAAAGAGGTAAAAGATGTTATTTGCGAACATTTTGAATATACCCGGCAAGAACTCTACGGCATTATCAAGGTAAAGGGCATCACAAGTTATGATGAAGCCCTCGACAAATGTGGACAGGGCGATGGGTGTGAAGTGTGCAAACCTGCTCTTGCCTCCATTTTTGCCACCATTTATAATGACACGGCCAACAAGGAAGATGTGATACAGGACTCCAACGATCGTTTTTTGGCCAACATCCAACGGAATGGCTCCTATTCGGTCGTACCACGGATACCCGGAGGAGAAATTACCCCGGAAAAATTGATCGTTATTGGAGAAGTGGCCAAAGAATTTAATCTGTACACCAAAATTACCGGGGGACAGCGCATTGATTTATTCGGTGCCGAGCTAAACGATCTTCCCGCCATCTGGAAAAAACTCATCGCTGCAGGTTTTGAAAGTGGTCACGCCTATGGCAAGTCCTTACGTACCGTAAAAAGCTGCGTGGGCTCCACATGGTGCCGATACGGTATGGACGAGAGTGTAAGCTTTGCCATTGCCCTTGAAGAACGTTATAAAGGAATTCGGTCCCCCCACAAACTAAAGGGCGGTGTATCGGGATGCATTCGCGAATGCGCGGAGGCCCGCGGCAAGGATTTTGGGGTAATCGCGGTAGAAGGCGGTTGGAACCTTTATGTATGTGGCAATGGAGGAGCCACACCAAAACACGCACAATTGTTGGCAGAACAAATTGATAACGAAACGGTCATAAAATACCTGGATCGCTTTTTAATGTACTACATCCGAACAGCTGCTCCATTGATGCGTACCGCTGCATGGCTTGAAAAACTGGAAGGCGGCATAGAACAGCTCAAAAAGGTTGTAATCGAAGACAGCTTGAACATTGCCGAAGAACTCGAAAAGGATATGCAAAGTCTTGTGGACAAATATGAATGTGAATGGAAACAAGCAGTGGAAAATGAAGAAATCGGAAAGCGTTTCAAGCACTTTGTGAATACTGATGATAAAGACGACAACTTGGTTTTTGTTCCTATGAGAGAGCAGAAAATGCCACAACCATGGACCAACTAAACACCAATAACATGGAAACATTATTTCACCAATACGCTCCCGTTGCCTTGGACAAGGTAACGGTTTGGTTCAAAGCCTGCCATGAGCAAGACATACCAGAAAATGGCGGGGCATGCATCAAATACAAGGACAAGCAAATTGCCGTGTACCATTTTAAACGAAAACAAAAATGGTATGCCTGTCAAAACTTGTGTCCCCATAAAATGGAAATGGTACTTTCACGGGGCATGATAGGAGATTCCGAAGGTATTGCCAAAGTGGCCTGCCCCATGCACAAAAAAACATTTTCTTTGGAAACGGGGGAAAACCTCAACGGTGATCTGCCTTCGATTGCCACTTTCCCCATAAAAGTTGAAAATGGCTTTGTGTATATTGGTTTTTCTGAATAGTTTTAAGAAAACCACTAGATATGGGCAAATCCAAAAAACTTTTGGAAGCATTCAAGCTATTTGATGAGGCCAATACACAAGACCCCAACAAGGAAAATTTTGAAGGGACAGCATACCCAAAAGAGCTTTTATATGCACAGCGTATGACGGATACTCTGAATGAATTTGAACCCGATGCTTCGGAGGCCCTTCAGTTAACGGCACGCTGCCAGCACATCTGCCGTTGGGAAATCCCGAGGGAATCCTACGAAATGAACCGCGTTGGCTACCTAAAATGGAGGCAAGAGCTCAAAAAGTTCCATGCTGAAATGTCCAAGTCCATATTAAAAGAAGCGGGGTACGATGATAAAACTATTGACAGGGTTGCTTTTTTGCTCCTCAAAAAACAATTGAAAAAAGATGAGGAGACCCAAACCCTGGAAGATGTTATTTGCCTGGTTTTTTTAAAGTATTATTACGAACCTTTTCTAGTCAAGCACGATGACCATAAAATCGTCTCCATTTTACAAAAAACCTGGAAAAAGATGTCCCCAAAAGGACATAAGGCCGCTTTGTCCATATCTTTTTCGGAAAGGGGGAAGGAATTGATCACCAAAGCCCTTAATTAACACCCTACCTGGGTTTAAAAAAATCAATGAAAAGGAAGAAACAGCAACAAACATTGGACGTCTCAACATTTTTGAGAATCCGCAAGTGGTATCTACTGGCCCTATCGGCCATAGCCATTACCATTATTGTCGCTCAAATTTTGATACAACAGCACCTCAACTCCCAATTGAACGACTCCCGTGTAATCAATGTAGCGGGCAGACAACGTGCCTACAGCCAAAAATTGGTCAAAGAAGCCCTTTTACTGCAAAGTGGAAACCTTGACAAAAATAAGCACAGCGAGCTTTTGGAAAGATTGGAAAACACCCTTTTTATTTGGAAGACTTCCCATGAAGGACTTCAAAACGGGAATGATAGTATTGGTCTGCCCAAAGAGGACAATCCATCCATCTTAAAACATTTTGAAGAACTTTCCCCGCACCACAACGCCATGGTAAATGCGGTGAGAACTATATTGAAACAAGGGGACAGTGGTTCCCATCAGCAACAAATGGATATTTTATTGGCCAATGAAGCCCCTTTCCTAGAAAAAATGGACGCCATCGTCAATGAGTATGATGCCATCAGTAAGGAACGCCTGCAACGACTGAAACTCAAAGAATATCTATTACTCGCGTTTTCGCTGTTGATTCTGATTCTGGAAGTGCTCTTCATCTTCAGGCCATTATCCATTCAGATAAAGGAAACCATTCAGAAATTGGTGAAAAGCAGGTTGCAATCGGAACAGGACGCCCAAGAGATCAAGAAAATATTCCAAGAGAAAGAAAAATCCCTCCAAGAACTTAAGGAACTCAACTTTGTTATTGACAACGCCGCACTATTTGCCAGTGCCCGTAATGATGGAACGGTCGTCTTTATCAGCAAAAAATTCCTTACCCTATTGGAGACGTCCAACATCCCCCCCAACACCCATCTTTCCGAAATATTGACCACCGATGAGGGACAACGGCAATATCTTGGAGAGATTTTGACCAAACCACGGAAGAGCATCAGAACGGAGGAAATTGAAATTAAGACCAAAGCGGGCAACAAATTATGGTTGGATATGTCCATTGTTCCCATGCACCAAACAAGCCTAAAACAAAGTGTTTTGCTGTTATGTTCCGATATAACGGAGCGCAAGAACAACCAAGAAAAGGTGGAACAACTCACCCTTCAGAATTACGAGGACCGCATGCGCCAAAAACAAATACAGGCCAGCCTTATTGTTGAGGGCCAGGAAGAAGAGCGAAAACGTATTGCCAAGGACATTCATGACGGCATAGGGCAAATGCTTACGGCCCTACGGTTCAATATTGAATCCATCAACTTGGACCAAAAGGAGCGCACCAAAGAAAAAATAGCTTACCTAAAAGAGCTTACTTCCGATTTGATCAAAGGGGTGCGCACCGCCACCTTTAATCTTACTCCTCCCGAATTGGGCGACCACGGTATTTTTCCCGCATTGCAAAAAATGACTTCGGAATTGAGTAAATTAACGGGAAAGAACATTTTGTTCGAAAACAAGGCAGAACAGAACATCCGTTTTGATTCGTTGGCGGAAACCAATATTTACAGGGTTACACAAGAAGCCGTGAACAATGCCATTAAATATGCGGATGCTAATTATATTTTGGTTTCCATAAACCATACGGACAATTTGTTGAGCGTGGTCATAGACGATGATGGCAAAGGTTTTGACCCGACTGTTTTGGAGCGTCCTCCAAAAAACAACAGTGAAGGCGGAATGGGGGTGTTTTTTATGAAGGAGCGCATAAGTTACATCAACGGCAGATTGTTCATCAACTCCAGCCCCGGTGAAGGAACACGTGTTACCATCAATTACAATTTGAACGAGACCAAAAAGCCAAAAAAAGAAACGTATGAAGATTAGGATAAAAGGAAATTCGATACGATACAGATTGACGAAGACCGAAGTGGAAACCTTCTGCAAAACAGGATTGTACAAGGAAACCACAGATTTTGGTCACAGTGTATTCAGTTATGTGCTAAAAGCAAAGAAAGGCATTGATAGCCTAGAGGCCTCTTTTGAGGAAAATACCATTACCCTGTACCTGGCCGATAAGAAACAATCGGGATGGGACATTTCGGATAAGGTTGGTTTTAGCGGCATAATGGATTTACCCAACGGAAAACAGCTTTCGTTATTGGTTGAAAAGGATTTTGCTTGCTTGGACAACACTACCGAGGACCAATCGGACAATTATCCCAACCCAAAAAGTAGCACTACCGAATGCTGAATCCTTCAAATTTGACGGGTATTGTTTTAGCGGGTGGAAAAAGTACCCGTATGGGCAAGGATAAGGCTTTTTTGATGCTTGATGACAAACCTTTTATCTCCCATATTTTAGAAACAGTAAAACAATGTGCTGAAAATGTCCTCATCATATCAAACAATCAAAAATTGGATAGTTTGGGCGTAACAAGGCACGCTGACCTGATTCCCTGTGTTGGCCCCATAGGTGGCATTTATACCGGTCTGACCCACTCAAACACCGAGTTTAACATAGTTGTTGCCTGTGACACCCCTTTATTGAACAAGGAAACCATTGGTATTTTGATTGATGGAATTGATGATAAGCATGATGGCTTTATCGTACAACATGAAGATGTACCCATGCCATTGGTCGGTATCTACAGAAAAAGTAGCATAGCTTATTTTAAGGAAGCCATTGATGAGGAAAAGCTAGGCCTGCAAAAACTACTGGCAACATTACGTACAAAAACCATTGATTTGCCCAAGTCCCACTCCAAGTCAGTATGGAACATTAACACGCTGGAGGATTTTAGAACAATCAAAAAAAATCGAAAAGAAACCTAACTATTGACAGTTCCGGACTATAATGGAAAAAATTCTTCAATATTTTGTTTTCCTTCAACCAAGTCCAAAATGGTCGTATTTTCCAGAACGTTAATAAATTTAGACTTATTGGCCCCTACAAGTTTATGAAGCACGCAAGGGTTGTCCATATCACAGTTTCTCATACCCATGACGCAGGAGTGCACACGTTTTTCCCCATCGATTACCCTTACAATATCCATTAAGGTACGCTTTCGGTCATCCTCGCTCAAATAAAAACCTCCCTTGGGCCCCCGTACTGAGGAAATAATTCCATGGCGGGACAATTCTTGCAATAATTTGGCCAAGTATGCTTCCGGCACATGCACTACCTCAAAAATATCCCTGACCATAATTTTATGGGACTCATTGGAGTTCAATGCTAAATAGAGCACCCCCTTAATGGCATATTTGGATGAATTGGAAAGCATGGCTTGAAATGTTAAGCAAAGATTAAAAGATATTTTTATCCTTTTTATGATTAATATCATGTTATAGGTCTATGCCTCTATATACTTTTGAAACGAAATTTTAACCATTGATCACATGAAAGCAATAGTAAAAAGTATGGCCCTGCTCTTCGCCCTTATTATGATTAGTTGTGGTGGAAAGAAAGAGGAAAAAAAAGAGGAAGGCTTTAGCGTACAACGCAAAAAGGCTCAAACAGAACAACCTGCAGAAACCAACACCACTGATGAGGTTAAACCTTCTGAGCGTGTGGACATGACCACAAAAGGGGTTGGTCCCGTAACATCTGTTGAATTATCGCCAGAAATTGACCAAGCCATGGCGGAAAACGGTAAAAAGGTATATGACCAAATGTGTTTGGCATGCCACAGAATCGGTAAAAAATTCATTGGCCCTCCCCCTAACGGGATATTGGAAAGAAGAACCCCTGAATGGGTCATGAACATGATCTTGAATCCTCAGGAAATGGTACAACAAGACCCTTTGGCAAAAGACCTACTGCAGGAGTTCAACGGATCGCCAATGTCCAACCAAGGACTAACGGAAGATCAGGCCAGGGCCATTCTTGAATATTTTAGAACCTTAGAATAAACGTTATGAAATCGACCATTAAACTCAGTATGATGGGGTTATTTTTACTGCTCGCAATTATGAGCAGCTGTAAAAACGAACCCAAAAACGAAACAGGGAACTCCAATTCAAATGAGTCTTCTGTTGGTTCGGAGTACAATAAGGGACAAGCCTTTATACAGGATGATGAATCCACGCCCAATGTACTGCAAATAGCATTGGAATCTCCTGACCATACCACACTCGTTGCTGCCGTACAGGCGGCAAAATTGAAAAATGTATTGGTCAATGCTGGTCCGCTGATGGTTTTCGCTCCTACAAATGCTGCTTTTGATGCACTGCCCGAGGTTACTGTGGAAGACCTATTGAAGCCAGAAAACAAAGATGCCCTGGCCAATATCCTTAAATACCATGTAACCCCTGGGAACTATTCCAAAGAATTTTTGATGAATTTCAAAAAATTCGGCCAGGCCAATGATCAAAATGTAACCGTTGAAGTAAAAGACAACGAAGTCTATATAGGCGGAGCTAAAATAGTGGCCAGTATAACTGCAGGAAACGGAATCGTGCATGTAGTGGATAAGGTAATCCTACCTCCTACCCAATAATAATTATAAAAACAAAAACTAATACAATGAAAATTTATAGCTATTTAACAATGACCATGGGAGCAGCACTAATGCTGGTTTCCTGTGGCCAGCAGAACCAAAGTTCAAACGGTGCGCTGTCGTCCAGTGCTGCCGAAAAAGTATACGTAGCTCCGGGTGAGCAGGACGAATTTTACGCCTTTATGTCGGGTGGTTATAGCGGAAACCTTACTGTTTACGGATTGCCTTCCGGACGAATGTTCAAGGAAATTCCGGTATTCTCGCAATTTCCAACATCAGGTTATGGCTACTCCGAAGAAACCAAACCGATGCTCAACACTTCCCATGGTTTTGTGCCTTGGGACGATGCCCACCACCCTGACATATCACAGACCAATGGAGAATTGGATGGACGTTGGATTTTTATCAATGGGAACAATACCCCCAGAATCGCACGTATCAGCCTGAGCACTTTTGAGACCGAAGAAATCATCGAGGTACCCAATAGTGCCGGGAACCACAGTTCTTCCTTTATTACGGAAAACACGGAATATGTAGTGGCGGGAACCCGTTTCTCTGTTCCCATTCCACAAAGGGACATCCCCATCAATGAATACAAAAGCAATTTTAAGGGCTCGTTGTCCTTTATCAGCGTTGACCCGGAACACGGTCACATGGACATCAAATTCCAGTTGATGATGCCCGGTTTCAACTATGACCTTTCCCATCCAGGAAGGGGAAAATCCCATGGTTGGTTCTTCTTCACTACCTATAACACAGAAGAGGCACACACCCTTCAAGAGGTAAATTCTTCTCAAAACGACAAGGATTTTATTGCCGCTGTCAATTGGAAGAAAATTGAGGAATATGTGAACAATGGCGGAGGTACCAAGGTGCCCGCCGAATACGCCCACAATTTATACGATGAAAGTACCCATACAGCTACCACTACCATGAAAAAAGAGGTGTTGACGGTGGATCCCTTGAAAGTTCCCGGGGCTGTTTACTTTTTACCCACCCCAAAATCTCCCCACGGTTGCGATGTAGATCCCTCTGGACAATATATTATTGGTAACGGCAAATTGTCCGCAGACTTGACCGTACACTCCTTCGATAAAATGATCGCCGCCATTGAAGGTGAAAAATTTGATGGGGAAGCTTACGGCATCCCTATCCTCAAATTTGAAGATGTGCTGGCAGGACAGGTAAAAAGTGGCGGATTAGGGCCATTGCACACTGAGTTCGACGATGAAGGAAATGCCTACACTACTTTCTTTATCTCTTCCGAAGTAGTAAAATGGAAATTAGGAACTTGGGAGGTTATTGACAGGAAACCGACATACTATTCCGTAGGCCACTTGATGATTCCCGGAGGAAACTCCAGAAAACCTTTTGGCAAATATGTTGTGGCGCTAAACAAGATTACCAAAGACAGGTATTTGCCCACAGGACCTGAAATGGAACACTCAGCCCAGATTTACGACATCTCTGGGGAAAAAATGGAGTTGATCTATGACTTCCCTACGCACGGTGAACCTCACTATGCCGCAGGAATCCCAGCTGAGATCTTGGCGCCAAAATCCAAGAAAATATATAGGTTGGATGAGAACAAACACCCCTATGCCGTATTATCTCCCACCGAATCCAAAGTGGTACGGGACGGAAACGAGGTACATGTATATATGTCCACTATTAGAAGTCACTTTACTCCTGATAATATAGAGGGAATCAAAGTTGGTGATAAGGTATATTTCCATATTACCAACCACGAACAGGATTTTGATGTACCGCATGGCTTTGCCATGATCGGACAGAACACATCAGAGCTTCTCATTATGCCCGGACAGACCAAAACATCGGTTTGGGAACCTAAAAAAGTTGGGGTATGGCCATTCTACTGTACAGATTTCTGTTCTGCACTGCACCAAGAAATGCAAGGATATGTTAGGGTTTCCCCAGCCAACTCCAATGTAGAGCTTAAATGGTCACTTGGTGAATAATTCGGATTGAACCACCATTACATAAAGCGGGCTGCGTCCATGACCTGCCCGCTTTTCTTACAAATTCCCTCCAAAAGCCACGCTCAATTTGTAACTTTTAAATCATAAAAAATGAAAAAGGCTAGTATTTTAATGATTGTTGGCCCGCTCTTCTTATTGGGATTGTACATTTTTCCTTTATGGAACATCATGTTGGGTGCCCCCCAGTACCCAGACCCATTGGGCATGGATATATACATCAATGGGCTGAAGGGGGTGAACGAATTCGACATCCAGAACATTGATGGCCTTAACCACTATATTGGTATGCAAACCCTGCCCAAAGCAGACGAAATGTGGGAATTTGGTGCTTTTCCAATTGTTATTGGGGTCATGGTGACTCTTGGATCATTGATCGGTATTTTGGGCTATTTGAACAAACTAAGCTACAAATGGTTCTTGGGATGGTTCTTGACCATGTCCGTTCTCGGTGTATTGGGCATGTACGATTTCAATGAATGGCTGATCGACTATGGTACCAACTTGGACCCCAATGCCATTATGAAACTGACCAACACCGATGGAAGCCCAATGACCTACAAACCTCCATTGTTGGGACATGTAAAAATGCTCAATTTTGATGTAACCTCTTTACCTGCTTCCGGAGCTTGGTTAATGTTCGCTGGAATGATGCTAACATTACTTGCCGCATTCCTTGGGTGGAAAAACCAAAAAACAGTAAAAAGTATATCATGAAAAAACACATAACATTGCTCTTTATCATGCTTAACGGCAGTATAGGATGCTCCGTGGGACCAAAACCCATTGATTATGGGCATGTGGGCTGTCATTATTGCAGCATGACCATTGTGGACAAACAACATGCCGCACAATTGGTGACCAAAAAAGGCAAGGTCTTTAATTTTGATGCCATTGAATGTATGATGAACCAATTAAAGGATGAAGGTGAATCCGCCATGGCCCTTTTCCTGGTCAATGATTTTGGCCAACCCGGTGAACTGGTGGATGCCACCAAGGCCACCTATCTTATCAGTGAGAACATTCCCAGTCCCATGGGTGAATACCTAAGTGCCTTTACCAATGAAGAAGCTGCCAAGGAAACTATGACCAAGCAGGGTGGTGAACTTTATACATGGACTGAAATTAAAAACAAATTTAAACTTTGAACATGAGCACAATCGCAGATTTGGAACTGGTAAAATGCACCGGACTTTTGGCAGACAATTATGTGGGACACCTTGCCTACATTGCCAATAATGAACCCCATGTAGTGCCATCGACCTACTTTTTTGATAAGGATGAAAAGAGTATTTTGTGTTTTGCATCCAACGGACATCGGATAAACGCCCTTAGAAAATGCAATACCGTTTCTTTTCAAGTGGATAGTATCGAGTCGTTTCGTAATTGGCAATCGGTACAAGTACATGGTACATTTCAAGAACTTACCGGAGATAGTGCCAAGCTATGTTTAAAACGTTTTGCAGACGGCGTACAGCGAACCATAGACAGTAAAAATGCTGAACGCCCCCATTTTTTAAGCCACTTTTCAGGAAAATTGCAAGAAGCGGAAATGCCCGTGGTATACCGCATTGCAGTAACTAAAATAACAGGAAAGTCAGTGGAAGATTTAACATAATTCAAATAAAAAATGGAAATTATGGCTCTCGGTATGACTTTGCGCCACCTATAGGATTTAGTGCAAGAATCGAATTATTTTATGAAATTGGATATACAACTTATAAAACGTATTCTAGGATTTGTTTTTTTGATGGGCTTTCAAATAGGCTTGGCAAACACCTGGACCGTTTGTAGCACCTGCGAGAACAGTTCCATCAAGGAAACCATTTTACGTGCTGCTCCCTACGACACCCTGTTGATTGAAAAAGGTACATACAAGGAATTTGAGATTTTGGTAGACAAACCCTTGGTCATCAAAGGGATTGATTATCCCATTGTTGATGGCGAAAAAAAGGGAGAAATCTTTAGAATCACATCGGATGATGTTACATTGGATGGGCTTTTCGTCATCAATGTAGGGGTTAGTTACACCAAGGACAACGCGGCCATACGGGTGGTACAAAGCAAAAATTTCCTCATCCAGAATATGGTATTGGAGCAATTGTTCTTTGGTATCTATTTGGAAAAATCATCACACGGCAAGGTCTACCACAATAGAATTATTGGCGAAGCTGTGGACGAATATAACTCGGGCAATGGCATTCAACTTTGGTACTCCTCGGATATAGAAGTGGCCAAAAACCATGTTCAGGGCACTCGGGATGGTATCTATCTGGAATTTTCCGACCGCATCACCATCTCCGATAATGTGAGCATGAACAATCTCCGCTACGGACTACATTTCATGTTTTCCAACCATGATGTGTATACCCGCAATACGTTCGAAAACAACGGTGCCGGGGTTGCTGTGATGTTCTCCAAGTTCATCACCATGAAAAACAACACTTTTCGCAAGAATTGGGGCACAGCGGCCTACGGCATGCTATTGAAAGAGATTACTGATGCAGAAATTGTTGGGAATATTTTTGAGGAAAACACCATCGGCATCAATATCGAGGGATCTAACAGAATCCAATATACCAATAACGACTTTATAGGCAATGGTTGGGCCATACGAGTGGTCGGAGCCTGCTATACCAATAGTTTTAAGGGCAATAATTTTTTGTACAACTCTTTTGATATCTCCTACAACAGCAAACTGAACGATAATGTGTTCGAGGGTAACTTTTGGAGCAGCTACACGGGTTACGACCTGGACAAAGACGGTGTTGGGGATGTCCCTTACCGCCCTGTTAAGTTGTTTTCCTATGTAGTGAACCGCACCCCCGAGACCATTGTACTTTTACGGAGCCTGTTCATGGATATTATTGATTTTTCCGAACGAGTGTCCCCCGTTTTTACGCCCGATAATTTAAAAGATGCCCAACCCTTAATGAAAATACGCCCATGACCATTGCAATACACAACCTTCATAAGCGATTTGGCAAAAACCAAGTATTGAAAGGAATAGACCTTTCCATTGACGAAGGACGCATTTATGCCATCCTTGGTCCGAACGGTTCGGGAAAAACCACCTTGATCAAGAGTATTCTGGGTATGGTAATCCCCGATAAAGGAGAAATATCCGTGTTGGAACAATCCATTAAAAAAGGGTGGAAGTACCGCAAAAAAATCGACTACCTGCCCCAGATTGCCAATTTCCCCCCAAATATCAAGGTCAAGGAATTGATCAACATGATCAAGGACCTAAGAAATAGCCCAAGTACCGAAGCGGAGCTTATCGAGCTCTTTGGATTGGAACCCTTTCTGAACAAAAAGTTGTCCACCCTATCGGGCGGTACCAAGCAAAAAGTGAACATTGTACTCACTTTTATGTTCGACAGTCCCTTGATTATTTTGGATGAGCCCACAACAGGTTTGGATCCCAAAGCATTGATTCGTTTAAAAGAATTGATCCAAAAAGAAAAAAACAATGGCAAGACCATTTTGATCACCTCGCACATTATGCAATTTGTGGAAGAAATGGCCGATGAAATCCTATACCTACTGGAAGGGGAAATTTATTTTAAAGGAAGTATTCAAAAACTATTGAAACAGACCAAACAAACCAATTTTGAACACGCCATTGCGGCCATAACAACCGGTAGCCATGCTTAAAATATTAAAATACAGTTTTTACGATTTGATACGAAGCCGATGGAGCTACGTGTATTTTCTATTTTACCTTGCCCTTGGATTTGTGCTGCTGTTCTTGAACAACGATGTTTCCAAGGCTGTGATTACCCTAATGAATGTGATCATTGTCCTGATTCCATTGATAGGTACCATTTTCGGTGTGATGTACTACTACAATTCCCGGGAATTTACCGAGCTCCTATTGGCGCAGCCCATAAAACGGAGTTCCATTTTTATGGGGCAATATTTTGGTGTGGCAGGCTCGTTGACGCTGAGTCTGGTGTTGGGGCTGGGGATTCCATTTGTGCTATATGGACTTTTGCGAAGCAATGCTATTTTTGATTTTTCCCTTTTACTGGTCACCGGTGCATTTCTCACCTTTATTTTTGTGGGACTTTCCTTTGTGATTGCCATATCCAACGAAAACAAGATAAAAGGATTTGGATATGCCGTATTGCTTTGGCTTTTCTTGGCCGTGGTCTATGATGGATTGTTCCTGATGTCCCTGATTGTTTTTGAGGAGTATCCGCTGGATACCTTTTCCTTGGTGGCCACCGCGCTAAATCCAATAGATCTTTCCCGCATATTGATTCTCCTTAAATTGGATATCTCTGCACTATTGGGGTATACCGGTGCCATTTTCAAAAAGTTTTTTGGGACCGACCTAGGGTTTCTGATTTCCATAGCAATTCTTTTATTATGGACCATTCTGCCTATCTTGGGCTTACGCTATAAAGCTGGAAAAAAAGATTTTTAATCTTGATCAGCGTAATGTTCACAAACAACACAAAGTGAAGCATCAGTCGTATCAATCGCATATCCTAATTGCCGTGATTTACTTTCTTGTGGCGGCCCTATTGGGGTTGCTGTTGCGTACCTACCCTATTTTCGCTTTTGATTTCAACTACAGGTTTGTTGTCCATGCCCATTCTCACATAGCCCTCTTGGGTTGGGTATATGTGGCCCTAACTACCTTGTTGCATTATTGTTTTGTGGATAAGGATGCGTCCAGCAGAAAGTACAAACGTATATTTTGGTGTACGCAAACCACCTTGGTGGGTATGTTGGTGACCTTTCCTTTTCAAGGGTATGCGCTGTTTTCCATTATTTTTTCTACCCTTTTCCTGATCGTGTCGTATGTCTACGTTTACCATTTCTGGAAAAACATCAACCCAAAATACAAGCACAGCAAAGGATTGCAATGTGCAAAAGCGGCCCTGATCTATATGGTAATCTCCAGTTTGGGACCTTGGGCCTTGGGAGCAATCATGAACAGTTTGGGAGCTCAATCCATTTGGTACCGACTGGCGATATATTTTTACCTCCATTTTCAATACAATGGCTGGATGATATTGGCCTTGGTAGGGCTTTTCATTTATGTTTGGGAACAGCGCGGTCTTGAAATTCCCACAAAAACCTTCGCTCGCTTTTTTATAAGTCTAAATGTGGGGATTGTGCTCACCTTTTTCTTGTCCACACTTTGGACAAAACCTTCTTTTTGGTTTTATGTGTTGGCAGGTCTGGGAGCTGTTTCACAGTTTTATGCCTTTGCAGTATTATGGGGTATGTTAAAGCGTAACATCGGTAAATTATCTTTGTCAAAAGTGCAGTTTTTACTGTTCAGAACAGTACTGGTTTTGATATGGATCAAAATAGTATTGCAACTTTTGACCGCTCTCCCCTATTTTGCCAATATGGCGGCCAACTACCTTGATCTGACCATTGGGTATCTGCATTTGACCTTTTTGGGCATCATCAGTATTGGCCTGTTCCTATTCATGGATTATTTTAGCTTGTTTCGAATATCGAAGAAATCTTACTCATGGTATTTTTTGGGGTTCCTTCTCACCGAAGCTCTCATTTTTTATAGGGGTATGGCTGCGTGGCTGCAGTGGAACATCTTCAATGGACATTTAGAAATCTTGGCGCTGCTCACTCTTTTAATTCCTTTGGGGATTGCAATGATGCTCATAGAAAACCGAGTCCCCAATTAAGTTTTTTGTATGAACCTATATGACCTCCCCTACAATGGCGTATATTTGATTTCTTTCAAAGAAATCTTTTCATAAATAATAAAGGACAATTTTGTCCGAATTAAATTTTAATGGTATCTTTGTACCTGTAAAAGTTCCCTATGATGTTTTCAAAAGCCTGTGAATATGGTATTCGGGCAGCGGTTTATATTGCGCTGCAATCCTTGGATGGAAGACGTGTCAGTGTCAATGAAATTGCCGAGGAAATAGATTCGCCCATAGCTTTCACGGCCAAGATTTTGCAACAACTCTCTAGGAACAACATCATCCACTCCGTTAAAGGGCCCACTGGTGGTTTTCAAATTGCCCGGGAAGATATGGATGCGGTAAAATTGAACATGATAGTCAAAGCCATAGACGGAGATGCTATTTATGTAGGGTGCGGTCTCGGACTCAAGGAATGTAATGCCCAAAAACCCTGCCCCCTGCACGACAAATTCGTTGATATCCGTACCGATTTGAGCAAAATGCTGAAAAGTACCAGTTTATATGAACTGGCCACGGGATTGGAGGTTGGGTTGACCTATTTGAAACGATAAAAAAATTTGAGCAAATAAAGGACATTTTTGTCCGATTAATGAAAATATATTTAAAATCATTTATTATGAACGATACCTTGGATAAAACAATAGGGCAAATGGTAGCAGAGGATTACCGGACTGCCCAGATTTTCAAAAATCACAAAATAGATTTCTGCTGTAAAGGCAACCGCACGCTCCAAGAGGTTGCAGAGAAAAAAGGGCTCGATTTGGACAGCCTGGTTCAAGAACTTGATACGGTACAAAATCAAAACCAAAGTGACCAGCCCGATTTTAAAACCTGGCCTTTAGATCTTTTGGCCGACTATATTGAAAAGAAGCACCATCGTTATGTGGAGCAACAAATCCCGATCTTGAAGCAATACCTGACCAAACTTTGCAAGGTACACGGGGAAAGACATCCCGAACTGCACGAGATTTTTGAACATTTCAATGCCTCTGCGGGCGAATTGGCCATGCACATGAAAAAAGAGGAACTGGTACTTTTTCCGTGGATACGTAAAATGGTAAGTGGTCCTACAAATGAACAGCCGCATTTTGGAACCGTTAAAAATCCCATCAAAATGATGATGGAAGAACACGACAATGAAGGCGAGCGTTTCCGAAAGATCGCTGAATTGAGCCATGATTATACCCCTCCGGCCGATGCATGCAATACCTATCGGGTAGCCTTCTCGCTATTGCAGGAATTTGAGGAAGACCTTCACCGCCACATCCATTTGGAGAACAACATCCTCTTCCCCAAGGCTGAAATTTTGGAAAACAACGTATTAAGCAACTGATTTGAATATGGGGGGCACACGCATTTAATGTACAGTGCCCTCTTATAAAGCATCTCACAAACATCAAAAAAAACAATGGAAAATTCAACAACAATACACATGGCCCATTCTAAAACCGTACCTAACACAAATGGATCGAAAAACATTTACAGGCTCATGTTCAATGAGTTCAAAAAAAGACAATTGGGTTATTCCACCATCGCCATTATAGCACAGAGCTGCCTTGGTTCCGCTGCGGCCATGGCACTTTTGATGGGGGGAATGGACATGGTCTTAAAAATGATACTGCTCTTTTTTGTTACCATTTTCTGTATGGCGTTCAATGGGGCCGTATTGGCCCAACTAAAACCCCTGACCACATTTAATCTGTTAATTTTGAGTGTTGTCTTTAGTTCTTTAGTTATTATTGCCCATATCATATAATATTGGAGAATCTATAAAATGGTGCAAAAAAAGGAAATCCAAAGCTTGGAGGAGATAAAGCAATTGGTAGACCTCTTTTATGGAAAAGTCCGAAAAGACCCCTTATTGGCAGATATATTCAATGCTGTCATAAAGGACAATTGGCCTGTCCATTTAGAGAAAATGTATCGCTTTTGGCAAACAGTATTATTACAGGAGCACACCTACCAAGGCAGCCCTTTCGCTCCCCATGCCAAGCTTCGTGTGAACAAAGCGCATTTTAACCGGTGGAAACAATTATTTTTTGAGACTGTTGATGAAAATTTTCATGGAGAAAAAGCTGTGGAGGCTAAATTTAGAGCCGAGAAAATGGCTGAAATGTTCCAGTTGAAAATTGAATATATCCAGAAACACACCTGAATCAGCAAGGTAACAATACAACTATAACTTTCGACGGCCTATTCGGTTACTTTTTACATACAGCTTCCCCCAAAAATTGGGGCAAAACCTTAAACCACATGTGTCCAATGAATCTTAAAAAATAAATTCTGAATGGAACATATAAGGATTTAAGGTTATTCTTGAATTTATAATTGGGAGTACGAAACTGGCCTTAAGAACACCCGTATAATACTGTTCATGGCATGTGCATATTCTTCCAAATTAGAGATTCGCTTCCATTCCGGATGAGGCCCGAATTTGCTCCATGCTTCCGAGTGGGCCTGCTTATCTTTGAAGGCCAACATATAGGTTAAACATGGCATATTGTTCCCGGCAATGTTAGATCCAAAAAATACAGTAGGAAGACCAACATCTTCAAAAATACTGAATTCACTGTCGTTGAACATTTTGACCTTTCTTCGCAGGGCGTCCTCATTGTAACTTTCGTAAATCCTAAGTTCAAAAAAGTCTGCATTGTCGGCTGGTTTCTGAAGGCTTGGAAAACCTGTTGTAGACTGAATAAGATCGGTGGAAATCCTACTGTACGGGATTAAGTTTTCAGCTACTTTAAGGTAAGTACCGGCATCTTCCAGATACTTTTTGTCCTTGATCAATAACTCCTTGCTTTTTTGAAAGGTAGTGATGTCATCATAAGGGATGAGCACATATATTTTTTTTGGTAAACGCTCCCCTACTTCTTCGAACACACCAATATTATTGATGCCCTGGCGGTTCATGGCCGGTATGAATGCATCCTTGAAATAATCGTGAAGTATGTGTTCTGGCCTACCAAATTCCAACTCATAGGTCCTCAGTTCGTAGACTTGCTCTTGTGCCGTACTATTGAAGTTCAGCATCAAAATAAACAGTATGGAAAAAAATTCTTTCATCTTTCTTGTTGATTTATTACTTGCCGGGTAAATTATCACCGGTATACCCTTTTAAATTAATGTAGCAAGGTGTGTTGCACATTATCCTTTACCTGAAAGGATGTTTTCGATTGTGTTCAATTCCTCTTGGTCAAAATCAGGATTTTGCAAAGCCCGCAACGAATCTTCCAACTGTTCGGGTCTACTTACCCCCAATAAAACGGACGTAACCCTTGGGTCTCGCTTTACCCACGAAAGTGCCATCTGGGCTAAGCTTTGACCTCTTTCTTTTGCCACATTGTTTAATCTTGCTACGATATCCAGCTTTTCTGGGGTGATTTGGTCAGCCTCCAAAGCACCGTTCCCACGACCAGAAGCAGCTCTGGATGATTCTGGAATTCCGTGAAGATATTTGTTGGTCAACAACCCTTGCTCCAAGGGTGAAAACACAATACTTCCCACACCTTCATTCCCCAACAGATCCAACAAACCATCTTCTTCTATCCATCTATCGAACATGGAATATCTAGGTTGGTGTATTAAACATGGGGTTCCCATTTCCTTTAATATTTTTAGGGCAGCCTTTGTTTCAACTGCATTGTAACTGGATATTCCAACATAAAGCGCCTTTCCTTGCCGGACGATTAAATCTAAAGCTCCCATGGTTTCCTCTAAAGGTGTGTTTGGATCCGGACGGTGATGATAGTAAATATCTACATAATCCAACCCCATACGTTGTAAACTCTGGTCCAAACTGGAGACCAGGTATTTTTTGGAGCCAAAATCACCATAAGGACCCTCCCACATCTTCCACCCTGCTTTGGTGCTCACAATTATTTCATCCCTGTATTGGGCCAAATCCGATTTTAGGATTTTACCAAAAGTAGTTTCGGCCGAACCAGGTGGGGGACCATAATTGTTTGCAAGGTCAAAATGGGTGATACCTGCATCAAATGCCTTTTGCACTATCGTCCGGGCATTGTCAAAACTATCCGTTTGGCCAAAGTTATGCCAGAGGCCCAGGGAAAAAGCAGGTAGCAACAAACCGCTATCGCCACAGCGATTATAGGTCATTTCATTATATCTATTCTTGTTTGGTCGGTAATCCATAACAGTTAAATTAAAAGTTTATACCAATGCATAATAGTCCATAAACAATTTTATGGTACAGTAAAAGACTAGGTACTTCATTTATCATAAAACATGGCATTAATTATTGAAAGGATGTTTCTTTCAAAATTCTTTGATACATTGCCAGAAACAAATTTATTGGGTTTTTCACCCCTTTTTATTGAACTAGGACAAGAAATTACTTTCGGTTTTTTCAATTAATGTTTTATGAAAAATGAGCTAAAAAAATATTTGGAACGTTTTATCGAATTATCGGATAAGGAATCCGATATGGCGCTTCAGTTTTTTGAGTATCAGAAAATCCCGAAGCACACACTTATTTTACGCTCGGGAGACATCTGTAGTTTTGAGGCATATATTAAACGAGGTTGTGCCCGAGAATTTTTTACCGATCATAAGGGCAACGAACATACGGTTGAATTCGCGGTTGAAGATTGGTGGATCAGCGAAATCAATAGTTTTGAGAACAAGGTTCCCAGCCAAGTAAGTATCGAAACCTTGGAGGAAACCGAGATATTGTTCCTTTCCTTGGAATCAAAAAAAGAACTTCTTAAAGCAGTTCCGTCCGTAGAACGAATGTTCCGAATTATGATGCAACGCCATGTACACGTCCTTAAAAAACGATTGCTCCAAAATATGTCTAGAAATGCGATGGACCGATACCTGACATTCCTTGAGCAATACCCTACCGTTGTACAGCGTGTTCCGCAATATCATATTGCTTCCTATCTTGGAATATCCCAAGAATTCCTGAGCAAATTAAGAAAGAGAGCGCACCAATAAATGTTGAAGTATATAAAATCCGTGGTCATAAAAAAACTATCCACACTTTAAACTGTTCTATATCCAACCTTTGGAATTCATTATCTTTGAAGCATGAAATTCCTGGTGATTGTTTTGTCTTTGCTTACCATATTCCTGTCTTCGTATCCATGTTGTCAGGAAACGGTTTCTTGTACAAACACTACGACCGTGAATCACTGTGACGATGACGGTTCTGAAGAACAGTCCGAAGGAGACAGCACTCCTTGCTCCCCATTTTATGCCTGTGGACGCTGTCCCGGGTTTACAATGAATTTTGAAACATTGGATTTCGCAGCCTTGGAACTTCCAAAGGAAAACCATCCAATCCCCCACTACATTGAACTGCTTCCCAAAGAAGTATATTTCTTTTCCCTGAAACCCCCACGTACTCTTGAAGTGTAGCTTACCTTAAGATTAAATCTTGGTCAATTCTTTTTTGGCCGTAATTCAGCATACTTCAAAATCCATATCAATGAAAATAAAATTATTTATGATATTGTCCCTTGTCGGGATGGTATCCATATACGCACAAAACACACTTGACATTACAGTTAAGGATTCCCTCAGCAATGAACCGCTAATTGGGGTCACTGCGGTTTTGCCCTCCCTTAATCAAGGAACCATCTCCGACGAAGCGGGTAAAATCCATATGGAAAATATCCCCAATGGCATCTACAAACTACGGTTGAGCTATATGGGCTATGCAATCCTGGAACGCAGCCTTTCCTTTCCTTTGGATGAGGCAGCTCAAGGACAGACCTTTTTCCTTGTGCCCCAAACAGAGGAAATGGAAGAGATTACACTAGTGTCAACAAGAAGCACCAGAACCATTGAGGACATTCCCACCAGGGTCGAGGTTATTGCGGGGGAGGAACTCTCCGAAAAAGGCAATATGAAACCTGGGGATATTCGAATGTTGCTCAATGAGAGTACAGGTATCCGAACACAACAAACATCTGCCACAAGTTACAATTCAAGCATACGTATTCAAGGTCTGGATGGCAAGTACACCCAACTCCTTCGTGACGGATTTCCGTTGTATTCGGGGTTTGCCAGCGGGCTCAGTTTAATGCAAATCGCACCTTTGGACCTAAAACAGGTAGAGGTAATCAAGGGGTCAAGCTCTACCCTATACGGTGGAGGGGCCATTGCAGGACTGGTAAACCTGATCTCCAAAACGCCCGAGGATGAACCCGAGCTTAGCTTTATGGCAAACGGAACCTCTGCCCTTGGGTTGGACCTTAGTGGTTTTTACTCCCAAAAATTCAACAAAATAGGAACAACGGTATTCGCTTCGTATAACCTGGGCACACCCTACGATCCCGCTGATATCGGATTAACAGCCATCCCAGAATTCGATCGCTTTACCCTTAATCCCAAGTTGTACTGGTATTTGGGCGAACAAACCGAACTCCTACTAGGATTTAATGCCATTTGGGAAGACCGTCTTGGGGGAAACATGGATTATGTAAAAGGCGAGTCCGTGTCCAATCCCTATTTTGAATCCAATGAAACGGAGCGAATCTCCACCCAATTGGGGTTTAAACATGCCTTTACTGATCAAAAACGATTGGAAGTCAAAAACAGTTTCAGTTTTTATGATCGAAGTATAGCGATTCCCGATTTCACATTTACGGGGTATCAACGCTCTTCTTTTAGCGAACTAAACTTTTCTGCAAATTCAGAAAATGACCTGGAATGGGTCTTTGGAGCCAATCTCTGGACAGAATACTTTAATGATACAAGGGATAGCGATACCAATGCCCTGGACCAATCCTATCAGATTTTTGGCCTGTTTGCACAAAATGTATGGCCCATCGACGAGACTTTTTCCGTGGAAACCGGTTTTCGTGCCGATTTCCATTCCGATTATGGAGCCATGGCCCTTCCGCGACTATCAATACTCTACGAGCCCAATAGCTCACTTACTTTTAGATTGGGCGGAGGAATGGGTTACAAGACTCCTACCGTGTTCACAGAAGATGCGGAACGCCTGCAATTCAGGAACGTACTGCCCATCAATACAAATGATGCCGACCTCGAACGTTCCCTGGGGGGTAATTTTGATGTAAACTATAAGTGGGTTCCCATGCCAGGAATGACAATGTCCATCAATACACTCCTTTTTTATACCAAAATCAACGACCCCATAACGCTTGTCCCAAATGAAAATGGGTTCTATAGCTTTCAACAACCGGACGGATATGTTGATACCCATGGTGCCGAGATCAACCTAAAAGTTAAGTACGGTGATTTCAAATTGTTCACCGGTTACACCCATGCCAATGTTAAACAGCATGAAAACGGAATGGTGTCAGATTTTCCATTGGTGGCCAAACACCGCTTAAATAATGTGCTGATGTACGAAAAAGAAAAAAATCTTTGGGTAGGGCTCGAAGCCTATTATTACAGTCCACAAAAACTGGACAATGGTGAAACGGGCCAATCCTATTGGATTCTTGGATTGATGAGTGAAAAGAAACTCGGTGAGAAATTTTCGATTTTTTTAAATTTTGAAAACTTTTTGGATACCAGACAAACCCGTTTCAGTGCAATTTACACAGGGAACCTAAGCAATCCAGAGTTTTTGGACATATACGCCCCGGTTGATGGCTTTGTTATCAATGGCGGTTTTAAAATAAAGCTGTAGAAATTAAATTGAATCAAGATTTAGCGTGGCAGGCATTGGATTCAAGGGGTGTCGACCATCAATATATCGGCATCCCTTTTTCTTTACATCAACTCTTCTTCGAAACGATTACACCAACAAATAGGGCAATGCCAATGAAGCACAACGAAACCCATTCTGGAAAAGTATAGTGGTGTGCGAGAATCATTTTTATACCCACAAAACTAAGTATGGCCACGAGACTGTATTTGAGGTAGTAGAACCTACTTATCATGTTCGATAGGAAGAAATACATCGACCTTAGGCCCAAAATGGCAAATATGTTTGAACTGAAGACCAAAAAGGGATCGGATGTAATCGCCAAAATGGCCGGAACACTGTCCAAAGCGAAGAGAATATCCGTAAACTCAATAATTACAAGAGCAATAAACAGTGGTGTGGCGGCGGTAATATGGCGTATTTTGATAAAGAATTTCTGGCCCTGCATATGCGTAGTGATGGGCATAACCTTTCTAAGGTTCCTATAGATGAACGACTTTTTGGGATTGAAGGCCTCCTGCTTGGAAACCAGCATTTTTATGGCCGTAAAGATCAAAAAAGCACCAAAGATATAGGTCATAAAACCGAACTTCTTAATCAATGCCACTCCAAAAAATATCATGAGCGCCCTAAAAACAATAGCTCCCAATATTCCCCAGAACAATACCCTATGTTGGTATTTTTGTGGAATTTGAAATGATCCGAAAATCACCGCTATAACAAAAATATTGTCAATACTCAACGAAAGTTCGATGAGGTAGCCAGTAATATATTTTAAACTGGCATCCATGGGGGTAAGCGCATCTACATTATCTATCTTTCCGCTACCATATAACCAATAGACAACCCCTGAAAATAAAATGGATAAGGTAACCCAAACACTGGTCCATATAGACGCTTCCTTGACGCTTATAACATGGGGGTTTTTATTGAAAACACCAAGATCCAAGGCCAAAAAGACAAGGATTCCCAATAGGAACAGAATCCAAACGGTCATAATTTCGAAGATTTAGCTAGCTAAATTAAAAAATATAACACTATTGAATCGGTATTCCACGCAGTTTTTCAAAAGCTTTATAAGTTTTGTCCACCTTTTCCTTCGGCGTAGTTCCAAACTCCTTATCGGTTACTTTGTAATACGTTTGTAAACTATCCAATTTTTTGTGCATGGAAGCTATTACACCTCTATATTTTTCATCATTGATGGCATTGTGCAATTCTTTGGGATCCTCTTCCAAATCATAAAACTCCCATTCATCAATATCATCGTAAAAATGGATAAGTTTGTACCTATCTGTTCGCACCCCATAGTGCCGTTTTACCATGTGAAAGGCTGGAAAATCATAGTAGTGATAATATACAGCATCTTTGAATTCGTCCTCGGAACCCTCCAATAACCCCTTAAAAGATTCGCCCTGCATCTTAGCAGCATATTCTTGGCCGCCCGCCAAGTCCAAAAAGGTCGGGGCAAAATCCAAGTTTTGCACCAAGGCATCAATATGGGTTCCTGGTTCGATGACCCCTGGCAATTGCATCAACAAAGGCATTTTCATCGACTCTTCGTACATAAATCGCTTATCGAACCAACCGTGCTCACCCAAATAGAATCCTTGATCGGAGGTATAGACCACCAATGTGTTTTCGTCCAATCCAGTCGCTTCCAAATAGTCCAAAATTTTCCCAATACCTTCATCAACAGATTTTACCGTGGCCAAATATTCATGCAAATAACGTTGCCCTTTCCATTCTGCCAGTTCCTTACCATGCAAATCGGCCTCATAAAAAGCATTGTTTTTTGGAAGATAGGCCTCGTCCCAAATGTTACGCTGTTCCGGGGTCATGCGGTCAAAATCTGTGGTCCATGGATTATGGGCCAAATCGGTACTACCATAACCATCGCTCATTTTTAGGTCATGACCCTCGTACATATCTTTGTAAATGGTCTGTTGTTGTTCGGCAGCGGCCCGCTGATTCTCAAATTCCGGAAAATAGGTGTCGGGCAAGGGAAATGTAATCGAATCATAAACATTTAAATGACGTAGTGCCGGCATCCAATTGCGATGCGGGGCTTTGTGGTGCACCATTAAATAGAAAGGCTTTTGGTTTCCCTCCCGCTGCTTGAGCCATTCCAAACTCTTGTCCGTTATCAAATCAGTGGCATAACCTTCGACCACGGTGGTATCCCCTCCTTGAATAAATTCAGGATTGTAATAGTTCCCTTGATCGTTCAGAATATCCCAATAATCAAATCCTGTGGGTTTACCGTGCAAATGCCATTTTCCGACAATGGCGGTTTCATAACCCAGTTTTTTCAAATGCTTCGGCAATGTGGGCTGACTGTTGTCAAACCGTTCCCCGTTCATCCGAAAACCATTGATGTGACTATGTTTTCCCGTTAAAATCACCGCCCTGCTGGGTCCGCAAATGGAATTGGTGCAAAAGTTATTCTGAAAAATGGCCCCATTCTTGGCGATGCGGTCAATGTTTGGGGTCGGCGCCAATTTCCCCAACTCATGCCCATAAGCACTAATGGCCTGAAAGGCATGATCATCCGACATGATAAAAATGATGTTCGGCGGTCCTTTGGCAACTTGATCCTTTGGTTTTTCTTGTTGTTTACATGAAACAATTAAAAGTAAACCGATAAGGGCTAATTCTATTCGCATGCTAAATTTATTTAAGCGTAAATGTTTCTGATAGTTCGGCATCGGAATTAGTTCCCACAAACACTTCAAATTCTCCCGGTTCCGACACAAATTCCAGTTGGGCGTTGTAGAATTTCAGATCATCTGGTGGCAAAGTGATGGTTACCTCCTTACGCTCCCCTTTCTTCAGCATCACCTTTTGAAAACCTTTTAACTGGCGTTTTGGCGGTGTAATGCTCCTCACCACATCCCGAAGGTACAATTGCACTACTTCTTCCCCGTCAAAATTACCTGTATTGGTAATTGTCACAGTAGCAGAAATAGCTTCACCTTGATGGATTTCTTTTTTGTTCAATCGCAGATTGGAATACTCAAAAGTAGTATAGCTCAATCCATAACCAAATGGCAACAAAGGCGCATTGGGTGCATCCAGATAGTTTGACCTGAATTTTTGGAACTCCCCGCTTTCTGGTGCTGGCCTTCCAGTAACCTTTGTACTGTGGTAAATGGGTATTTGCCCCACATTCACGGGCCAGGTAGCCGTTAATTTTCCAGAGGGATTGTAATCTCCAAAAACCACATCGGCAATAGCGTTCCCTGCTTCCACTCCGGGGTGCCAAACCTGTAAAATGGACACGGGCATTTCGAATTCATCAGGAATCGTCAAGGGTCTTCCGCTCATCAACACCAATGCAACAGGTTTTCCTGTTTCTACCAATGCTCTGATTAATTTCTTTTGACTCGCTGGAATGGAAATATCGGTGCGACTGGAGGATTCTCCGCTCATTTCGGTGGCTTCACCAACCACGGCCACCACAACATCCGAAGTTTTTGCCAAATCCACGGCCTCTTTCAACATGGCTTCTGGTGAGCGTTCATCCATTACTATTCTTGGACCTAAAGCATTTACATTCTTGGCAAAATCGGCATCATCAGAAATGTTGGCACCCTTTGCGTATTTGATTTCTGCGTCTGATGCTACGTTCTTAAATCCTTCCAAAATGGTAACGGCCAATTTAAAATCACCTGTGGGCGCCCAAGTTCCGAGCATGTTTTCCCTACTGTCGGCCAACGGGCCTACCAATGCAATCTTGCCTTGCTTTTTTAGGGGAAGCATGTTATTGTGATTTTTTAGCAATACGAAAGACCGAGTTGCCAATTTGCGGGCCAATGCCCTGTTCTCATCCGTCAAGATATCTTTCTTAGGACGTTTGGAATCCAAGTATTTGTATGGGTCATCAAGCAGACCTGAAATATATTTGGCTTCCAACACCCTGCGGCATGCATTTGTAATGTCTTCCTCGGTAACTTTTCCTTCATCCAAAGATTTCTTCAAAGTGGTCAAAAAGCCCTCGCCTACCATATCCATATCCAAACCGGCTTTCAATGCCAAAGCTGAAACGGCTTGAAGGTCACCCAACCCATGCGGAATCATTTCGTTGAGGGATGTATAGTCCGAAACCACAAAACCATCAAACCCCCATTGATCACGGAGAACATCGGTCAACAACCATTTGTTTCCCGTAGCGGGCACACCATCCACATCGTTAAAAGAACTCATTACGCTGGCCGCACCAGCATCAATGGCCGCTTTGTACGGTAGCATGTATTGGTTGAACATTTTGATCTTGCCCATGTCCACCGAACCATAATCACGTCCCGCTTCCGCAGCGCCATATAAGGCAAAGTGCTTCACACAGGCCAACATGGTATGGGCCGCGGCCAAATCATCCCCTTGATATCCTTTTACCATAGCTTCGGCAACTTTGGAACCAAGGTATGGGTCCTCTCCAGCTCCTTCGGCAATACGGCCCCATCGTGGGTCACGGGCAATATCGACCATAGGGGAAAAATTCCAGTTGATGCCATCAGCAGTGGCTTCCCTAGCAGCCATTTGGGCGGCTTGTCTTACCAAATCCATATCCCAAGTGGATGATAGGCCCAACGGAATCGGATAGGTAGTCTTGTACCCATGGATGACATCGGAACCAATAAGCAAGGGTATGCCCAAACGACTTTCATTTACCGCAATTTCTTGGGCTTTGCGCACCCTATCCGGTCCAGCAACACCAAATAGCCCGCCTACTTGTCCGGCCTTGATCTTGGTTCCCACATTTTCACTCACTACTTCGCCCGTAGCAACTCCACCTCCTGGTGTCAGCAGGTTTAACTGACCAATTTTTTCTTCAATGGTCATTTTTTGTAAAAGCTCCTCTACTTCAGGAATTCGTTCCTGGGCATTGGCACTTCCCAAAACGAAAACTAAAATGAAGAAGAGTGATTTTTTATAGTTCATGATCAGGTTGTTTTCTGTATGCTTTTTATTCTGATGTTTCCTGAATTGTTTTTCTAGTGTTCGAAAACAACCAAGGCAATAAATCTGGCTCGGCAAACGCTGGGTCCCAGCTGTTGTGATTGGCAAAATCGTACATGGTGAATTTTGGGTGAGCACCTGCTTTTAATAAAGCGGAAACCATTTCCATGGACTGCAAGGGGTTTACCACATTGTCCTGTGCTCCATGAAAAACCCACAATGGTGTGTTTTTGGCATACACCGAAACGGATTCAGGTTCCCCTCCTCCACAAATTGGAATTGCGGCAGCAAATGTCCCTGGTTTTCTGCTCAACAATTCAAAAGTTCCCATTCCTCCCATGGAAAGACCCATCAAATAGACCTGATCATCCTTGGTATAAGGTTCCGCTATGGTGGTCTCGAGCAAATCCATTACCATTTCCAACGGTTTTGTGGGTCCTTCGCTGTAGGTAAAGTCCAAATTGATGGGATAGGAACTTCTATCCACATCTACACTGGCCCAATAACTGTCTTTTGGACACTGAGGAAATATGACAACTGCCGGATATCGTTCTTGCAGATAATCCGTAGCGAACAATTTGCCACCATTCCACAGTTGTTTTTCATTGTCGTTTCCGCGCTCTCCTGCCCCATGAAGAAAAAGTATTACGGGATATTTTCCGTCCTCTTTAAAATTCTTTGGATACATAATACGATATCGTAAAGTATCGTTCCCATCAATAAGCATTTTGGCTTCGTATTTTGATTGCCATTGTGCAGCGGCCAAATTACAAGCAAGGAACAGTAGAAAAAATGATAATTGTCTTGTCATATCAAAATCCAAGTTTGGTCAAACCAGCTTGAATGTCTTTGTTACCCATAAACAAATTCCAAAGCAAACCGGTTCGATAGTTTTCAATCATGATGATCTGTGGTCCTTGATCTATGGCCAGATATGCTTCTGCAACCCAATCGTATTCTGGGCTGAAGGCATCGTAAAACCCGGCTGGACCCAACAAATCATCTCTATTCTTATAAAAGTAATGCATTGCATCCAAAGATTCGTCCGGTGCATAAGGAATTGAGCTTATTGCCGCTGTTGGCGATATGACCCCGGTATCGTTGTTAGGACTATGGGCGTTGTACCCCATGCTTCCATCGTTGTTTCGGGAGTAACTCGCCGTTAACCCCCAACAATCTTCGCCATAATCTTGATAAAAATCGGGATTGGCTACGCAGTACTCGTAATTGATCATGGTATGGTTGACATTTACATCCCAGTAATCCACATAATCATCGGAAAGATTTCGAGGGTCCAGCCCTAAATAGGAATAGTGCGCCCAAAACAAAGGTCCACCAAACTGTTCAGAGCCATTGTGTTTTACCAAGAGTGGATAACCGTACTGTGTATTCGCCGATTGGATTCCTCCACCGGAGGCCCAACCATTAGCATATACTTCCTTTTCAATGCCGAAATCTGGTGAGGCAGCAGCCATGATATAGGTGATCAACACCTCATTATACCCTTTTAGTTGAAGGTTGATATCGAAACCATGATTGGGGCTCCAATGCCAGTACAACACATTTTGGTTTTGGGTGTACCAATCCCACTCCACACCTTTCCAAAGGTCATCAGCTTGCAAGGCCAAGGCTTGCTCGGTATCTGAGCCATTTTTAAAATATTCTTTGATGCAGATGAGGCCTTGTGCCAAGAAAGCGGTTTCCACCAAATCGCCTCCATCGTCCAAATCGCTAAATGGAATTACGGCCCCTGTGGAACCATTAATCCAATGTGACCATGCTCCGTGAAAGCGATCGGCGTTTTCCAAGAAATCCAACAGGGTGGTCAATCGCCCCAATCCTTCGGCCCTGGAAATATACCCTCTTTCTATTCCGACCAAAATGGCCATCAGGCCAAACCCAGTTCCTCCAGCGGTCACCACCCCTTCACTGTTGCCCGGGTCATTTGGATGATACCTTTCCCTGGCTCCTCCAGAATCGGCATCGGCAAAGTCCCAAAAATATTTAAAGGTGGTCTCTTGGGTAAGGTCCAATAATTCCTCATCAGAAATCGTGGGTTCCTCATCGTCGTCGTCGACAGAACCGTTACCCGGAAGTTCTGGCTCTGTGGGAACATAGGTATAATCATCTCCTCCCCCACAGGATAACATCACTAAAGAAACAAGAAAAAGGTATATCGCGGTTTTAATCATTTGCTATTTCCATATTTGGGCTTTGAAAGCCCAATTTTTTGAGGCCGTTTTGAACCTCTTTATTTGCCATGAACAATTTCCAGAATAGTCCGCTACGGTAATTTTCTATCATTACGGGGATTGGCCCTTGATCTATAGCCAAATATCTTGGCAGGTACCAATCATCCTCCAAACTAAAGGCATCATAAGGTCCGTATTTGCCTATCAGGCTATCCTGTTCGTTGTACATGAACCTTAAAAACTGTTTGCTCTCTTCCGGAGTATAGGGCATAGAGGAAAGTGCAGCGGTTGGGGATATTACGCCCAAATCTTCTCCTGGGCGGTGTCCGGCATAGCCTTTTATGGAGTAGCTGGAGGTCAAGCCCCAGCAATCTTCTCCATACCCCTCATAATCCTTGGGATTGTCCACACAATATTTATAATGAATTAGCGCATGGTTCCGGTTCAATTTCCAGTAATCACCGAACTGATCGGTAAGCCCTTTTGGGTTCAAACCTAAATAGGAATAATGTGCCCAGAAAAGTGGTCCTACAGGAGCATCACTATGTTCATAATGGTTTAGCTCTGTTTCCAAACCATAGTAAGTGGTGTCCTTAGCGATCTGACCGTCCACGGCCCATCCTTTTTCATAAACGGATTTATCAATCGGGTGTGTTGGGGATGCCGCCGCCAAAATGTACATGATGAGGGCTTCGTTATAGCCACCCACGGGAAAATTCATTTCCCATTTATACTCTGGGCTCCAATGCCAGTACAATACATCTTCACCGTTTTTGGTGTACCAGTCCCACTCAACCTCTTCCCAAAGTTGTTGTATTTTTTGGGCCAGTTGTTTTTCGCGTTCGTTGCCATTTTTAAAATATTCCTTGACCGTTAAAAGGCCTTGAACCAAAAAGGCGGTCTCCACCAAATCCCCTCCATTGTCCTTTTTACTGAAAGGGGTTACTTTGCCGGATGGCAATAGCCAATGGGGCCACGCTCCGTGAAAGCGATCTGCTTTTTCCAGAAAACCAACGATACGCTCGTAGCGTTCGAGAGCTTGTTCACGGGAAATAAACCCTCTTTCCACACCGACCAGGATAGCCATGAGGCCAAAACCTGATCCTCCTGTGGTTATAATATCCTTATCGTGGTTGGGATAAATCCCGTCCATGTGCATACGCTCCCTGGCCAATCCTGAAATGGGTTCCGCACCTTCCCAAAAATAATTGAAGGTTTGGTACTGTACGCTGTCGAGCATCACCTCGTCGGCAATGGCAAGACTGTCCGCATCTATTTCGGTTGACTTTTTGGCCTCTTCCTTAGTTTTTTGGCCATTGCACCCTACAAGTAAAGTAACAATGGCCAATGGTAAAATGATTAACCTCATAAACTAACTGAATCAAATTTTTATAGTGCTATAGCACATTAATTATTCATAATTTCTTGGATTTCCTCTTGGGTCAGCGACCTATCGAAAAGGTATAGATCATCGATATAACTCAAATCGGATAAGTGGTTCCAACCAATAAAATTTGGTGCACCGGAACCTATTGAAAGTATAGAGCAGTTTTCCCAACTTATGGTTTTTCCAGCCATATCCCCTGTGTTGACAACAGGTTCTCCATTCAAATAAATCAAGGTTTCCGTTTCGGTAACGGTAAAGGCTACGTGCACCCACACATCTGCGGTGGCATCAATAACTTCTCCGTCGTTCCAAACGTCTCCGGCATCGGTTCCCAAATGTAATTTGATACGCTGCTCATCAGCGGTACCTTCCCTAATAAGCCTGAAGCCTGCAGAAAGATCGTTATCGGTTCCATTCATTGGTGGACTTACCGTTAAAATTCCCGCTCTATCTGGGTCTGAATTGACCTTGTACCAGAAAGCTCCACTAAATTGATTATTGAACAATCCATCAATCGGGAAAGTAAGGTAAGAATCGGTTGCACCGGCATAGGCGTCGCTACCTACGGCGCTTTCACCTGCGAAACTAGGCGTACCTACAACTGTGGCTTCTAGTCCGGAGTTGTCATCAATAGTAGATCCATCAAAAGGCATGTAAAGTGTGGAGCCGTAGTTTTTTGGTGTGACTTCTCCTCCAAAAACTTCTGCTACTTCTTCAGGAGAAAGCGATTTGCTATAGAATCTCAGGTCATCTATTATGCTATTATCCGATGCATGTCCCCAATAATCGAATGTTGGTCCGCCTGCACCTATAGTGAAGGTATCACAACCCGTCCAATCAATCGGTGCCGACATAGCAGATGACAATACTTCGGTCCCATTGAAATAGATAACATTTTCACTATTTGATATGGTAAAAGTGATGTGAACCCATTCACCTGCGGTTACATCTATTACACCTCCATCGTTCCAGCTTTCTCCAGCTCCTGTTCCTACGTTTAGCTTAATACGCTGTTCGTCGGCACTTCCTTCTCGGAAAAGTCTGAAACCTTGAAAACGATCTACTTCGTCATCTCCAATTGTTATGATTCCAGCCCTATCCGGGTTGGCATCCACTTTATACCAGAAGGATCCACTGAACTCTGAAGACTTCAATCCTTCTGCTGGATAGTTGATATAGGAATCGGTGGCGCCCAAATACGCTTGTTCCCCTACTTGACTTTCATCGGTGAAACTTGGCGAACCTACCTGGGTGGCAGCTTTGCTTCTCATTAGATCAATGTAATCTCCATCAAATGGCATATACAATGATTCACCATCGTATTGAGGGATGTATGGGTTGGCGGCATTTATCATAATTTGAACATCGCTCTGCGTCAATGCTTTGTCAAAAATGCGTAGCTCGTCCATTTGACTGGCGTCATAGCCATGATCCCAATAGTCAAAAGTTGGACCCCCGGCACCAATATGCAATTCCTCACAACCTGACCAATCTATTGGTCCTGCCATATCGGAAGTTAGCATTTCGATTCCGTTAAAGTATATGGTACTCTGGGTCTGGGAGATTGAAATGGCTACGTGAACCCACTCCCCCGCAGTTACATCAATCACTCCACCATCGTTCCAACTTTCGCCGGAACCGGTACCTACATTCAATTTGATTCGCTGTTCGTCGGCGTTTCCTTCGCGGAACAAACGGAAGCCCTGGTTTCTGTCCTCGGCACCGTCGCCAACCACTAAAATTCCGGCTCTATCTGGTGTTGGGTTGACCTTGTACCAGAATGCGGCACTAAATTCAGTACTTTTTAGGTTATCCATCGGGAAAGTCAAATATGAATCTACAGCACCTTGAAAAGCATCTGCACCCAAAAAGGCATCTCCAGCAAAACCTGGATTGCCTACTTCCCCAGCCTCTTGGAAGCTAATAAAGTCCATATAATCTGCATTGAACGGCATATAAAGAACCTCTCCATCAAATTGTGCACTGTACGGAGCCAATTTGGCAAAATTCACCTCTTGGGTCGTTGTTTTACCTTCGGCATCAGTAGCCGATACGGTAACTGTGTGCTCTCCATTGCCCAAACCGTCGTAGGTTACTTCTTCCAATACGATCCTATAATCTTTAAAAGAATTGAATGTTGCTATTTGTGAGCCATCCATGGACACGGTCACATTGACCACTTCGATATCGTCGGTTACCTCAAAAGTAATGTCTATTGAGGTTTCTTCTTCAAATGGCATGAGTTCCACCCCTTCGGTAGGATAGGTTATGGTAACCTGAGGAGCTGTTTCATCCACTCCGGCATCTACAGCCGTTATAGGGTCGATTCCCTCGTTACATGAAACCACCAGAAGCCCCAGGAGCATCATTATGGATTTAACTATATATTTCATCTTATGCTGTTTATTTAGTTAGTTTAATCTTCACTACTTCCACCACCCAAGGTCGGAAGTGCGTCAACTTGTGCTTGTGGATATGGTAATGGTTCTTTGTCTGCTGTAAAAGTTCGTCCGTCGTAGCTCAGTTCGGAGTAGTCATCCAAACGAATCATATCATAATAGCGGATTCCCCATTCCATTCCCAGTTCGGCAAACTTCTCGTCCATCACATCATCTGAGGAAACTCCAGATATGGATGGCATTCCCGCTCTGCTACGAACCAAGTTTACGGCTTGGTCTGCGGTCATTCCTGAACCGCTGGCTCCTCTGGTCAATGCTTCTGCATACATTAACAATATTTCTGCGTAGCGTATTACAATCATATTTTTTCCTCCACCGTAATCATTTCGTTGATCAGTGAGCTGTACTGATGGCAGGTAGTGTTTGCCACTAGAGAATAATGCTCTTGCATAATCATTTATGACATCCCCGTCTCTTGTGGTGTTATTCACAAAAGCGGGAAGTGTAGCATAGTTTGGATCTGTTTGCAACTCGGCGATACCTCTATCGGTCCAAAGTACACTGGTCTCCAAACGAACAGCTTCGTCCCTGTCCAGCATAAATTTGATAAACTTCATACTTGGTTCGTAAAAGCCCCACCCATCGGATGCGTTTTCCCTTGCAGGGGTCCAACCTTGGGGACCAAAAGGTGCGTAAAGGTGGTAAAACTCATCGCTGGTACTGGAACCGTAATCGGAAAATTGTAGCTCGAAAAGGCTTTCATCGCTCAATTCGCCAGGTTTTTTGAAAAGGCTATAAAAATCGGGGTACAATGAAAACTTATTGGAGTTGATTATTGCGGCACAGGCATCTGCCATACCTTGATAATCTTCCATTTCCATGTGGGCCATGGCTTTTAATGCAAAAGCCGTATAGCGGGTTACACCACCGGGAATGTCCGTTCTTTCATTTGGTCTTAAGTTGGGCAATACCGGAATGGCCTCATCCATTTGGTCGGATATGTATTGCATCATCTCCTGTTTGGTCGCGGTTCCGTTGGCGATCTCGGCATCGGGTTGTGTGGACTCGATGATGAAAACATCGTTCCAAACCCTTGCCAGATTGAAATGCAACCACGCCCTCATCACTTTTATCTCTGCAATGTATTGGTCTGCTGTTGCCTTCTCGCTTTCATCGGCGAAGTCCTTGAAATTTTCTATCAGCTCTATCTGGGTGTTCAATTCGACTATGTCACCATAATGGACATTCCAAAGTGAGTTGTACATCCAATACCCTTGATCGTAAACAAAATTATCGGTGTCCGCAAAAGGTTGTTGGTCTCCGAGTCCCCCTGCGTTTACATCGTCTCCACGAACGGAAAGCAATAAGGGTTCTTCCCATCCTCTTGTGGCAATTACATAATAGGAGCCGATCAATGCTTGGACCATATCCTCGGTCGCGGTGTAATCCAAATCATCGGCATTGAGCTGTCCTTCTCTTTCTTCGAACTTGTCCGAACATGATTGGATGGCAATCATCGCAATCAGGAGAAATACTACTTTATATAATAGGTTATTATTACGTTTCATCTCAATTTTTTTTATAGTTTAACATTAACACCTATGGTGTAAATCGCAGGAACTGGGTACGTTTGACGATCTACACCATCTGACACCTCTGGGTTAAACCCGTTGTAGCTAAATAATGTCAAAGGTCTTTCGGCTGTCAATGTGAATTTAAAATCGGGCATATTGCCTTTTAGTTTATCACCCCGGAGGGTGTAGGCCAACTGTATGTTCTGGATTCTGAAGAAATCTCCATCCTCTACCCAAAAATTGCTCAATCGTTGGTTCCAGCTGTTTCTAAGTCCTGCCGATGAGGGGTAGCTATTGCTAGTGCCTTCGCCGTGCCAACGGTTTTTGGCCAAATCGGCATCCATATTGGTATCGTTGGTAAAGATGACCTCGCCCCGTTTTCTGTTCAAGATTTTATTTCCTGATTGACCATAAAAATTCATGGAGAAACCAAAATCTTTATAATTTAATCCGAGGTTACCTCCGTAGGTAAACTTGGGAAGGAAAGAGCCCAATACGGTTCTATCCTGATCTGTAATGGCGCCATCCCCATCCCTATCATTAAATATCAAGTAACCGGGTTGAATATTCTGTCCATTTGCAATCGCGCTCTGTGCCACAGGGTCGGCATCAATTTGGGCTTGATTTTGGTAAACTCCGGTGGTTTCGTATCCATAAAATGCATACAATGGTTCTCCCTCCATAGTTCGCTGTCTAAACTCGGCAGAACCTGAATCAATATAACCTCTTTCGTCCTCAATCTCGATGGCCTCATTTTTTACCGTGGTAAAATTGGCTCCAACAGTATAGGTGAAATCGGACGTAATTTCATCACTCCAATTCAATGCGATCTCTACTCCCGAGTTGCGGATAACCCCCGAGTTTCTTGAAATTGTTTGGTCCGCAATGGGAATATACACGGGCATAATGGCATCTTCGGTGTCCCTTATGTAGTAATCAGCCTCAAGCGATAAACGATTGTTGAAGGTATTCATGTTGAAACCAAAGTCCAACTCTTCCACTACCTCCCAGGTTAAATCGGTGTATGTACTTGTAGCGGTAACCCCTGTATTCGGGGTATCGCCCAAATCAACAGTTTCATTTTCAATAGTGTTGGCTCCGGCACTTGCAGGAACATTGTCGTTACCCAATCGACCCCATGCGGCCCTTAATTTTAAGAAATCGAAGAAGCCCACGTTTTCCATGAACGGTTCTTGGGAAATTACCCAACCGGCACCTACCGAAGGGAAATACCCCCACTGCTCCTTGGTAAACTTCGAGGATCTATCTGCCCTAAATGTTCCGTAGAGCAAGTAGCGGTTTTTAAAGTTATAAGATACCCTTCCAAAATAGGATTGTCCGTAAATCCTTTTGTTTTCTTCTTCTACATTGTTGTTGAACGACAACGGGTCTGCAAAATCCAAATACCACGATGTCTCATAGTTGATTCCGGCAATATCGCTACCGGTGGCCTCAAACCTATTGGAAGCCTCGTCCCTAAAAGATGTACCTGCCATTACGGTTACATTGTGGTCTTCGGCATAGGTATCGGAATAGGTAAGAACGTTGTCCCAAATTTGGTTATAGTAATTGTTCTGCTTTCTATTGATGTCCGAGATTCGCTGATCTCCAAAGCCCATATTGTAAGGAAGGTTTACGTAGCGCTCTTCCAGTGCGGAAAAGTCTATATTATAGGTTGTCTTAAAGGTAAGCTTGTCCTTTATCAGGTCTGTTTCCAAATAGATATTGGCCAACAACTTACGAATCTTCAATCTGTTATCGTTGTAGTCCATATCCGGGAACGGGTTTTGTGTGCCCCTGTACCCCAATGCTTGAGCGTTGGCATAGCGTGTGGGTGTTGCCTCGGTGTTCATATCATCAAAAACAGGAAGAATAGGAACGGCAAAATATGCTTTGAACCAAGCTGAGTTTTCAGGGGTTTGCTGCGTTGCATTACTGAAAACGGTATTCACCCCCATTTTTAAATTATCGAGAACGTCCACATCCAGTTTGGAGCGGATATTGAACCGTTCGTACTCGTTTTTCATATCCAACAGACCTTCTTGGGAGAAGTAGTTTGTACCAAGGGAATAGGATACATTATCGGTACCTCCGGTAACACTTATACTGTGATTTTGAATAAGTCCATCACGAATGATCTCATCGTACCAATCCGTGTTTACATCGGGCACGTTCGGATTAATACGACTTCTGCCATAGCGTTGCATGGCATTCAATATAAATTGGACGTCCGCTTCGGAGCCAGACTCAACAGCCATGGTGACAAATTGTTCGGCATTGGCCATTTGTAAAACATTTTGGGCACGTTGAATACCTGTATAGCCATTATACTCTATGGTAGGTTTTCTGTTTTTTCCGCCGGACTTTGTTTCAATGATGATAACACCGTTGGCCGCCCTTACCCCGTAAATGGCCGAAGAGGAAGCATCCTTTAGTACGTTCATCGACTTGATGTCGTTGGGGTTCAAGAAATCTATATTGCTGTAAAACATGCCGTCTACCACATACAGCAAACTGGTTGCATTGGAATAGGTTCCCAAACCACGAATCCTAACTGTAGGAGAAGCTCCTGGTGAACCTGGCGATACAATCTGAACCCCGGCCACTTTGCCTTGCAAAGATTGAACTGGGTTTGCCGATGGTGTTTTTTCAATTTGTTCCGCATCCACTGTGGCAATGGAACCCGTTAAATCGGCTTTCTTTTGGGTACCGTAACCTACCACGACCACTTCGTCCAAGTTTTGGGTGTCTTCCTGCATGGTCAGATCAATGGTAGTCCTATTATTAATAGGTACCATTTGAGTTGTAAATCCGACGTAACTGAACACCAATGTTCCGTTACCCGGAATGTTCTCCAAACGATAATTACCATCGAAGTCTGTTTGAATCCCTGTTGTAGTGCCTTGTAGCACTATGCTTGCCCCGGGCAACGGTTGTCCTTGATCATCCATGACCGTTCCCGAAATCGTTATATTGTCTTGAGCCAAAAGTACAGCCTGAAACAACAAAAACGAGATTAGCAATAGTTTGCTTTTAATTTTCATAATTGTGCAAAAATAGAGTTAGATTTTTACTAAATTAATAAAGTAGCTTGTGATCAAAGGCTAGTTGGAATACATAAAAATTACATCATCAAATAAAGAGCTCAAAAGCCTTATTTCACCGTGTTTGCAGTAGTGCTCCTTATTTTGATGTAAAAAGAATTAACACTATGATGTAGTGTTGATGTAGTTTGTTAAATCACTTTTAACATACCTAAGTAAGCGATTCTATGGTTTTAAAAAGTGATAAGAAAATTGGAAAGGTTCTCCGAACTGTCCATATCGAGTTTTTTTCTCAATCGGTAACGGTGTATTTCCACTCCCCTGATCGTTATCCCCATTAGGGGGGCAATCTCCTTGGTAGAAAGATTCATTTTGAGGTATGCACATAATTTAAGGTCCTTTGGAGTCAATGCTGGGTATGATTTGAGCAGTCGCTCAAAGAAATCTTCGTGCAACTCCTTAAAATTGACTTCAAAACGTTTCCAATCTTCCGTATCCTCGATAGAACTGTTCAGTTTTTTAATGAAGGACCTGTATCGGTGGGAATTGGGGAATTTATCTTTGTTCATCACCAACATATTCTTAAGCTCCAATATCATTTCATTTTTTCTGGCGATGTTCAGTGTTGTACTGGCCAACTCATTTTGTTTGAGCTTTACTTCCTTGGCCAACTCTTCTTTTTCCAATTTTGCCATTCGTTCCTGTTGCTCCTGCTCCATACGTTCCATAAGCTCCCTATGCTTTCTTTCCAGTTTTTTTCTGTTGTACCGCCTTACCAAATAAATTGTCAAGACCACCAATGCCCCATAAAGAAAAAGACTCCACCACGAGAAATACCATGGTGGCAAGATTTCAAAGTTCAAGCTATTGGATTCGGATATGGCATTGCCCATACCCACGGTAGCCACTTTAAGGGTGTATGCGCCATAGGGCAGGTTTTGAAAGTTGATGAACCCGTTCTCTGCATACTCCGAATATTCCTTAGGACCTTCCAACTTGTAATAATAATGGGGCAATATATATTCTGGCGATGCCACCTCAATAGCTAGGGATTGAGAGCGTCCAAAGGGTATTTCCACAGATCCACCCAAAACGGAATGTTTTGCTTTCTGATCCTTTAAGACAACAAAATTTGGTACAGGAAGTTCCTGATTTTCGGAAAGACTTTTAAGGCCATTGGTGTTTATCTTGGCAAATCCATCCGTTAAAGTTATGTAGGATGCACTATCGTTCACCCTTACCACTTTCTGCGAATCCGGTGCCAATCGTTCCCTTAAGGGAAGATCCGTAATTAGTAGACTATCGCCTTTTAAATTGGTATGGATAATAGCCTTCTGCTCTTTATCATCTACAAACCAGAAATAGTGTTCATCAAAAAACAACAGCTCTTTGTTCTGGTAATACATGAACGCTTCAAACTTTTCGATGTGATCCACAATAGGATTATATGTAAACCAATTGCCCTCACTGTTGAGTACAATATTGTTTTTGATATTATAGAGCTTTACATTGTATTCACTCGGAGCGCCTTCGCTCTCAAAACTCTGGATCCTGTCCACCTTATCATATGTTCCCTTTCCAAAGTGAATCCTATAAAAACCTTTGTAGGGGTGTGCTGCCCAAAGAATATTGGGTGTTTCAAAACATAACTGTTTAATGGGATCATCAAATCCTTCAATTTTTGTCACTTCCCATTTGCCGTTATCCAATTTTTTGAACTTTGCGAGTCCGTTGTACGTACCCTGAACAAAGGTTGAGTTCGCATCCGGCACTTTGATTATTTGATATCCCCCCGCAATCGTCCCAACAAGTTCAAAACTGTTCTCGGTTACCCTATAGGTCCCTGTGTTGTGCCCACAGAGCAAATCACCCTCTATAACTTCCAAGTCCCAAACATGGCCTTGTGAACCACTTACAAACCTAAGTTCGTTGCCCTCAAAATAAAAGACCCCTGTGTTGCTTCCTAAGAATAATTTACCGTTGTACCATGCTATATCGTAGACCATGCCCAGCGTACCTGTATAGTCGGTATAGTATGCTATTGGGTTGTTCAGTTTTACCCGGGCAATTCCGTTATCCAACCCCAACCACAATTGATCTTTGAACAATAAAGAAGAAAGTACCGTGTTGTTTTGAAGACCGGATTCCCTATTCAATACGCTGTAACGCCTGGAAACAGTATCGTACAGGTACATTCCATTTTTAATGGTTCCCAAAGCCAGAAGACCGTTGCCCAAAAGGGTTATCTTATTTAGTTGATGTTGTTTTAGGTCGTCATTTATGGGAGCCGACCATGGTGATAATGTGCTGCCATCGTACAAAAAACAACCATGCAATTTGGTCCCTATCAAAAGTTTGTTTTGGAAAATGGCCATATCATTAACGGTCTTCCCCAACAAGATATCTTGGTTTGGCAGGGACACCAACCCCTGATCTTTCACCTCAAAAAGACCTACAGATCCCCCAGCTACAATCAATCTATCATTGAACTCAATAAAATCAGAAACCACATCTGGTGGATCCACAACGGATATTTTATTGTTATCATAGGAATAAATTGCTGAAAAGGAGCGGAACATTACCCTTCCATCCTTAGCTGGAAAAATTTCCCAGAATTCCTCACTGGTAAACGTATGGTCCTTAATAAGGTGCGTCAAGGAGGTATAGCCCAACTCTCCAAACCTGTTCTTGGTCCAGTAGCCAAACTCCTCGTACGAACCCGTATATACCCTATCACCGATACTCTCTACAGAACGTATTATGGTATTGTTGGGTAATTTGTTCAAAGTCCACTGCTCCCCATTATAATGGAGCAAGCCTTTGTTATTGGCTACAAAAAGTTCACCCTTGCCATTTACGGCAACATCCCAGTTTTTACTGCCTCCCTTATAATCCAGTAATTGATAATTTTGAATCGGGGGTAATAATTGTTGACCGTTAACCGATAAACGGACCAACAACAATATGATCGATAAAAGCCTGAAATGCATGCTGTACAGTTATGTATGATAAAGATCTTTTGAATCTTTGAATATACAAAACCATGGGGATTTTCAATTTATTTTAAAACGTGGTTTGAGATGGATTAATGAATACAGGCCCCTAAAAAGGAGCCTGTATCAAATTAACTAAACTAACTCAAATCCAATCTATGGCAGAATTTTCCATAAAGAAGCTTTGGTTATTCCATATACATTACGTTAAGAGGTTTCCATCCTCGTCCCATTCGGCGATGATGCCCCGCTTGCTCTGGTCCACACATTTGGCGAGCCATTCCTCGTCGTA
>NZ_JAYKYV010000011.1:0-106510 GCF_035818535.1 Flagellimonas halotolerans | reverse complement strand
GTATGGATCCAATACAGTCAGTTTTTAAAACAAAGTTCAAACTATAAATTCAATTTACACACAACTTTTGAGATTGATCCTTGTTGTGTTTATGCAAAAATTGTTGTTAAGCTAAATTGGATAAGCCGGGTAAACTGACCCACTTTCGCCGGATGAAACTGACCATGGCAAATGGACTGCCCAGATTTGATCTATCCTTGGGTTAAACTTAGTTTTTATTTTTCAATTTTCTTCTCATTGATTCTCCTTTTATATCTATTCTGTGAGCTGTATGCACCAAACGGTCGAGAATGGCATCGGCCAGTGTTTTCTCCCCGATAATGTCGTGCCATTTTGATACGGGCAATTGTGATGCTATTATAGTGGATTTTTTGCCGTGCCTGTCCTCGATGATCTCCATAAGTGCATGCCCATTGATGTTGTCCAATGGTTTAAGGCCGAAGTCATCCAAGATGAGCAAGTCCTGTTTTTCAAGTTTGTTTATCTGTTTTGGATAGGAACCGTCGGCCTTTGATGTCTTGAGCAGGGTAAAGAGCTTTGCAGTATTGAAGTACATCACTTTTGACCCCATGGAGCAGGCCTGGTGGCCGATGGCCGAGGCCAGGTAACTTTTGCCCACACCGGTACTACCGGTAATAAGTATGTTCTCCCTTTTTTGGATGAACCCGCAGGAACCTAACCGCCGGACCAGATTCTTGTCCAGTTGGCGCGACGGTCGGTAGTCTATAGCCTCCATGACGGCCGTATACCTGAACCTTGCGGACTTGGTCAATCGCTCTATCCTACGGTTATGACGGTCGTCCCATTCGCACTGGACGAGATAGGCGATCAGTTCATCGTTGGTGTAACCGGTGGACGGACCGCCGGTTTCCATTGTTGTGGTGAAGGCCCTGTGCATTCCATAGAGCCTCATTTCTTTCATCAATTGCATTGTTTTTTCGTTCATATGTTCTGTTTTTAAGTATTGTTCCTATTCGTAGTATTTTCCTCCCCTTATGTTGTTGTGCTCGGGCATTTCCATATCCCCGTCGATACCTTCATCGATCTGGTCCCACCCCTTTTTCAGGATGCGCTCGACCATATTGTAATTGTACGCACCATATTCCGAGGCACGTTTGCACGCATTCTCAAGACGCTCCCTTCCGTACTTTTTGGCAAGGTGGAGCACGCCCAGACAGGACTTATAGGATTGTTCCGGGTGTTGCTTCTTCTCCAGGATGGCTATGATGTACCCTTTACAGTGTCCGCCGATATCGCTTGCCCAATCGATGAACTTTTCACTGCTCCACTCGCTTATGAAACGATGGTGCGAGGGCATATGGTCGGCCAAGGTGGTATAGCCGTATTTCTTCCTGTCCCTTGTATGTACGGCGAGCCTTTCGTGCTTATGGTAGATCTCGACGATACTGTCGGTATAGACCGGCTTGACCTGTTTGCCCATATGCCTGTAGGGCACGCTGTAATAATGCTTGTCCTTCCCAAAATAAATATGGCTGTTCTTGTGTACGGTGCCCTGGGCATAGCGTTTTACCTCATAGCGTTTCGCCGGTAAAGGCATCAGTTCGCCTTTCTCGATTTCCATAAAAAGCGAACATCTGGAATATTCCCTTCCCCTGAACGACATTGCGTTGTGTTTTTCCAACAGTTCCCTTATCGCGCTGTTGATATCGGTCATGCCATGGAAGACCTGGTTCCGTAAAGGGGCGAACACCCTGGTGTAGATTATCTTCACTGCGTTCTCCACTATGGCCTTGTCCCTTGGCCTATAGGTACGTGTGGGCAGTACTGCCGTTTCGTAGTGTTCGGCAAAGTCGGCGAACACCTCGTTGACCTTGGGCTCGTAACGGCTGCTCTTGGTAACCGCCGACTTAAGGTTGTCGGGCACCAAGGCCTTTGGTACGCCGCCGTAGAACCATAGTGCGTTCTCGGTGCAGCGGATGAAGTCCTCCAGTTTTTGGCTTGCACAGGCCTCTACATAAGTGTATTGGCTGCTACCGAGTATACGCACGAACACCTCCAGTTCCTTCAGTTCACCGGTGTCCCTGTCAACAATATGGAGTTTCTTTCCCGTGAAGTCTATAAAGAGCTTGTCGCCGGCCTTGTGCTCCATGTGCATTACCGGAGAGGTCTCCTTGCGCCATTCGGCGTACCAATACTTGAACTGTGAGAGCTTGAAGCCATCGGGGTGCTTGGCATAATATTCTTCCCATAACAATTGTCTGGTCACCCCGGTCTTGCGAAGCTCTTTGTCAAAATAGGGAAAGTACTGCCTTAAGGTCAGCAAACGTTGGCTCTTGCGCTTTTGCCCGTCCTTAAAAAGGTTGTGGAGTTCCTCTAGGGTCATCTTCTCCACTTCGTAGGCGGTAAAACGGTACCGCCTGAAGAATTCGATGTACTTCCTGACCGTGACACGGGATATGCCCAATTGTTGGCTTATCCCACGCTTGCTCGTACCGGAGGTGTACAGTTTGTAAATCAGTTTTGTTTTTCGCATATCTATCTGCTTGTTCGCCATGGTGCTTTTTAACAAAAAAAGCACTTAGACTTTTTACGGATAGATCTAATCTAAAGGTGGGTCACTTTCGTCCGGCGGGAGTGGGTCACTTTCGTCCGGCCAGCTATGGTCACTTTAACCCGGCGAGGGTGGTATACTATGTCCGGCGTTTCCATCGTAGCTCAATTTGGCATATATCTCCCCAGCGTCATTTCTTATAAGGTCAACAACTATCATCCCAATGAAAAATAATAGTAAGATAATCAGTTTTCGGCTATTTTGGGCACAATAAATTGAACGTTGTGCTCAGCTGCATGTTTGAACGCCTTCTCGACATTCAATTTTGAAAAGTCTGGAACTTTTTTCAAATCCGGGTAATCAGCGTTATTTTTTAGCGAGTCCCCAATGGCCCTGAAATAATTGAGTAGATTGCCGGGAGTGAGCAGGACGATCATCTTTCCGGGAGTTTCACCTACGTTCTTGAATGTGTGCACTTCGTTGGATGCTACGTGGACAACACTTCCCGGAAGTGCCCTGAAAGGATTGTTCAGGTCGTTCCTGACAAATTCGAATTCCCCTTCCAGAATGTAGAACACTTCCTCATCAGGATGTGTGTGGGGTGGTGGGCCACCCAAGGGCGGTACGTTTTCCTCAAATATGGCATACTTGTTTTCGGTTTCGGTATTGCTCACCAAAACTTTGATGACATCGGTCAGTATCAGTAACTGTTCATTTTTTGGTTGTGATTCCATTTCTTTTTATTTTTTTTCTCATTCGGGCAACATCAAGTTTCATCTGTTGTTGAATGAATGCCTAGACAAAGAAATGGAAGAGCTCCATCTTTCCAATTGATTCAAATCAAGAAAGATCAGACCAAAAATTTTGTCCGGTATCGGCTAAGAGTCTCAGGGGTTATACCCAGATAGCTAGCTACATATCTAAGTGGGATTCTTTTGAAAATTTTGGGATGTTCCTCCATCAGGTTCTTAAATCGTTCTTCTGGATTTACACTGAGCAAAGCGGATTCTCTTTTTTCAGCCCTCAATAGTTGTTCCTGCACTATAATGTCCGCCATTTTTTTCAGGGATTTGTGTTTTGAGACCAAATTCAAAACATCATCACGGCGCAACACAAAAAACTTACAATTCTCTATGGCAGCGATATTGACCAAGGAAGGGGTTTGTGACAAAAAACTCGCCAAAGACCCGACCATGGAGTTTTCGAAGAAAAAATCGTTACAGACCTCCTTGTCTGGTGAGTCATAGAACAAGCGCATCGATCCCTCTGAAATAAAGGCCAACCTTTTGCACACCTCACCCGATTTAAGAAAAACCCCATTTCTACTGAGGTGTTCCTCTTTCATGGCCGATGTGAGGGCGGACAACTCTTCTTCGGTGGCCTTAAAAGTTCTTTGAATGTTAAATATGAGTTGATTCATTGCTTATATCGGTAAATCCAGCGTTGGGTAATTGACTATCAAAATTAAAGATTAATGTATTAGCTAAAAGGAAAATGATTTATTGGTTAATTTTTGTAGATGACGAATTAGTTGAATCGTTTCTAAACACATGGGTGCAGATTTCACCTTTTTTTAAAGCATTCCTTAAGGGTTTTGCAATTTAATACAGTATAAATTATGTATTGCATAACTAAAATCAACTTCAAAAGTGCACATAAACAATAATAAATTAACCAATAACCAATGATAAAATCTATCAACGTATGAAACCAATACCACCTTCGTTAAAACGAAGTAAGGGAGCCACTCGATTTCTTATTCTTTTTGCTATGGCGTTTAGCCTATCAACCGTGCTATCCGCTCAGATTCAGAATACCTCAGATGTTTATTCGTCGGCCGATAGGCCCTATGCTCTAGCGGTGATTGGAGACCGATATCACTCTCCCGTACATGTTCGCAATGGTCTAATGGGTCCATTGGCGCTTGAGAACATACCTGTAGTTTACATAGAAAACCACGAGGCACTTACGACAGAAGCCCTAAAGAATGTAGACCTTCTGATTTTCTTAAAGGATGGGCAAATATGGCCGAACGGTTATGAGCAAGGCTCGCAGGTAATGTGGATGACTGATGAGCAGCAACAAGCTATCTACGATTTTGTAAATAACGGTGGTGGATTTCTGGCGTTGCATAATTCGCATGGTATTTACCCACCAGATGGACTTTACTACGAGGTTTTCGGAGGAAACTATGGCGGTCATCCGGCGCCCGAGGAGTTTATGATTCGAGTCGAGGATAAGAACCATCCAATTACAGCTGGCGTTGAGGACTTTAGAACCTACGACGAACAGCACATGAGCAAATACTACGGAGAACCAGATCAGTTGTTGTTGAGAAATATCTCGGACGCCAACAAAGCTGCTCCGGCCGGTTGGTGGCGCGAAATAGGAAAAGGCAGGTTTGTTTACCTAGCTCCCGGACACACGCCAGAGGCATTGGGACACCCAATGATGGTGAGATTGATTCGTAATTCCGTAAGGTGGCTAACGAAGCAATCCGAAGACAAGTAAAATAGAAGTATGGCAGATCATGTCCATAAAAGAAAAAGGGATAAGGATGATACAGGAAAATAGAACTGGGAAAATACTGAAGAAACGTAATGGTTGTCAGAATCGTCCTTTGGGTGCTTCCGATCACGCAAGAAGTTCGGGTTTGTATATAGGGCTATGTTTCCTTTTAATCTTGATTTGTTTTGATAAAGGTGTTGCTCAGGAACAAAAGCAAGAAGCTTTGGGGCCATGGCCAACGGTCGCTTGGTCGGAAGCTAGCCCAGAAGCAGTAGAAATGGACAGCACAGCATTGAAAATAGCGGAAAAGGTCTATCCACATCTTTTTCCTAGCGGTTACAGCTTGCTGGTAATTAGGAACGGACAATTGGTGTCAGAGTCGTACTTCAACGGGCAAACTGTGGATACTAACAATCATATATTTTCGGTTACCAAAACATTTGTGGCCACATTATTGGGCGTTGCGATAAAACAAGAATGGATTAAGAGTGTTGATGAACGTGTAGCCGACTTACTGCCTGAATATCAGATTCACCCAAAGTTGGCGGATTTAACCCTAAAAAATGTGCTGACGCACCGTTCGGGTGTGGAAAGCAGAAAGGAATTCATGAATATTGGTCTACTTCTTAAAGCAGAGCCCAAATTGACTCCAGGAACCACCTTTGAGTACAGTAACTACGCACCAAGCTTACTAACAGCAATTTTGGACAGGAAAGCGAAACAGGGTGTTGATGGGAATGTTTCGGATGTTTCCACTATGGCGGAAAAGTATCTCTTTGAACAGTTGGGCATTGATATTAGTGAATGGAGAAAGGGGCCTGATGGTATTCCAGAAGGAGGAAACGGCCTCCACATGACTGCTAGGGATATGGCACGCCTCGGTTACCTATTGCTCCGTGATGGACGTTGGGAAGATAAACAATTGATGCCTGAAGACTGGGTTAAAGAGGCGTCGAAATACCATGTAGAATTTGATAGGCAGAAAGGTTACGGATACCTGAACTGGGTCCGTAGACGCCCAGATAAAGTGAATACAGCCCGAGGGGAACAAGAAGTACACGGGTACTTCGCCTATGGGCACCGTGGACAATATATTGGTGTATATCCGGAATTGGATCTTTTAGTGGTGACAACAGCCGATGCAACCGATGCTACGAGGGATACATTTTTCGTACCCGATTTGCTGCATGATTTTGTGCGCAGATTTATTTTTTCAGCAATTCAAACACACGGTTCCATAGGAGAGGAATAAAGACGTTTTTCCCTGTAGGATATTGCAGCGCAATACCGATTAATATATAAAAACAAAGTAATTCTATATTTAAAATAACGCAAGTTGCCCAAAAACTGGGAAATACATAAACAAATTAGATAACTTAAAACAATATCTGGTATGAAACCAAAATCATCTTTACCCAAAAAAAATGTCACGAGACGCTCAGCCATCTCGTCGATGGCAGGATTAACAGCTGGAGTCGTATTGGCCACCCCTATAGCTTGTGCCCAGGCACCGGAGAAGGCCTCTGAGAAAGCTCCGGAGAAAATATCGGAGAAAGCCACAATATTTGCTCTGATGGGCGATCACTATCACAACGCTGATATAGTACGTACGGCACTGACTCGCGACATTGTTAAGGATATGGGCATATCAGTTAAGATGACCGACGACTACACATCTCTCAACGCTGAGACACTGCAAGGTTACCAGATGCTTATTATTCATCGTGACGGCCGTATTTTTCCTGAAGGCAATGGACCCATTGGCGGAGGTGACAAAATGGTTCCGTCAACCTTCAACAATAATTTTGGCAAGGGCATTGATGAGGTCGCTGTTGTCAGTGATCCTCCTCTGGAGCCCACATCGGGCGAAATGAAGGCTTGGATACAACCCAGCCAAGGCAAGGCCGTCCGTGATTTCGTCGAAAACGGTGGTTCGGTCCTGTTTTTCCACAATGTTACGGATCTGGCGAGCACCAATACCGACATTCGTGACGTTCTTGGAGCTGCTTATGCGGGCCATCCACCCATTCGAACCTTTAAGGTTAGGGTGAAAAGATCAGACCATCCGATCATGGAGGGGATTACCGATTTTGTGGTTACCGATGAGCAGCATTATATGGAGTACGACAAGGATCCAGAACACATCCTTATGGAATCAGTGAATGAAGATGGTCTTCGTTATTCTTACAAGGGTAAAGATCAGGGTACTACTGTTCCTGCAGCTTGGGCATATGAATATGGGAAAGGACGGGTTTGTTACTTGGCACCAGGTCACCTTCTTACTGCACATTGGAACCCCATGTACCGTAAGTTGAAGCAAAATGCTGTTCGCTGGTTGTTGAGACAGAGCTGATATTGTAACAATAAGTTACCGAGAGTAAAGTGGATGAAATTCACTTTGGGTATTTATCCGTGTTCGATCGGCCACATATTTTTCACAAATATTTTTTCAATGGTCTCCTACGTGAATAATAGGATAACCAAGAATTGGTATAACTGCTATTTGATGAAAATTTATGTAGGAACAATGATTTATAATTTGGAATGGAGAAGATGTAGCAATCGGATGATAATTTATTTTTAGTAACACTAAACCTATATATAAGAAAATGAGGGAAACCAAAGAAACCTATCTTTTCGTTGGGAGTTATACGGGATATGAGCCAGGACAGCTACCCTGGGTGGGGTCAAAGAAACCTGGAGAAGGAATTTCATCATTCTCCTTTAACAGTTCAGAGGGTACTTTTATTAAAGCGGGCAATACTACAAAGCAAGATTCGCCCACGTGGTTAGAGATTCACCCGAACGGACAATTTCTAATAGCCACACACGAGCTTTCCCATCATACAGGGGTAGGTGAAGGCGTTGGTTTCGTAACAGCATACAAAATTCAGCCCAATGGTGAACTTGAGAAGGTGTCTACGCAGTCCACTGGTGGTAGGGGCAATACATGTGCTGCCTTTGATCGTACGGGACGTTTTTTGTTAGTAACAAGATATTGGGAAGGTGGCATCTCAGTACTACCATTCTATCCCGATACAGGGAAAATTGGTGAAGTCACATCAACACCAGATCATTCTGGTTCGGGACCGGACCCAGTTCGGCAATCAATGCCCCACCCACATGGTATTCTTGGTGACCCTAAAACAAATATGGTATATGCTACCGATTTGGGTACAGATCAGGTTCATCAATACATTCTCGACACAAAAACAGGAATGTTGGAACCAAAGGGTAATGTAAAACTAACATCTGGTTCAGGGCCACGAGGAATCAAATTTCATCCATCGTTGCGGATGGCATACGTTAATTGCGAACTTAATGGGACTGTAGAAGTATGTTCTGTTGATGATACCAAAGGACTCGTTCCAGTGCAGACCGTGTCCTGTTATCCGGAAGATTTTGTGGCGCGTGACCACCCGGAAAATCTAGGCAGATCTGAATATTGGGGGGCTGAGGGATGCTTATCGGCAGATGGGTCGTATTACTATTATATATGCAGGGTAGATCAAAGTATCGCCATTTTTCACGTAGGTAAAGAAAATGGCAAATTAACCTTTTCGGGTCGATGTCAACTAGCGGATAACTCGAACGCCCGAAACCTTACCATGGATCCAACCGGTAATTTCCTGTTGGTAGCAAGTCAAGATGCCGATCGGGTCGAATGTTTCCGAATTAACCCCGCTTCCGGTGCACTTAAACTTGTTGATGTTCAGAGCGTTCCTTGCGCCGCCGACGTAGCAGTGATTTGAAGATGAAAATTAAATCATAAAAACCAATCAATAATGAAAAAAATGTCATTCTTGACCAGATTTGGCCTAAACCAAGTTACTCGCTATATACTGCCAGTTACGATGGTATTGATATCGGGGTGTACTTCACAATCAGACATTCAATTTCCAGTAGAAGTCGGGGTAAAACCAGAAAGTATTACAAAAGGGTTTGCCGGAAATTACTACGTAACTGTAATGAACGGAGGCGAAGAAGGTGATGGTGAAGTAGTTGAAATTTTTACCAATGGCACAAAAGTATTTGCCGAGGGTTTTAATGAGCCCAAAGGTATCGTTCATCTAAAAGATCATTTATACTTTTCGGATCTGACCCGTATCTGGAAAGTTGATAAAGATGGCAATGCGACCATTTTTATTGATAAAGAAGATTTTCCCGAAGAAGTTCTGTATTTAAATGATGTTGCAGTGGATGCTGAGAACAATGGTATTTATGTTACGGATATGGGAGCAACCAAATATATGCGCGATGAAAATAATGAACTATGGCCACTCGATAGTGAAAAAGCAAAATTGGTCCCACAATTGGGACGTATTTACCATGTAGATTTAGATGGTCAAGTATCCATAGCACAAAACACCTCGTCACTAATGTTGAACCCGAATGGTGTAGGGGTCGACAACAATGGCGATATTATGGTAGGTGCATTTTTCCTGGGTAATTTTTTAGTAAAAAAGGATGGAGAACTAACACCGCTTAAAGGGCTGTTTAGAGGTGCCGATGCGGTGGGACAAGATAGTAAGGGCAATTATTACGTAAGTAGTTGGGCAGCGGGTGCAGTTTGGAAAATAGATGGAAAAACTGAAGAATCGACCGTATTAATGGATGGCCTGCAATCTGCTGCAGATTTTTATTTGGAGGAAGACAAAGGTCGGCTACTCCTACCTGATATGTTGGCAGGCAAGGTTTACGAAGTTGATATCAACAAGTAAATGATGTAATGGAAATTCTTTCCAAATTTTTAAATAGAAGATAGAACATAAAGGTTATGAAAAATCATAAGAACTTACATTACAGTATATTCCACAAGCCATGGATATTTTTCTTTTGCTGTTTCTTGGGAACAATATCAGAATCAATGGGTCAATCCACACCATCTTATAAAACCTCAAGGGATGGGAGGATATTTCAGATTTTTCAATTCCCTAAAGACCAAATGCCAAGAATTGATGGGGATATGAGCGATTGGGAAATAGTTCCTGAAGATTACGTTTATGGTACCGATTTGTTAAATGATACAGAAGATGGAATGGGAGCTGACATTCCGCCCGAGGACCTTGACGTAAAGGTTACCATAGGATGGGTAAAGGGTATGAGCCGTATTTATTTTAAATATGAAGCTTATGATGATTTTTGGGACTTTGAGCGTTTTAACCCAAAGGGTTATTTGAACGATATATTTGAACTTGTGGTGGATGGAGATCTTTCAGGTGGTCCTTTTATTAAGAACCCCATGTACGACCAAGACGAATTGAAGTGGGATCCCCAAACGGATGCCTATACCGAAAACCATTTAAATTTTAGCGGAGTACATGCTCAAAATTACCATATCTACACCCCGCCAGTAAACAATGCATGGGTATTGGTGTGGGGAAGTCAACCATGGATTTCCGAATTTCCTAGGGCCAACTACGCTTATGATTTCGATTTTGAACACGGCGAAAGTGGAACATTACAGCTGGAGGGCTGGATCACACCTTATGATTATGCACCCTACAACGGACCTCAAAGAGCTGTTAAGTCAAAACTTAGGGAGAATAAGGTCATTGGGCTCTCATGGTCCATATTGGACTTTGATGGGGGTGATAGGGAAGGTCATGCGAATCTTGCCCATACCGTTAGGATGGTGAGCAATGCCTCGTTTTTATGCGCCTTTAAATTAATGCCATTGGAAGACCAGTTTCTGGAACCAATCAAAGCCGCATGGACGTTCGAGGTTATTGATGAGGAGAAGGGAATAGTGGCCTTTAAAGATGAATCTGTTGGAAAAATTGACCAATGGACATGGGATTTTGGCAATGGGGATAGCTCCTCGGAACAAGACCCAATTTATAGGTTTGAGGACAAAAATATGCGCACGGTCATTACCCTAGAGGTGAAAGGCCCCGATGGCAGTTCCAAACGCACCCGATATTGGGAGGTGATGATTCGCTAGACTTATGGGAATTTCAAAATTGTCCTTGGCTAACTGATTTTAGAACTAATAGAGCAAATCATTAACCGGAAATCTGGGGTTGATATTGGTTTATTACCCTAGATTATTTAAATCACTTCATAAAATACGATTATACTATGCTCATATGGATTTTTCGATTCCAAGCAAGATATGCGTGATTGGGATAATGTCATAAAATCGTCCTCAATATTGACATCATGGAAATGCATAAAGCCTTTGTCATGGTTATTTAAAAAGTAAAAATAATAACGGATCGTTCTCCTTAAACGCTTCCCGTATTTTGGTAAAAGCAATGCGCATTTGTGACTCTACTGTTTTTACAGAGATTCCTAGTTGGTCTGCAATATCTTTGTACTTAATACCTTGTATTTTATTCATTATTATGATTTCCTTGCACTTTGGAGGTAACTCTTCAATCACCTTTTTCATTTTTTGAATACGCAATTGCAAGGCATCTGTATCCTCTTCGATTCTGTCGGAAAGCGCACGTTCCCATATTTGATTTAAAAGTTCATTTTGCTTTTTACTTTTCTTAATGGAATTTATAAATTTATTGTAGACAATGGCATAGAGGTATGATTTCGGGGATTTTGTCTCGTCTAACTTTGATTTATTTTCCCAAAAACTAATGAATGCCTGTTGTACAATTTCCTCAGATTCTATTTTGTCATGTGTGTATGTAGTAATATATGCAACAAGACGATCATAGAACAAATTAAATAAATACTTAAAAGCCATTTGGTCGCCGCTTTTCATGGCAGCCACCGCTTCAATTTCCGTCATTTTCGATTTTAAGTTTGTTTAGTTAGCTAGGTTCAGTGTGAAATTGAAAAATTTATTTGGTTTTTTTTAAGGGTTTAACTTTTTTTAGCAGTATTAATTATGTATTGCGTAATCGAATGCAATTTAAAAACTTAAAAAGAACTTGAAAGAATCTTCATCTAGTATAATGAAAAAAAATATAACAAAGCTTTTACTTGGAACGATTTCAGAAAAAGAGATTATGGAATTACAAGATTGGTTGGAGGATCCAAACAATCAGAAAATTCTTGAAGCTTATGTTCGAGACTATCATGATTTGAATTTGGCCACATTAAAGAACAATCTTGATGAAGCCTATAGCAAGGTAAACAATAGAATTGATGATAAGACCAAACCGATTAAGAGACTTTTCCCAGATTGGATGAAGTATGCTGCTGCTGTTATCGTTTTGATGGCACTGGGATTGATTTATCAACAAGGCTTTTTCTCCACGGAAGAACAATATGTACTTGTCCCAAAAGAAGATACTATTACTTTGGAGTTGAACAATGGAATCGTTCAGTCCATAGATGTTAGTGGAAATAAGGAATATCGGGATAGGGAAGGAAATGTTGTTTATGTCCAAAACCAAGGTTTGATACGATATTCCAAAGTAACTGAAAACGAAGTCTTAGTATATAATACTTTGTTGGTACCCAATGGAAAAACTTTTCAAGTAGAATTATCCGATGGCACTAGGGTTCAATTAAATGCAGGAAGTTCTTTAAAATACCCAGTAAACTTTTTAGAAGAGGGGCCTAGGAAAGTATTTCTTACTGGGAATGCTTATTTCGATGTTACCAAAAACACCGCTAATCCATTCGTGGTCAACGTTGATGAGTTGGATGTGAAAGTGCTCGGTACGGAATTTAATATTTCGGCGTATGAAGAGGATGAGAATATCGATGTTGTGTTGGTTGAAGGAGCCGTAAATATGGCAGGAAAAAATCAGTCTCAGGATTTAGTTGAACTAGTCCCTGGGCAAAAAGGGTCTTTTGACCCTAAATCAAAAGATGTGTTGGTTGAAGAAGTAGACACAAGTCTCTATACTTCATGGAGACAGGGGAGTCTTGTGTATAGGGAGTTGACCTTTAATAAAATTCTAAAAAAACTTGAACGTCACTATAATATAGAAATTGTCAACAACAATGTTGAACTTGGGGAGGAGGTATTCAATGCGCGCTTTGATAGAATGGAAATTGAAGAGGTTTTAGGGTATTTTAAGGATATCCACGACATTGATTTTACAGTTGAAAACAATAAAGTGACGATAAACTAAAAGTTAAAAATAAAACTAAAGTATAACCAAACAAATAACTGCAATGCCTATGATTTGAAAATTCAGAATCGTCATTCGCTTTCCAAAAAAACTAAACCGGAAAATGCGCTAACATTTTCCGGTTAAAAAAAGCGGTATGGCAAATTATTATGCTAAACCACCAAATAACTTTTTAAAATTATGAAAAAAATCTTCAACCACTCCGAGTTGAGTGCAACTTTGTTGAAATTTGACTTAAAAATGAAATTGACCGTATTGTTATTGTTTACTGCATTGGTTGGATTACACGCTAATGACAGTTATGCCCAAAAGACAAAGGTCACATTGAACGTTGAAAATGTTTCTGTACAGGAAATTTTAGATGACATTGAATCAAAAACAAAGTTTAACTTCGTTTATAATACTGAACATGTAAACCTTCAAAGAAAACTATCCCTTCATATACAGAAGGAACATATTGAAAAAGTACTCAATCGGTTATTCTTGAATACCGAAACCAATTATAAGGTAAAGGGCACCCAAGTTGTTTTATGGCGGGATCAAAAGGCGAAAAACGCTAAGAAGCCGGTTATAAATCCTGTGCCAGTTATGAACACGATGGTTCAGTTCACAGTTACGGGAACCATAACTGATCCAGACGGAATTCCCCTTGCTGGTGCAAGTATCCTTGAAAAGGGAACCACAAATGGTGTACAGACCGATTTTGATGGTAATTTTTCCATTAATGTATCGGATGCAAATGCGACACTGGTATCTTCTTACATAGGATATTCGACCCAAGAAATAGCTCTTAATGGCCAGACTACTTTATCGATTATGTTGGCGGAAAGTGCAGTGGCCATGGACGAAATTGTAGTCGTTGGTTATGGTTCTGTTCAAAAAAGTGACCTTACAGGAGCGGTTGCCTCAATCTCATCAGAAGACTTGGGAGACCGTCAAGCAACAAGCGTAGCAGGACTTATACAAGGACGTGCACCAGGTGTGGATGCGACGGGCGGTAAAATTCGTATCCGTGGTATAACTACGTTTAACAATACGGACCCGCTAGTGGTTATAGATGGTTTCCTTGGAGGAGATTTATCTACGGTTAACCCTAATGATATTGAGAACATTGAGGTGTTGAAGGATGCATCATCCACCGCAATTTACGGATCACGTGGAGCTAATGGAGTAATATTGGTAACTACCAAAAGTGGTCGTGAGGGAGCCATGAAGGTAAATGTGAATTTTTGGAGTGGTTTAAAATCAACTACCAATAAAAGAGATGTGTTGAATGCGAACCAATATATAGATTATGTGCATGATGCTCTTAACAATGCTGGACAGAACATTCCTCCTAAATTACTTACAGATGAAGTGAGGATTGATAGAAATGACTGGCAAGACCTAATTTTTCAAACAGGTCATAGTTCGGAGGTAAACGCTAGCTTTTCAGGAGGTACGGAGAAAGCGACCTATTATTTTGGGGTCAGCCATCGTGACGACGAGAACATTATAATTGGTTCCTCTAACAAAGCATCATATCTCAGGACCAAGAATAGTTTTGAAATAAAGCCATGGCTCGATTTGAACGTCAATGCGGCACTTAGTTATAAAACAATTAAAGGGGCAAGCCCTAGTTATCGCAATATGTTGGGATATATGCCATACAAAGAAATTTATGATGAGAATCAAATAGGAGGTTATACGGATGTGGATAGGATTAATGACGCTTCAGATGTATCCAATCCCTTGACTATCCCAAACAAAGTAAATCCCGAGACCAATACGTTGGCTTACCAGGCACAGCTTAATTTAAAAATTAAACCTTTTAAGGGGTTTAGTTACACGATCCAAGCAGGTTTGAAGGGCGATTTTGAGCGATTTTTCCAATGGCAAGATGAATATGTTTCTGCAGGGAGCCATAATGTGAATACGATGTTGGAAAGCAGTTCTTATTTCTATTCACCAATAGTGGAGTCCTATCTTAATTATACAAAACAGTTTGGTGACCATAATATTTCAGCTTTGTTGGGTAATACTTGGCAAGATGGTGTTCAAGGTGGAGGAATAGGCATAGGTGCTACTGGATACGCCACAAACGAAATAAAATTACTTAGTGTGGCAGGTAGTCCAATGCAACCCACCCAAGATCTTTTTATTGATTCAAGACTATCATATTTTGGAAGGATAAATTATGGTTTTAAGAGTAAATACCTTATGACTATTAATATGCGAGCAGATGCTTCGCCTAACTTTTCACCGAACAATAGATGGGGTAAGTTCCCTTCTTTGTCCCTAGCCTGGAAACTGGACGAGGAGTCTTTTTTAAGAGACAATGAAGTGATCAATCAGTTGAAATTGAGAGCTGGTTGGGGTAAATCGGGTAACGATGCCATTGGGCAATACCGCTATCTATCTTCAGTATTCTCTCAAGGTGTGGGATATCCATTGGGCACTAATCAGGAATATCAACAAGGTGCCTCGGTGGTGCAAAATGCCTCCCCTGAAATCAAATGGGAAACTACGGAATCGTTGACTGTTGGTGTGGATTTCGGACTGTTCAACAATACCCTTACTGGTACTGTCGAGTATTTTGAGAAGCAAACTGATGATATACTCTTTGCAGTACCTAGTCCATTGTCCTTAGGATATGGATCGGGGCAGGATGGGGGAACCATCGATGGAAATGCCATTGTAAATGCAGCATCTGTTAGCAACAAAGGGTTTGAATTTTTACTTGGTAAAAGAGGGGATATAGGAGAAAAGATAAGCTATGACATCAGTGCTAATTATACATTTCAGGAAAATGTGGTTACTGGTTTAGGGCTTGGACAACCATTTCTTTCAGGAGTTTCAAGAACAGAAAAGGGCAGGCCAATAGGATATTTCTATGGATACGAAGCAGACGGTATTTATATGACACAAGCAGAAATTGATGCTGCAAATGCCGACGCAGTAGCAAATGGCCACGATTATTTCCAAGAAGCCTCTACCAGTGCGGGGGATGTTAGATTTAGAGACTTAAGCGGTGATGGAAAAATTGATGGAGATGATCGCACCATGATCGGGAACCCGATTCCTAAGCATCTCTTTGGGTTAAATGCCAGTTTAAATATTGGGCAATTTGATTTTAATATGTTCTGGCAAGGAGCAGCAAATGTTGACATTTACGACGAAGGTTATAAATGGAATCGTGCAGGAGTTAGGATCTTGAATCAGGAGACCATTGTGCTCAATAGATGGAGAAGTGAGTCTGAGCCAGGCAACGGTGTACAGCCAAGGGCTCTAAGTGGGGACGCAGTCGCAAACACAAGACCATCTACTCTCATGGTCCAGGATGCTGGTTATCTTAGGTTGAAGCTTATGTCTCTAGGCTACACTTTTTCTGATGAACTTACAACCAAATTCGGAATGTCCAGATTTAGGTTATATGCAAGTGGCGAAAATTTGCTAACGCTTACAAAATACGATGGATTCAACCCAGAAATTGGTGGGGAAAACCTTGTGCGTGGGGTAAATCAATTTACTCCTCCTGCAGCAAGGACAGTTGTTTTAGGAATTCAAATAAGTCTTTAAAAAAATATATATATGAAAACGATAACAAACATCAAGTTTAAAATGATAGGGGTATTCGTCCTTTTCTTTTTAACCTTTTCTTCATGTGACGAGGAAGTTTTAGAACTGAGTAATCCGGAACAATTTACACTAGAGACATATTTCAAAACTCCAGATCAAATTGTTCAGGGCACCAATGCAGCCTATGCGGCATTTTTTCAACATTGGATAGGAAGCTACCAATGGCCTGAAATTTGGGACGTATTGGGCAATGAAACAGAGGCGACTGCCGGAGCTTTAGGGAGTTACCACGAAGTTCCAATTATTCAAATGAGGGCGTATCAGCATAATCAATTCAACCGCACAGTTGAAAACCTTTGGAGAATGTATTATATGATGATTTTGAGGTCCAACTTGGTCATTGATTCAGCTGATGCTTATTTGGCAGAAAATGATTCCAATGACTTAGTGATTCGATCACGGGGCGAAGCTTATTTTTTGAGAGGCTGGGCCTATTTTAATTTAGCTAATTTATGGGGGGATGTACCACTCAGGTTGAGCTTTGATCAATCTGAGAATGTTGATGCTCCACTGAGTAGTGCCGAAGATGTTTGGGCCGTGGCCGAAAGTGATTTAAAAATAGCCCAATCGCTTTTAAAAGAGGTTGGAGATATTCCCGACACCGAACTGGGCCGGGCGACCAAAGGCTCGGCGACAGGTTTACTTGGTAAATTATACTTGTATAATGATAGACTTCCAGAAGCAGAAATTGAATTGGCTAAATTGGAAGGGCATTATGATTTATTACCTGCTGAGGATTATCTGTACAATTTTGGGGAAATCAATGAAAATAACATTGAAAGTGTCTTTGAGTTCCAATGTACATATGCAGGTCAAGGTGGTAGTTCCGCAATGTTTAGCAATGTAGAAGGTGGTTCAGCTCCGTTTTTGAACAATATGATGCAACAATTACATAGTTGGAACGGATGGCCTAACTGGAAATTCCAGCCAGAGAAGACTGAGGTTTTTATCTACGATGATGAGTCTGGTGCAGAATTTATTGACCCAAGAGGAGCGGAAACCTTTTATGGAGGTGTGGCAGGAGATGATACATGGTGTGATTATTGTCCAGAAAATCCGAATCGTCCATATGACTTTGAAGGCTTACAATATTTCTGGAAAAAGAAAAACAATAGAGAGACCAGACCTGATGAAACTGGTCCGGGTGCAGGTGGTGCCGCTTCGGGTAATAACGTTAGGATCATGAGGTATGCTGATGTCTTGCTTATGAGGGCTGAAATCCAGCTTATGCAAGGAAATGCGCCAGGATGTGTCGATTTTATTAATAGGGTTCGTAGACGTTTCGGCATCTTTGAGTACAACGCGGCGAATTATTCTGATAGTGAGGTGTTTGAGCTTTTGAAACGTGAAAGGGAAATTGAGTTAATGGGCGAAGGTTCAAGATTCAGAGATCTTAAAAGATGGGGAATACTGGAAGAAACTCTAAACCCTGAGTTTCAGGCTAAATACGGAACTCAACCAGTTAATGCAAGCCATTACTTTTTTCCAATTCCACAAGGAGAGCTTGATACCAATTTTGGAATATAAATCACATAGTCCATTGTTGTTTTAGTTTAGTTGCAGTAGAACAGGTTGATGTAACAAAATGTCGAGAGAAACACTCTCGGTTAAAAGTGGAGCACGATAAAATTATCGCATCAATTTTATGACTTTTGAATTTCAGAATGATAAATTGTATTCACTCTGTTAAGTCAACCTGTTTTTTTTTATTCATGGACATAAGGTTCCTATGATATAGCTATCTAAAATATTGTGGTTTTGGAATATTCAGCACTTACATAAGCAACCTCTATTTTTTACCAATAGCATACCGTCATGTGCAATAACTTCCGTAAAGGGGGCAACCCTTTCTATGTCTTTATTTGAGAATTTGTCTCCAGAATTTTTTTTTAAACTCATTAAGGGGTAGGAATAAAAGAGAAGTAAATAGGATAGATTTAGGAATGATTGTCTACCTAAAACTTATAGTTAAGTACAATAGATGATTTCACATTTATTGAGCGTAAGGGCAAGAGAAACCACTAAAATATTCACCAATAATCTATAAATAAAAATATTATAAATGTCATCATTAAAAATATACTTCTCCAAACTATTATGGATTTCCATAACACTTGTTTTCCTTACGGGCTGTGATCAGGAATCAAACCTGCCAGAAGGCGATATAGACAATGGAGGACTTTTCTTGCCAGACAGGTTTGAAGCTCTGGTTGTGGTAGATAGTATTGGCAATGCCCGGCATCTGGCCGTGAATGACAATGGAGATATTTATGTTAAGCTTACAAGTGCTAAACAAGATTCGGGCAATGTAGCTATCAGAGATACAAACAGAGACGGTAAAGGAGATGAAATCGCCTATTTTGGGGATTATCCCGCAGAGGAAGGTTATGGCCCAACAAGTATGAGGATTTACAATGGGTACATTTTTTATAGTACTAAAGATGCTGTTTACAGGCAGAAAATAACCCCTGGTACATTAGTGCCGAAAAGCAAAAGGGAAGTTGTTCTCAAATATGAAATTTATACTTCACATATAGCTAAAACTCTTGCCTTTGATGACGATGGAAATATGTATGTCAATTTCGGGTCATTAACTGATAATTGTCAAGAAGAAGATAGAACTCCTCTTAGCCCAGGTCAATATCCCTGTCTCGAACTGGAAAAGCATGCAGGCATTTGGAAGTTTGATGCTGATAAAATCAATCAGACTCAGCAAGATGGGGTTAGATATGCAACTGGACTTAGAGACGGAATTGCCATGGACTGGAATCATACCACTAATAGTTTATTCGTTTTAGAACATGGAAGGGACGATATGCATAGAATATGGCCATCCCTTTATTCAGAATGGGAAAGTGCAATGTTGCCAGCTGAAGAATTTCTTGAAATTAAAGAAGGAGCCAATGGAGGCTGGCCTTATTATTATTATGATCAGATACAAAATAAAAGAGTGGTGTCTCCAGAATACAGAGATGTTGATTTAGAGGTAAAAGTGAGTGAACTAACAAATCCCATTATCGGTTTTCCTGGGCATTGGGCGCCAAATGATCTTTTCTTTTACACGGGAAATCAATTTCCAGATCGTTATAAAAATGGGGCTTTTATAGCTTTTCATGGTGGTGGTCGTCGAGCTCCATATCCTACAGGAGGTTTTGTTGTATGTTTTGTGCCATATATAAATGGAGAATTTTCAAAATCCTTTGAAATTTTTGCTGATGGATTTATTGGAGAATCGTATAAGGATGGTATGGGACCTGCTGAATATCGGCCTATGGGGCTTGCCATGGGACCTGATGGTTCATTGTATGTTAGTGATAGCCGAAAAGGGAAAATTTGGCGAATCATTTACAGAGGTGATAAGGATGATTTTAGTGAAAGTCAGTTAAGCAAGATGGAAGAGAGGAAAGCACTGACACATATCAGGGATCCTCATGAAATCAATGACAATCTTTCTTATCGTTTGGCAGATGAGGGTCAGAGAATTTATAATACTTATTGCATTGCTTGTCACCAAGCAGATGGCAAAGGAGATGGGAGCCGTTATCCCCCATTGGCAGGATCAGACTGGGTGACTGGGGATAAAACCAGATTGATAAAAGCGGTATTGGAAGGCCTTGAAGGACCTGTAACGGTAAATGGAAAGACATATGATGATGTTATGCCAAAAATGGACTTTTTGAGCGACGAGGATATTGCTAAGGTATTAACGTACATCCGGATGAATTTAAACGAAAATGTTGGAGGAGTTCAAGAGAGAGAAGTGGCAAGGGTTAGGAATGGTACACAGGAAGAACAACACTAGAAATTGAAGTATAAATAAACATCTGGAAGAGATTTTAGATGACGATGAAGGATTTGAACGATGTTTTCAATTTTCAAAAACAATAAAAATATAAAAGTGATAAAATTCAGTTTAGAAGGAAAGCATGCGATTATAACGGGAGGCGGCAGCGGAATTGGGAAAGCTATTTCCACCACTTTCGCAAAACAGGGGGCAACGGTTCACATTCTGGAACTAAGTATCGAAAATGCTGAAAGCACCGTAAAATATATTAGTGAACAGAGTGGAACTGCTTTTGCATACCAATGCAATGTGGTAGATCAGGCCCAGGTCATCGAGGTTATTGATCGAATCACCGCAAAACATGAAATTTCCATACTTATAAACAATGCGGGCATTGCCCACATTGGAAATATTGAAAACACTTCCACGGAAGATTTGGACAAAATCTATAGCGTAAATGTAAAAGGTCCATATAATTGTATGCACGCCCTTATTCCGAAAATCAAGGAAAAAGGAGGGGTCATCATCAATATGGCCTCTATCGCTTCGACCGTAGGCATCCAGGATAGGTTCGCCTATTCCATGAGTAAGGGCGCAATATTGACCATGACCTATTCTGTGGCCAAGGATTATATCGGACACGGAATTCGATGCAACAGCATCTCGCCCGCGAGGATACATACTCCCTTCGTAGACGGATTCATCCAAAAAAACTATCCAGGAAAGGAGGAGGAAATGTTCGACAAACTGTCCAAGACACAGCCTATTGGGCGAATGGGAAAACCCGAAGAGGTCGCAGACCTGGCACTTTACCTGTGTTCGGATGAGGCCTCTTTTATTACAGGGACCGATTTTCCAATCGACGGTGGATTTATAAAATTGAACAGTTGACAGACGGCTGTTCGGAAAGTTAAACATAAGAACATAAACTTTAATAAATAATGAAATTAATACGATTTGGAAAAGAGGGGGAAGAGAAACCCGGAGTGCAATTAGAAGATGGTACTTGGATTGACATTACAGCATTTGGCGAAGACTATGACGAGAATTTCTTTGGGACAGAAGGGATAAAACGCCTGGCATGCTGGTTGGATAGAAATCAGGATGAAAGTCCCATTGTCTTACCGAGTGAACGGCTTGGAGCACCCTTGGTCCGCCCGTCCAAAATCGTCTGTGTGGGACTCAACTATGCCAAGCACGCCGAAGAAAGTGGTATGGCAATCCCTAAAGAACCCGTGGTATTCTTTAAGGCCACTTCTGCAATCGTTGGGCCCAATGACGATGTTGTTATTCCAAAAAACAGTGAAAAAACTGACTGGGAAGTTGAATTGGGAGTGGTTATAGGAAAAAAAGCAAGTTATGTGGAAGAAGCCGATGCCATGGATCATGTAGCTGGGTATGTATTGCACAACGACTATAGCGAGAGGGCTTTCCAAATAGAAAAACAAGGGCAATGGTGTAAGGGAAAAGGCTGTGATACGTTTGCCCCCATTGGGCCTTTTATCGCTACTGCCGATGAAATAAAAGACCCCAATAATCTAGACCTATGGCTAAAACTCAATGGTGAGACCCTACAGAAAAGCAATACATCGGATTTTATATTCAATGTACAAGAGGTAGTGAGCTATATCAGCCAATTCATGACATTATTGCCGGGCGATATTATATCAACTGGAACCCCGGCCGGAGTCGGACTAGGTTTTGACCCACCAAAATACCTTAAACCAGGTGATGTTGTTGAATTGGGAATCGAAGGTTTGGGAACTTCAAAACAGGTTGCCAAAAAGTATCACTAAAAACAAAAAGGTGGATCTAAGTATAAATAAAAAGTACCCTTCGGTTTACGACCTAAGGGAAAGAGCAAAGAATAAAATTCCAAATTTCGCCTTTGAATACCTGGATGGTGGATGTAATGAAGATGTGAACCTGCACAAGAATACCTCAGATATCAGGGAAGTGGAACTTTTGCCCTACTATTTGAGCAAGCATACCAGGTCGGATATGAAAACTGAATTGTTTGGTCATGTTTATGATGCTCCTTTTGGTATCGCCCCCGTTGGATTACAAGGACTTATGTGGCCCAATGCCCCGGAAATTTTGGCCAAGGCCGCCTTCGAGCATAACATTCCTTTTATACTTAGTACCGTGACCACGAGCAGTATTGAACGTATAGGTGAACTAACCGAGGGCCGAGCATGGTTCCAGCTGTACCACCCCACCGAAGACAGCTTGAGGGATGATATTATCAATAGGGCAGCGGCTGCAGACTGTCCGGTGTTGGTCATTCTATGCGACGTGCCAACATTCGGGTTTCGACCAAGGGATATTCGCAATGGTCTAGCCATGCCTCCTAAAATGTCGGTAAAGAACATCTTGCAGATATTGGGCAGGCCGGAATGGGCCCTAAAGACGTTGGTACATGGACAACCAAATTTTGAGACCCTAAAACCTTATATACCAAAAGGGCTTGACCTCAAACAATTGGGGAAATTTATGGACCAAACTTTTTCCGGTAGGTTAAACGAGGAAAAAATAAAGCCTATCCGAGATATGTGGAAAGGAAAATTGGTGCTTAAGGGCGTGTCCAATGAAGCGGATGCGGAGAAAGCTATTCGATTAGGACTAGATGGAATTATAGTGTCCAATCATGGAGGGAGACAATTAGATGCAGGAGAATCGACCATAAGACCATTGGTTCGGATAGCCAAGGAATATGGCAATCAAATAAAGGTGATGATGGACAGCGGTATACGGTCGGGTCCGGATATAGCCAGGACAATGGCGTCAGGAGCCGATTTTACTTTTTTGGGCAGATCTTTTATGTATGGTGTGGCGGCGCTTGGAGCCAAAGGGGGCGACCACACCATTTCACTGTTGAAAATGGAGCTGCAACAAGTAATGGAACAGATCTGCTGCGAAAACATAGAGGATTTTCCCAACCATTTGATAAAATAATATTGAAAAATTCAGGTCTGTCCATTATATGCCGTACAAGGAAGTTGTGGACCGACCTGATTCCAGAAGTAATGTGAAGGACAATTTTAAAAAAACGACCAATTCCAAACAAATAACTATAACGATTTCGCAAATAACCAAACAAGTAATGAGTGCTATGAAAAACAATAAAAAGTATATCCGAAGATTGGATGAAATCGGAATGGACGACCTGCCAAGTGTCGGGGGTAAGAACGCCTCCCTTGGTGAAATGATCCAGAAGCTAACGGCCCAAAATATTAGGGTTCCCGGTGGTTTCGCAGTAACGGTGGATGCTTATGATGCTTTTATTGCAGAAAATAATCTGAAGGAAAAAATAAATAACGCTTTGGAAGGGCTGGACACATCTGATATAATTCAGCTTAGAAAAGCGGGATCCAATATCAGAAAATTGATTTCCAATGGTAAATTCCCGGTTTCAGTTGAAAAATCGATTTTGGAGTCTTATTACATTTTATCCGCAGATTATAATCAAGAAGCCACGGATATTGCTGTACGCTCCTCCGCAACTGCTGAAGATCTACCGGATGCTTCTTTTGCAGGGCAACAATCCACTTACTTGAATATTCGTGGAGGGGAAATGTTGTTGACTGCAATAAGAAGTTGTTTTGCGTCCCTTTACACGGACCGGGCCATTTCCTATAGGTCATCCCGGGGCTTTGATCACTTTGTGATCAAATTATCGGTCTGCGTCCAAAAAATGGTACGTTCCGATTTGGGGGCTTCGGGCGTTGCTTTTTCATTGGACACGGAGAGCGGCTTTAAAGACGTAATCTTGATTAATGGGGCCTATGGGTTGGGTGAACTTGTGGTAGGGGGTGAAATATCTCCGGATGAATTCATTGTGTTCAAGCCAACCATGAAAAAAGGCTTTAATGCCATTATTGACAAAAAGCTCGGCAGGAAGACTCATAAAATGATTTATGGAAACAAACCATTTGAAACGGTTCGGCAGGTCCCCGTGGAACAGAGTATCCAAGACACCTTTTGTTTAAAGGATACGCAGGTAATGCAACTGGCGCAATGGGTCCAAAAAATTGAAGAACACTATAGTTCGCGCAGGGGTTCATGGTGTCCTATGGACATCGAATGGGCCGTGGACGGGCTCACCAACGAACTTTTTATAGTACAGGCGCGTCCGGAGACCATTCACTCACAAGAACAGTCGGATAATATAAAGGAATATGAAATCGAGGACGAGGACCAGTTAAAGGACAAACTTATCTTGGACGGTGTTGCTGTTGGTGATAAAATTGGAACAGGAAAAGTACATCGAATCTTTACTTTGGACGGGCGGGATGGCAGTTCGGACGAAACGGATTTCACGGAGGGAAATGTCCTGGTCACCGAAATGACAGATCCCGATTGGGAACCATTGATGAAAAAGGCCTCAGCCATAATCACAGAGAAAGGTGGAAGAACCTGCCACGCTGCAATTGTGGCGCGTGAAATTGGTGTCCCCGCCATTGTGGGCGCTTCGAATGCAACGAGTTTGCTAAAAAATGGGCAAAACATTACCGTATCGTGTGCGGAAGGGAATGTTGGAAAAGTGTACAAAGGAAAAATAAACTATAAACTTCACGAAACAGCCTATTCAGAATTTCCCAAGACAAAAACTCCGATTTTAATGAACATTGGGTCACCAGAATTGGCTTTCCAATACAGAAAAATCCCCAATGGGGGCGTAGGTCTGGCCCGGGAGGAGTTTATCATCAACAATTATATAAAAGTACATCCTTTGGCACTGTTAAAACACAAGGGGCTCAACGACCCTTCACTTTCCGCATCGATAGAAGAACTAATGAAGGGTTACGAATCGGAGGAAGCCTTTTTCATAAACAAATTGGCGCAGGGAATAGCAAAAATAGGTGCAGCGTTTTATCCAAATCGTGTAATTACAAGATTATCTGATTTTAAGACCAATGAGTATTTCAACCTGTTGGGAGGAAATTATTTTGAGCCCAAGGAAGAAAACCCGATGATCGGTTGGCGTGGGGCTTCAAGATATTATTCCGAGACCTTTAAAGAGGCATTTGTGCTGGAATGTAAAGCTCTCAAAATGGTAAGGGACGATTTTGGACTCGAAAATATAACTATTATGATTCCTTTTTGTAGGACTCCTCAGGAATTGATCAAGGTATTGGATATTATGGAAGAAAATGGTCTCAAACGGGGAGAGCGCGGATTGGAAATCTATTTAATGGCAGAATTGCCATCCAACGTGATATTGGCAGATGAATTTGCTCCAATGATTGATGGGTTTTCCATTGGTTCCAACGATCTTACTCAATTGGTTCTAGGCCTTGATCGTGACTCCAGTTTGGTAGCTCATTTATATGATGAGCGCAATCCCGCTATTAAAGATATGATAAAATTGTTGATAGTCTCGGCCAAGAAGCACAAGACCAAAGTAGGTATTTGTGGTCAAGGACCTTCGGACTTTCCAGATTTCTCAAAGTTCCTTATTGAGGAAGGGATAGATACTATTTCAGTTACCCCGGATTCTATGTTAAAAACTTTGAAAGTGGTAAAGGAAATAGAAAGTAAACTGTGAAAGAAAAATCTAGGGTATATGGATTTGTTTTTTCAAAACTCAAATACAATTTAAGCACAATGGAAACTTGTACATGAGCGACCGTCACATAAGAAGGGCTTACGTAAATAATCGAAATTTCCAGTGTTTGTTCGTGTACAGACAAACCGACAATTAAAATTAACCGTTAATAAATTTAAAATGCATGGGAGCATCAAATATTGAATCAAAAAATACAAGACTTATTTTATTTTACGCAAGTTGTTTTGCAGTAATCACCAATGCTTTTTCCTTTAGCATAAGAGCGGGTATTCTTCCTCAATTGGGTGAGGAGTTGAACCTTTCAGGAGAGGAATTGGGGTATATCAATTCCATGTGGTTCTTGGGCTTTCCCATTTCTATGATAATTGGTGGGTTGGTATATAATAAAATCGGCGGAAAATTGATTATGCAGTTTGCCTTTTTCGCACATACCATTGGAATTATTATGACAATTTATTCTGGAAGTTATGCTGGACTACTGATTTCCACCTTGTTGATCGGCTTCGGAAATGGATGTACAGAAGCTGCTTGTAATCCAATGATTGCGGATTTATATAAAGGAAATACCATAATTAAAATGATGAATCGTTTTCATATGTGGTTTCCGGGTGGTATTGTGATTGGGGCTTTGATTTCGAAATACATGACCGACGGAGGGTTTGGGTGGCAATCTCAAATATGGATATTGTTGGTTCCTACCCTTATCTATGCTTATTTATTTTACGGAAAACCTTGGCCAGAGGCAAAGACAAAAGAAGAGGCTTCATTGTCATATAATTTTAAAGCAATGGGAACCCCACTGTTCATTTTTATGTTGGTATGTATGTCTCTAACCGCGGCTTCAGAATTTGGGCCTCAACAATGGGTCGGATTGATACTTGCAAGAAGCGGTGCTGAACCTATGCTGATTTTAGCTTTGGTAACCGGACTAATGGCAGTTGTTAGGTACTTTGGAGGAGCTGTTGTTAAAAAGTTGGACCAAACCGGTGTTTTCTTGGCAGCTAGTGTTTTGACGCTTATTGGTATATTTTTATTCAGTACCCAAACAGGAAGCATGGCCTATGTGGCAGCTATCATTTATGCTTTTGGAATCGCATACTTTTGGCCTAATATGCTAGGGTTTGTGGCTGAAAAAATCCCGAAAAGCGGCGCCATAGGTTTGTCGGTTATCGGTTCGGTTGGAATGGTCGCTGGTTCCTTCTTTCAGCCGATTATAGGTGCTTGGATTGATTCGAACAGGGCAATAGCAAAAGTAAAAGGAATTACTGGTGATGAACTGGAGTTGGTTGCAGGTCAGGCCACTATGCAAAATATGACCATATTCCCAGCCATTTTAATTGTATTGTTTATAATTCTTTTTATTTGGGTAAAAAAAATAAAGCAAAGCCAAAGCCTCTAGCGGAAAATTAATTTTCTTGGGTTTCTCTATACAAATAATGGCACTTTTCATTTATGGTTGTATTTGAATTGAAAAATTAGCGCTTTGTTAAGCCAATTCAGGTTCAAGTTTTATTAAATTTGTTTTGCAAAACACACATAAGTTTTGCCTCTGAATGTACCGTTTTGAATGCAGTTTAGAGTTCGGTTAATCAGTTGAGGAAATTAGTTTAAAATATTGATTGTTAGAATATTGTGAATATTACTTTCTTCCAGTCATCCCGACGCATTTTAGTGTTTAGTTTGGTATATATTGGCTATTTCGGTAACAGACCGAAATCACTGGCACAAAACGAACCGTTTTATCCATATATGTTTGTTTAATATTTTATAGTTAAATTTGGCATCTACGAAGTAAGATTGCCAAAAGTGGTCTGTAATTCGGTTAGTAACAAAAACATAGGCAAGGAAAAACGTAATAAACATAAGGGTTGGCGAATTAGGTTCGAATCCCTCAGCGCCCACCAAAAAAAGCCTCCGACTTCTCGGAGGCTTTTTTTGTTTTAAATGCTAATGGGTTCCCCAATATCCGGAAGTATCAATTTCTTTCCTTTTTTCACGAAATATGCAACTGCCTTGGTTTTATCAATTTTAATAGGAGGAAAGGTGTCGTAATGGCATCCTATTACTTGGTTGCACTCAATAAAATCGCTGGCAATGGTTGCGTCTTCGTAACCCATGGTAAAATTGTCTCCAATTGGTAAAATTGCAATATCCAATTTTGGGCAGGTTTTAGGAATCAGTTCCATATCCTTGGTCAAGGCAGTGTCCCCGGCAATGTAAATGCATTTTGAATCGTCCCAGAGTACAAATCCCCCTGGATTGCCGCCATTGCTTCCATCGGGCAGCATGCTGGAGTGGATGGCATTCACGTATTTGGCGGTGCCAAAGTCAAATTCGAACTTACCACCATGGTTCATGCCATGTCCGTTAATACCTTTGTTGGCAAACCAACTAACCACCTCAAAATTGGATATCAACAATGCTTTAGGATTGTTTTCAGCTATGGCTTCCACATCCAGAACATGGTCTTGGTGCCCGTGGGTCACAAAAATATAATCGACCTTAAGGTCATCAATATTGATATCGGAGGCCATTTCATTTCCAGTAATAAAAGGGTCGAATAAAATATTCTTCCCGTTCATCTCAACTAAAAAGGTCGCATGCCCTAAATAGGTAATTTTCATAGTGTATATTTTATGTGTAAAGTTGAAGGCTTTTGGCCTATTTTATAAAGTTAACAAGAACACTGGTCAATTTCAATTCGAAATGGAAATCTTGAAGATCCTTTTGCATAATTTTTTTGAATCAATAAAATACGATTGAAGAAAAAGAACTTAAATTTGCAGTATGATTGCCACGATTTGTAGAAAAGCCCATTTTAATGCAGCTCACAGGCTTCATAATCCCAAATGGAGCAAGGACAAGAACATTGAGGTGTTTGGTAAATGCAACAGCCCTAGTTTTCATGGTCATAACTTTGATCTTGAGGTAAGGATAAAGGGCGAGGTTGATCCTGATACTGGTTTTGTAATGGATCTCGCAGAACTGGGTGCATTGATTAAAGATGAGGTGGAGGACAGGTTTGATCATAAGAACCTGAACCAAGATTGTCCGGAGTTTGAAAATTTACTGCCCACAACGGAGTATTTCGTAAAAGTTATATATGATATTCTAAAACCAAAACTTAAAAAGGGGCAAATGTTGCATATTACCTTGCACGAGACATCAAAGAACTCGGCAGAGTATGGAGATTGGGATTAATTTCCGATATTGCAGCCCGTTTTGTAATGGGATATTAGCTCAGTTGGTTTAGAGCGCTGCCTTGACAGGGCAGAGGTCACTGGTTCGAATCCAGTATATCCCACAATTTTTCTTCTTATAAAAAATCCAGAACTCTTTCCAATGCCATTCCGCGTGAACCTTTAATGAGTAAAGCTCCTTTTTTTAAAGGTTTTTTTGAAAGATGCACTTTTAAATCTTCAAAAGACTTGAACTTATTCAGTGTAGTGTTAGTGTCATGGAAATTTCCCCCGACCAGATAGGCATCGTCAAAACCCAATTCTTTTGCAAGTTCGGCAATAGCTTGATGCTCTTCAGAAGCGGTATTGCCAAGCTCAAACATATCACCAAGAATAAGGGTTTTGCGGTCGGCATTCATCAAACTAAAATTTTCCAGAGCGGCTTTCATGCTGGTGGGGTTGGCATTGTACGCATCAAGTACAATATCAAAACCGTTTTTGGAAAGTATCTGTGATCTATTGTTCTGTGGTTGATACCTTTCAATGGCCGATTTAATGTCTTCCAAAGGTACATTAAAGTATTTGCCCATTAGGATTGCCGCACAACAATTGGGAAAGTTGTACTTGCCTACCAGTTGAGTGGTTATTTGTATTCCTTCCATTTCTAATAGAACATAAGGGTCAACGCCAAGAAATTTAATGTTATAATAGTGATGGTCATTTGTACTAAAGCCCATCTTTTTGGTGTAAGTGCTCAATTTTTCTTTCTGAATGTCATCATCTGCATTTAAAAAGATGTATTTATCGTTGGTCTTAAGATAATCGTAAAGCTCACTTTTGCCTTTGATTACTCCTTCTGCGCCGCCAAAACCTTCCAAATGGGCTTTGCCAAAGTTGGTGATGTATCCAAAATCGGGCTGGGCGATAGTGCTTAAAAAACCGATTTCGCCGATATGGTTGGCACCCATTTCCACAATCGCCATTTCGGTATCTTCCTTAATGGATAAAAGGGTCAAGGGAACTCCAATATGATTGTTGAGGTTGCCCTTGGTGGCAATAGTCTTGTATTTTTTCGAGATTACCGCACTAATGAGTTCCTTGGTCGTGGTTTTCCCGTTACTTCCCGTTAGCGATATTACTTTTGCTTTGGAATAGTTCCTGTGATAGGTAGACAACTGTTGCAGAATATCCAAGACATCGTCAACTAGAAGCAGTCTGTCCGAAGTTTTAAATTCTTCCTGATCAATAATGGCATAGGCTGCACCCTTGTCCAAAGCTTCTTGTGCAAAGGCATTTCCATTAAAATTTGGCCCTTTTAGGGCAAAAAACAGACAGTTTTCGGTGATTTTACGAGTGTCTGTACATATTGTGGGGTGCTCCAAAAATAGAGCGTGCAACGCTTTCATTATCATAAATCGAAGATAAAAAAAAGCCCCGACCTTTTGGTTGGGGCTTTTTAAAATACTCAAGAAGTTTTTTATCTCGCTTTTTTATGGCGTACCGTTTTTTTGGTTCTGGATTTAGATCCAACTCTGGACATGGCGCATCTAAAGCCAATATCGTCTGTTGCCATATATTGTGGCAAGTATCTACGCTGGGCAGGATCTAACCAATAAGCTCGATCTCTCCATGATCCGCCTTTGTACACACGGACCTCGTTGTTGATCAATGAGGTTCTAAAGTTTGACTCATCATATTGACGAACCAATTCACCTTCTTCGTTTCGTTCTACCGAATGTTTCGGCGCATCATACATTTTTTGGTTGTCCTCTTCATCACTGAAACGGCTAAAGAACCTTGAAGAGCCTGGGTCACCATCTCTAAAGCCACGGTTGTCACTTTTATCAAAATTGGTCCTTAAATACGTTTCTTCTTCGGTAACTGGAACTTCCTTGATTTCTCCTGGAAGATTGATGGCTACAATTTTACCATTGGGCAAAGTGTCATAAACTATTTCATCTCTCAATATTTCTACTTTTCCATCTTCGCCAATAGCTTTTTTCATGAAAACGTTTCCTCGGAAGTAATTGAAATCACTTATTTCGTCATCAACAATAGGACGGTACACATCGGCCACCCATTCGTTTACGTTTCCGGCCATGTCGTATAGTCCAAAATCGTTGGGCTTGTAGGATTTGACCTCTCCGGTAATATCGGCACCATCGTCGGACCATCCGGCAATACCGCCGTAATCACCTTTACCTTGCTTAAAGTTGGCCAATTGATCTCCTCGGCCTACTCGTTGTCCGTTACGGGTGTAATCACCTTCCCATGGATATTTTTTTCTACCTCTGTAGTTGTTGTATTCTCTGGTTCCAACAAGAGCTTGGGCAGCATATTCCCATTCGGTTTCGGTGGGTAGCCTGTAGGCTGGCATTATTATGCCGCTACTTCTTTTGGCAAATGCATTGATGGAGTCTTTCTTTTGTTTTCCTTGCAGGGAATCTATTTCACCACCATAAACAGATTCTGGATTGTTTAAATAAGCCTCGGTGCTAAAAGTGCCCTCAATTTCGCCGTTTAGAACTTTGTATTTGGAATCTTCGGCCAAATACCCTTCTCTTTCCAGCATTACTTCGTTGACCCTATCCGTTCTCCATTCGGCATATTGGGTAGCTTGTACCCAATTAACACCCACAACGGGATATTCTGCATAGGCAGGGTGTCTTAGATAGTTGTTGGTCATTGTTTCGTTAAAGCCCAATCGGTTTCTCCAAACCAAGGTGTCTGGTAGTGCGCCTTTATATATATTGGCGTAATTGGGATTGTCCGGAGGATAAACTTCTTTGAGGTAATCCAAGTACTCCAAGTACATTACGTTGGTCACTTCGGTTTCATCCATATAGAAGGATTGCACGTGTTGTTGGGTCGGGGTGTTGTTCCAATCGTGCATTATGTCGTCTTGAACCTTACCTTTGGTAAACGTTCCTCCCTCTACAAATACGGTTCCTGGAGGAGTTTCTTGCTCCTTAAAATCCGAATTGTATTGAAATCCCCCTTCTTTGGCATTAATTTTCCAACCGGTGGCTCTGGAGACGTTCTTGGATGAAGAGGAATTTTTGCAACTGGAAAAACCTCCCATCACTACGGCGCAAGAAAGTACAACTTTAATTAAGTGTTTTTTCATAATTTGGGCTTGAGTACTTTAAAACTCAGGGCTATATGCCCTCAGTAACTTCGACTTGTTTTGATTTTTAAAATCCTTCAATGGCATTAAAACGGTGTTTTTGCCATTATATTTTGTGCTCATCAAATATTTCTAGCAATGTGATAATTGGTACATGCTACACTTCTGTAACGGAGAAGGGGTTAAATTAGTATGGAAACCTTTGCTTTTAACGATTTAACTCCTATTTTGATTGGATATGACCAAATATTTAAAAAAATATACTTTTTAGTTACAAGAATTTTAGGAAATCAACGTTTACATTTAATATATCCAGAGATAGTATGTTTTGGATCATGAACTTTACTAAACGCTAAATACTTATAATGAGAAAGTTGTTTGTACTAGTGGTGTTGCTTACCGTAGCTCCATGGATAAACGCTCAGCAAGAAAGGGCGATCACAACGGCCGTACCATTTTTGACGATTGCTGCCGATGCACGGGCTTCCGGTATGGGAGATATGGGCGTTGTCACTTCTTTTGATGTGTATTCCCAACAATGGAACGCTGCAAAATATGCCTTTGCCACTCAAAAAATGGGTATTGGAGTTAGCTATACCCCATATTTGGAAAGCATTGTAAACGATGTGTCCTTATTAAATGCCAACTTTTACAACAAATTAAATGATAGGAGTGCTTTCGCCTTTAGTATACGTTACTTTGGTCTGGGAGAGATTGAATTGAGGCAAACATTTGATCAGCAGGCCACTTTGGTGAAACCCAACGAATTTGCCTTGGATGGTTCTTATTCCTTAAAATTGAGCCAAACCTTTTCCATGGCCGTGGCAGGTAGATTTATCAGTTCCAATCTCAGGTTTCAAGATGGTATACAAGATTCTCAGGCGGCCAATGCCTTTGCAGTAGATGTATCGGGTTTTTACCGATCTCCGGAAATAGCTTATAGTAATTTTGATGGACGATGGAGAGCTGGGTTTAATATATCCAACTTGGGCGGTTCCATACAATATGATGAAGGCGGACAGGAAAACTTTTTGCCCACCAACCTAAAGTTTGGTGGTGGATTTGATTTTATCTTTGACCAAGACAATGTGCTGGCCATCAATACAGAGTTCAATAAACTTTTGGTGCCCACGCCAAGAGATTTTGATGGAGATGGGGATATTGATTCGGATGATAACAATGAATACCAGCAAATAGGGTTTTTCAAGGGAGTCTTTGAGTCTTTCGGCGATGCACCGGATGGATTCGGGGAAGAACTTAAAGAAGTAACATGGGCACTTGGCGCAGAATATAGGTTCAGAGAAGCTTTTATGTTGCGGAGTGGTTATTTTAATGAAAGTGAAGAAAAAGGTTCCCGTAAGTTCTTTACGCTCGGAGCTGGCTTTATGTTTAAATCAGCCCAAATAGATCTTTCCTATTTGTTCTCAACCTCACAGGTTAGAAACCCATTGGAAAACACCTTGCGATTCTCGCTCACTTTTAACTTGGGAGAAGAATTTTACAATGATTAAGAAAGCATAAAAATAAATAGGAAAAAACCTGTCCCTTGGGCAGGTTTTTTTATTTTTGAATACACCCAAGTTTAGATGGAAAGAAAGAAAATTGGTTTTGAACTGCTCATTTATGAGAATGAAAACGAGTTGTCACAAAACGACCAAAAATTGTTACGGGACGCTGCGAAGGCCAGAGAGAATGCCTACGCGCCCTATTCTAAGTTTAAAGTGGGTGCGGCGGTATTGTTGGAAAACGGGGAAGTGGTCATTGGCAACAACCAAGAAAATGCATCGTACCCTTCGGGCCTTTGTGCCGAACGTGTGGCCATTTTCCATGCAGGCGCCAAATATCCTGGGGTGGCCGTAAAATCCATTGCCATTAGCGCTTCGTCCTCTAAACATGAGGTAGGGGTTCCAGCAGCTCCTTGCGGCAATTGCAGACAGTCTATTATAGAATACGAACAAAAGCAGAATACTCCAATTTCGTTGTTGTTAAGGTCGGAAAAAGGCCCGATATACAAATGTAGTTCCATGGCCGATATTTTGCCTTTGGCATTCAATAGCTCATTTTTGGGCGATTCTTAATTCAATTCTTTTTCCAAAACAGATATATATGTATTTTTGCTCTTCCCTACTACAGGGGAAATTCATTTAATACTACTATAGATGAAAAAAATTACCAAAGAAGTTTATCTTAAATGGTACGAGGACATGTTTTTCTGGAGAAAGTTCGAGGATAAACTTGCCGCCGTATATATTCAGCAAAAAGTTAGAGGGTTTCTACACCTGTACAATGGTCAAGAAGCAGTTCTAGCAGGTGCATTGCATGCAATGGACTTGGAAAAGGATCGTATGATCACCGCTTACCGAAACCATGTTCAGCCAATAGGTATGGGCGTGGATCCAAAAAAAGTGATGGCTGAACTTTATGGAAAAGTAACAGGAACCTCCAAAGGTATGGGCGGTTCCATGCATATTTTCTCCAAAGAACACCGCTTTTATGGTGGACACGGTATCGTTGGAGGGCAAATCCCTTTGGGAGCTGGTTTGGCATTTGCGGATAAATATTTTAAAAGGGATTCCGTGACCCTTTGTTATATGGGTGATGGCGCCGTAAGGCAAGGATCCCTTCACGAAGCCTTTAACTTGGCCATGCTGTGGCAATTGCCCGTAGTTTTTATTTGTGAGAACAACGGTTATGCCATGGGAACATCCGTAGCCCGTACATCTCACTCCACCGATATCTGGAAGTTGGGACTCGGTTATGAAATGCCATGTGGTCCCGTAGATGGAATGGATCCTGCGATAGTTGCCAAAGAGATGGACAAGGCCATTGAGCGAGCAAGAACAGGAGGCGGGCCTACTTTCTTGGAAATGAAGACATATAGGTATCGTGGGCATTCCATGTCGGATGCCCAACATTACAGAACAAAAGAAGAAGTAGAAGAGTATAAAAAGATAGATCCGATTACTCAGGTAAAAGATGTTATCCTAGAGAAAGGATACGCATCTGAAGATGACCTTAAGAAAATCGACAAAAAGGTGAAGGACTTGGTAAAAGAGTGCGAGAAATTTGCTGAAGATTCAGATTTTCCACCAAAGGAACAATTGTACGACACGGTTTACGAGCAAGAAGACTATCCATTTTTACAACATAAATTATAATTAGATGGCAGAAGTAATCAACATGCCTAGATTGAGCGATACCATGGAAGAAGGAACCGTGGCAAAATGGCTCAAGAACGTAGGGGACAAAGTCGAAGAAGGAGATATATTGGCTGAAATCGAAACGGACAAAGCCACCATGGAATTTGAATCTTTTCATGAAGGGACTTTGCTCCATATCGGAATACAGGAAGGTGAAGGAGCCCCGGTTGATTCACTTTTGGCCATAATCGGAGAGGAAGGAGAAGATATTTCTGGTCTATTGAACGGTTCTGGCAGTTCGTCCGAGGCGGCGGCGAAAGAAGATGCTTCTGAACCCAAAGCTGAAGCCGAAGAAAGTTCAGCTCCGGAGAGTGCGCCAGCCGATATTCCTGAAGGAGTGGAAATCGTGACCATGCCGCGATTGAGCGATACCATGGAAGAAGGAACCGTGGCCAGCTGGTTAAAAAGTGTTGGCGACGAAGTGGAAGAAGGGGATATATTGGCTGAGATCGAGACCGATAAAGCCACTATGGAATTTGAATCGTTCTACTCCGGAACCCTGTTGCATATCGGTATTCAAGAAGGCGAAGGCGCCCCGGTTGATTCATTATTGGCCATTATTGGCCCAGAAGGAACCGATGTTGATGCTGTGTTGAAAGCACAGGCGGGAGGTGGTTCTTCCAAGAGCACTTCAAAACCTGAAGCAACCAAAGAAGAAGCCCCAAAGGCTGAGGAAACTTCCAAAAAAGAAGAGGCCACTTCAACTTTACAAGATGGACAGCGCATTTTTGCTTCACCATTGGCCAAAAAGATTGCCGAAGAAAAAGGCATAAACTTAGCCGATGTAAAAGGAACAGGAGATAACGGGAGAATCGTAAAAAAAGACATAGAGAACTTTACGCCAGCTACTAAAGCAGCTATTTCAGCGGATAAAACAGAGGCAACTCCTGCAGTAGCGCCTGTTGCTTTGCCTGTTGGCGAAGAAAGCATAGAGGAGGTTAAAAACTCCACCATGCGTAAGGTGATTGCCAAGCGTTTGGGTGAATCCAAATTCTCCGCACCGCACTATTATCTTACCATAGAGGTGGATATGGACAATGCAAAGGCTTCACGTGCACAAATCAACAATTTGCCCGATACCAAGGTATCTTTCAACGATATGGTATTGAAGGCCTGTGCCATGGCACTTAAAAAGCATCCGCAGGTAAATACATCCTGGAACGGAGATACTACGGTTTACAAGCATCATGTTCACATGGGTGTGGCAGTAGCTGTAGATGAAGGTCTTGTGGTTCCCGTAATCAAATTTGCCGACCAATTGAGTTTGACCCAACTTGGAACCGCCGTCAAAGATTTGGCAGGAAGAGCTAGAAACAAGAAAATAAAGCCAGATGAAATGGAAGGGAGCACCTTTACCGTATCCAACTTGGGAATGTTCGGTATCTTGGAATTCACTTCCATCATCAATCAGCCAAATTCAGCAATTTTGTCCGTTGGAGCTATTGTGGATAAACCAGTAGTGAAAAATGGCGAGATTGTGCCAGGCAGCACTATGAAGATTACTTTGGCTTGTGATCACAGAACAGTTGATGGCGCCACAGGAGCTCAGTTCCTTCAAACATTGAGGGCATACATGGAAAATCCTGTGACCATGTTAGCGTAGTTTTAAAATACCACCCTGAGCGCAGTCGAAGGGGACATTCAATAACATAAATCAAAAGCATCCTTTTCGGGATGCTTTTTTTATCTTTAAAAAATTCAAAAAGCAACACAAATGAAAATACTGTTTTATACTCTGGCGTCAATTTTTGTAGTAGGCTGCGGATCTACGCAGCTAACTCAAACTGCAACTGTTGAAACTACTGAATCATCAAAGAGCACAGCGTCAAACAACACATTTACCGATGCAGAGCGAATAGGGGAGATGATGAATTATTTGGCTTCCAACGACCTTAAAGGGCGAGAAGCAGGGAGTGAAGGTATTGAAATGGCAGCAAAATATATTGAGAACTATTTTAAGTCTTACGGACTCAAACCGTATTTTGAAACCTATCGCGATACCTTATCAAATTTTAAAAAGACAGCTTACAACATTGTTGGGGTAATTGAGGGCAACGACCCTGATTTAAAAGATGAATTCATCTTGATCGGTGCGCATTACGACCATATTGGTGCCATAGCACCCGAAAATGGGGACTATATTGCAAATGGGGCCAACGATAATGCTTCGGGAACTTCTACGGTTTTGGAATTGGCCCGTTACTTCGGAACCCAAAAAACCAACGAACGTAGTCTGATTTTTGCTTTGTTCAGTGCCGAAGAGAAAGGTTTGTTGGGGTCCAAACATTTGGCCAAAAAATTAAAGGAAAAGGACTTGGACCTGTATACCATGCTCAATTTTGAAATGACAGGAGTTCCTTTGAAAGGAAAAGATTATTTCATGTACATAACGGGGTATGATATGTCCAATTTAGCAGAGATCAGCAATGCGTATGCAGAAGAAAAGCTAGTGGGTTTTTTACCTACGGCAAAGGAGTATAACCTCTATCAACGGTCGGACAATTATCCATTCCATGAAGAATTCGGTGTGCCCTCCCATACGTTTTGCACTTTTGATTTTACCAACTTTAACCACTATCATAAAGTAGGTGATGAGCCCGATCTTATGGATTTCGTTCACATGGCTACTTTGGTTAACAAAACCATTCCGGTAATTGAAAGTATTGCCAATACGCCGAACCAAGAAATCAAATTAAATGAGTAGAATGTAATTTCGAAACTCTTGAACAAGGGTGGAAAATCTGAAATATATGGATTCCCATTTATGCGGGAATGACATTCAATACAATACATTATGGCAAACATTATAATTACAGGAACAAGTAGGGGAATCGGTTTCGAACTGGTCAAGCTTTTTGCCAGGGAAGGGCATCAGGTTTTGGCCTTATCAAGGAATGACATGCCTGTAAAAAATCTCAATTTGCCCAATGTGCATTCCATTCCTTTTGATTTGGGCAACCCGGCCGACTTTGAAAAAATGAACGATTTTTTGGGGCAATGGCATGTAGTGGATGTGCTCATCAACAATGCTGGACGATTGCTGAACAAACCTTTTTCCGAAACTACATCGGAAGAGTTTGAAAATGTTTACAAAGTAAATGTATTCGGTGTAGCCGAAATTACCAAGGCCGTACTGCCCATGATGGGCAAGGAAGGACATGTGGTGACCGTAAGTTCCATGGGTGGGGTGCAAGGCAGTATGAAATTTCCCGGATTGTCCGCCTATAGTTCCAGTAAAGGAGCTGTTATTACCCTTACCGAACTCTTGGCCGAAGAACATAAAGAAACTGGTCCAAGTTTTAATGTGCTGGCATTGGGTGCAGTACAAACTGAAATGCTAGAGGAGGCGTTCCCTGGGTACAAAGCCCCTGTAACCGCATTGGAAATGGCTACATACATCAAGGATTTTGCCTTGACCGGACAGAAACTCTATAATGGAAAGTTGTTGCAGGTTAGTAATAGTACGCCTTAGTTTTAATTTGGGGTGAAAGTCTATGGATAAACTTGTAACTTTATCCCAGTGAACAATACCCTTCAAAAATACCTTCCAGAGCTTGCCGTAGCCCCCTGTTTTGAGCTCATCAAGACCCATGGGGTGCATTTAAAGATTGTAAGCCACAGGGTCACTCGGCATGGCGACTATCGTAGGTTGCCCAACGGATTGCACCAGATTACGGTCAATGCCTCGCTCAATAAATACAGATTCTTAATTACACTTGTTCACGAAATTGCACATTTGGTGGCCTTTGAAACATACGGGCGTCGAATAAAACCGCATGGTGTGGAATGGAAACGCACCTTTCAGCACTTAATGGTGCCCTTTATTAAACCAGAAGTGTTTCCCTCGCAATTGTTGCCCATTATTGCAAACCATTTTAAAAACCCAAAGGCAAGTAGTAGTACCGATGCCAGATTGTCCATAGCACTAAAGGCTTTTGATGTGGAGGAAAGGCAGCACAGTTACGTGTACGAATTGCCTAAAGGTAGCGTTTTTAGGTTGTACAACGGTAGACTGTTCAAAAAAGGAAATAAAAAAGTAAAACGGTACGAATGTGTGGAGTTGTCCACCGGGAGATTATATTTGTTCCAACCCAATGCGGAAGTTGAATTGGTAAAATAGTAGGTCATCTTGAGCGCAGTCGAGAGGTGGCAAGTTGACTTAACAATCATTAGTAAAAAAACAGAATAGATTCCTGCGTTCGCAGGAATGACAGAAAATAAAATAATGAACAAGAATTATTATGCAGTTTTAATGGCAGGGGGCGTTGGTTCCCGATTTTGGCCTGTGAGTACATCATCAAACCCCAAACAGTTTCATGATATGTTGGGGACGGGCAAAACCTTGATTCAAAAAACATTTGATCGCTTAAACAAGTTTATCCCCACCGAAAACATTTTGATCTTGACCAATGAACGTTACAATGATTTGGTTTTGGAGCAATTACCAAAGGTAAAGCAGAACCAAGTTGTTTTGGAACCTGCCATGCGCAACACGGCACCCTGTATTTTGTATGCCTCCTTAAAGATTCAAAAAATGAACCCCAATGCGGTAATGATCGTGGCACCCAGTGATCACTGGATAGAAGATGAAACCGCTTTTGAAAAGGATGTAATAAGCTGTTTTGATAAATGTGAAAAGGAAAATGCACTTTGCACCTTGGGCATAAAGCCAACATTTCCAAATACTGGATTTGGTTATATAGAATTTGAAAAAGGGAGTGACGAGAACCTTAAAAAGGTGTCCCAGTTTAGGGAAAAACCAGATTACGAGACCGCAAAGAAATTTTTGGCACAAGGCAACTTTCTTTGGAACGCGGGTATTTTTATGTGGAGCGTGGAAACCATTGTTGAAGCTTTCAAAAAATATCAGCCAAGTCAATATGAATTGTTTGGCAAAGGTATTTCCAATTATAATACCGAAGATGAAAGAGCTTTTATCCAAGAAAATTATGCCAAGGCAGAAAACATATCCATTGATTATGCTATATTGGAACAATCCAAATCCATCTACACCTTGCCCGCAACTTTTGATTGGAACGATTTAGGTACTTGGGGAGCACTGTACGATAAATTGGACAAGGACGGAGAGGAAAACGCCGTGGTCAATGCCAAAGTGCTCTTGGAAAATGCCAAAGGCAATATGATTCGTTCACCAAAAGGAAAAATTGTAGTGGTGGATGGTCTGGAAGATTATATTATTGTGGATAAAGAAGAGGTGCTTTTGATTTATCCCAAGAACAAACAACAGGATATTAAAAAAGTATTGAACCAAGTAAAAGATAAATTTGGGGACCAGTTTGCATAATAGATGAGTGAAGATCAAAATAAAGATAAGGAAACATCTCCACCTCAGGACAGCGGAGATGAAGTAAAAAAGGACCTTAAGGGACTTTTGGGCAGTATGCGGAAGTTTCTTTCGGATTTGTTGGAAATTCGTTCCAATACCGATCCAGGCGCTACCAAAGAATCCATTATTGCCGATATTCCTTTCAAGGGGCATACCTCTTGGATTTTGATATGTTCCATTTTTATTGCTTCCGTTGGGTTGAATGCCAACTCGACCGCTGTGGTGATCGGAGCCATGTTAATTTCCCCGTTAATGGGCCCTATTTTGGGAATGGGGATGTCCTTGGCCATAAATGATATAGATACGTTGCGACGATCGCTCAAAAATTTTGCCGTTATGGTGGTTTTGAGTGTCATCACTGCTTTTTTGTTCTTCTATCTTTTTCCGCTTCGTGATGAATCGTCCGAACTTTTGGCACGGACCAAGCCAGATATTCGGGATGTGCTGATTGCATTTTTTGGTGGACTTGCCCTTGTGATTGCACGGGCCAAAAAAGGCACCATTGCCAGTGTTATATTTGGTGTGGCCATTGCAACAGCTTTGATGCCGCCTCTTTGTACTGTAGGTTTTGGTCTGGCCATTGGTAAACCCTGGTATGCGGCGGGGGCCATGTACTTATTTACTATCAATACCATTTTTATTGGTCTGGCCACTTTTTTGGTCATCAAGTTTTTGCGGTTTCCCATGGTGCGCTACGCCAACTCGCAGCGCAGAAGATTAATTGCCCGTTTGGCCTCCATTACAGGAATTTTGGTGATGATACCTGCTGGATTTACCTTTTATAAGGTATTCCAAGAATCACTTTTTATGAAGCAGGCACAAAGTTTTTTACAAGATACCGTGGAAGTGTACCAGTTTGAGGGTGCTGGAAGATATGTGGATAACCTTACCAAATTGGAATATGTGGATGATGGAACATCAATGATAGAAGTTGTGTTCATGGGCGATGAATCGGTTCCTGAAAATGTGGTGAATACATGGCGAACCCAAAAAAATGAATATAACCGACTTAAAAATGCCGAGCTACATATAATTCAGGGAGGGCAAGATGATTCAGAGGAAAAGTTCAACTACGTAAGTGAGTTGTACGAGAAGAACAAGGCCGAATTGTTGAACAAGGATGAGCAAATCCGAATGCTCGAAGAAGAATTGACTACTTTGACCAAAAATATAGGAAAACAGGTGCCTTTTCGAGACATTAGTGCAGAGGCCAAAGCTAATTACGAAAATATTGAAACACTTGGTTTTTCCTATCAAGTGCGTACCGATTTTAAAAAAATGGACACAGTTCCGGTTTTTGAGGTGGATTGGAAAAATGGGGTAAGTTCCGGACAAATAGAGACGGATACCAAAAAAATGCTTGCTTGGTTAAAATTGAGGCTTCAAGACACAACCCTTGTAATTAAGGAAGTGGAGTAGTTTTTATTTATAAGTCGGAAGTCGGTGGGCAGTTTGCAATAGGCAGTCAGCAATAACTCCTATCTTTTATTTTTGAAAATTGAACCTTGAACATGAGCTTGTCGAAAGTCAATATGCCATTCCTTATTGAATCATCATCACAAATTCCAATAACTGAATAACCTAAGAACAAAGCATCAATTCCGTTCTTCAATATACATTTGTCGAACCTTTTTAAAGAGCTCCGAGGAGTAGACAAAATCAGTTACGGCTTCATTGTCGGTTTTAAAGATTTCCCTGTTTGTGCCTTCCCATTCTTTATGCCCGTTTTTTAAGAAGATTATTTTTTCCCCGATTTCCATCACGGAGTTCATATCATGGGTGTTGATTACTGTGGTAATGTCGTATTCCTGAGTAATCTCATGGATAAGGTTATCAATCAAAATAGCTGTTTTGGGATCAAGCCCAGAGTTGGGTTCGTCGCAGAACAAATATTTGGGATTCATTACAATGGCCCGTGCGATGGCCACCCTTTTTTGCATTCCCCCAGAAATTTCCGCAGGTAACCTTTTGTGGGCATCTACCAAATTAACGCGTTTCAGAACAAAGTCTACCCTGTCCTGTTTTTCGGACAGCGATTGATTGGTGAACATATCCAAGGGGAACATCACATTGCCCTCCACGGTCATGGAATCAAAAAGAGCGCTTCCTTGGAACACCATGCCCATTTCCTGTCGTAGGTTTCTTCGTTCCTTTGCCGAAAGGTCGGAATAGTATTGTCCGTTGTAGCATATATTGCCCTGGTCGGGTTCAAACAAACCCAGTAGGCATTTGAGGAATACTGTTTTTCCCGAACCACTCTGTCCAATGATAAGGTTGGTCTTGCCTTTGTCAAAACATGTGGAAATTCCTTTTAGAACGTGATTGTCCCCAAATGACTTATGTATGTTCTCTACTTCGATCATTAGCCCAATAACAATTGTGTTAAAATGTAATTCACAATAATAATAACAACGCTCGTCCAAACAAAGGATGTGGTACTGGCCTTTCCTACATCCAAAGCACCCCCGGTCATGTAAAAACCATGGAAAGAGGGAACAGTGGCGATCACAAAGGCAAAAACCACTGATTTTATAAGTGCATAGGTTACATGGTACGAATCAAAATCCATTTGTAGTCCCTGAATAAAATCACCACTTGGGGCAAAGCCTCCAAATACAGCTGCCACCCATCCGCCCAAAATACCAACAAACATGGAGATTGCAACTGCAAAGGGATACAGCATGGTAGCCACAATCTTAGGGAAAACCAGATAGTTCAAAGAGTTTATCCCCATTACTTCAAGGGCATCGATTTGTTCGGTGACCCTCATGGTGCCTATGCTGGATGTTATGTACGAGCCTACTTTTCCCGCCATAATAATAGAGGTAAAGGTTGGAGCAAACTCCAATATAACGGATTGCCTTGCGGCAAATCCAATAAGACTTTTCGGTAAAAGAGGATTGGTTAGGTTTAGTGCGGTTTGTATGGTAACAACTCCACCTATAAAAAATGAGATGAATATAATGATGCCCATGGCGCCATAGATAAGCTCATCAATTTCCTTGAAGATCAAGGTTTTCATAATGCGCCACTTGGTAGGTTTTTTAAATACTTCCCAAATCATGATGAAGTATTTCCCGATCGCTTCTAGGTATTTCATGCGTTTTTTTGGACTTGAGTTGATAAAAATAAGAATATTGTGCAGCATTTAACCTTCATTTAAATTTTTAAACGACAGAAATCAATAGTTTTGCTGTTATTTGATTAAATCCATACCATGAAAAAGACCAACCTTATAGTTTCCATCTTAGCATTGTGCATCATCAGTATTTCATACGGACAACGAAGAAAAAAGAACGATGCAGAAATACAGCCAGAACCCATTGCTCAAACTCCAAAATTGGTCGTGGGCATTGTAGTGGACCAAATGCGGTACGATTACCTTACCCGTTTTTGGAACCAATATGGAGAAGGAGGATTTAAAAGATTGGTAAACGAGGGCTTTAATTGTAAAAACAATCATTTTAACTATGCCCCAACAAGTACAGGGCCCGGTCATGCATCGGTTTATACCGGTACAACACCTTCCATGCACGGTATTATTGGCAATGATTGGTTCGATAAGGAATCTGGACAAGACGTGTATTGTGCAGGGGATGATAGTTACACATCCGTAGGAACGATCTCCGATGCAGGGCAAATGTCCCCCCACAGGATGCTTACAACCACCATTACCGATCAGTTGCGCTTACACACTCAAAAAAGAGGAAAGGTAATAGGCGTGGCACTAAAAGACAGAGGGGCAGTGTTACCTGTGGGTCACACAGCCAATGCAGCCTATTGGTTTGAAGGAGGGGCAACGGGAAACTGGATTACCAGTTCCTACTACATGGAAACCTTACCCCAATGGGTGACCGATTTCAACAATTCAAACGCGGTTGAAGCCTATAAAAAACCTTGGAACACCTTAAAACCCATTGAAACTTATGCGGAAAGCGGATTGGATGCCAATAATTATGAAGGTTTGCAAAAAGGGGAGACAAGTAACACCTTCCCGCACGATATACCTAGCTTGTGGGATACCAACGGTCAGTTTGGCCTGTTGCGAGCTACTCCTTACGGAAACAGCATCACGACAGATTTTGCGTTGGCTGCTTTGGAAGGCGAGGATTTAGGGGGCGACACCATCACGGATTTCTTGGCCATAAGTTTTTCCAGTACCGATTATGTGGGGCATTTTTATGGAGTTAATTCCAAAGAGGTAGAAGATACCTACTTAAGGCTGGATCAAGATTTGGCCCGTATTTTTTCAACTTTGGACGAAAAAGTGGGTGAGGGGGCGTACACCGTTTTCCTGACTGCCGACCATGCTGCCATTAATGTGCCTTCTTATTTGATGGATTCCAAGATTCCAGCAGGTTATTTGGATATGAAGGGTGTGCAAACAAAGTTTGCCGAATTTCTTCAGTATAAATATGGGACAACGGATGTGGTACGAGATCTTTCCAATTACCAATTGTTTTTGGACCATAAGATTTTGGCAAATTTAGACATAGACCTTGATGATGCCCAAGAGGATATCGCTAAAGAATTGTTGTCTTACGAAGGAATAGGTCAAGTGTACACGGCCCATCAAATGTGGGAAAACGAGTATTTGGAAGGCATACCTTACATATTGCAGAACGGTTATAATCAAAAGCGTTCGGGCGATGTGCTTATTGTGCCAAATGTGGGGTACATTTCGTACAGCAGAACAGGTTCCACCCATGGATCAGCCCAAATATATGACACTCATGTGCCTTTATTGTTTTACGGAAAAGGTATTAAGCAGGGTAGTACCGTAAATCGCACCGAAATACCAGATATTGCCCCGACCCTTGCGGCTTTGTTGGGAATTGCATTCCCAAGTGGAACTACGGGACATCCGATTGGGGAGGTGTTGGATTAAGTTTATGATTTTGCAGATTAAGTAAACGGGCCATTATAGTTTATGGGGAAACCCAATTTCATCCAAATCAGATTTTAATTTTTCGAAACCCTGGCGTTCAGGGTTTAGCTTTTGGAACAAATTCTTTTGTGATTGCTTCCCCATTGATAACCTTTTCTATGGTTTTCAGGTCCAAATCTCTTTGAATACCGTTATTCAGAGTATTTTTAACCGTAACAGGGTTCCCATCAAAATCGCGGAGGAAAAAATCTGAACCATTTTCCAGTTCGGAAACATCTTCGTCAAGTTCAACTTTGGAACATGTAATACGCCCCTTTTGCCACTTGGTATCTGTTTTGGTCTACCAAGCGCAAAATGATGTTCGGTCAATCACGGGTTCTTCCATCAATTTTTCAATCTCTACGGACAAATCATCCACATTATAGAAAATATCCCACACGGGTTTAGGTTCAAATTTTTTAAACATCCACCATTTATGTTTTTTTCTTTCGAGTTCTTCCTCTTTCCTAAGGATTTCTTTATGGGCGTCTTCAAAACGGTCGATAAGGTCACAATCGTAATAGAAGCCAACAATGCAGGTTCCCTGTTCACCAAAAACGATCCCCATGTGCATATTGAATTCTAGGAAGAAAGAAAAATTCTCCCCCTTGGGGTTGTCGTGATTTTTTTTGTATCTGCTATTTCCTATCATTTGGTTGAGTATAAGAATGGCTTCCAAAGCCGTATAAGCTTTGCATATTCTTTTTAAGTCAACTGGGTTGGGGATAGAAGGATACATACGCTATAGTATTGTTTGGTTTATAAATGGATTTACTTTATGCAAATTCTTTTGCGCCAACAAAATACTAGTTTCACCTATAGCAAAGCCTTGTTGATTGACGAAGGCCCGTTTTCAATTGATGGATGAAGGTGTACAGTTAGTTTTTATGAAAATTTAGACCAAATGCCCTTCCAACGATAGCTCCTGATGAATTTTCCCTCTTGCTTGGAAACATACCGAGGTTGTTTTTGGAAGAATGCTTTGAAGTACCCAAAAACTGCTTGGAAGTACAAACCTGGGTTTTTGGTCTGCCAAGCCATTTTTAAAGCGGCTATTTTGGTGAGAACAATCCCGTAACGCATTTTATACATGGCCACGCCTTTGGTTTGATGATTTTTGGAACTGTAACCATGTCCGGTAGGGCGGAGGTGTTTTACCTTTAGTTCGGGTAGGGTTAAGGTATCAAAGTCGTGGTATTTTGCCAAAAGGGTATCCACGGTGTCCCAGCCTACATCAGGGCGTAATCTGCCAATTTTGTTGAAACAGGCTTTGCGATATAATTTTATGGGGCCTCGAATATGGTTTTTGTCCGCAATGTTTTCATACACCCAATCACCCGCTTTTTTGATGTATAAAAGCCCTGAGCACATGCCCAGTTTCCAATTGGCCTTAAATTGATTGACTATAAGCTCAAAGTAGTTGTTTGGCAGGATGATATCGGCATCAAACTTTCCGATGAAGTCGTATTCCAAGGTGTGTTCCAAACCAAAATTAAAGGTGTCAATTACTTTTTTTCCGGGAACATGCTTATCAGTTGAGTTGCGTTGCAAAACTTTGATCCAGTTGTATTTTTGCGCATAGCTTTGGGCAATTTTAAAAGTATCGTCCGAAGAATTGTCGTCCACCACAATAATTTCATTGGGCAAATAGGTTTGAGCCACAAAAGAATCCAGGCAATCTTTTAAAAAAGCAGCCTCATTGTGCGCGGGAATAACGATACTGATTCGCATTTGCTAAAATTCCAAAAATATGGTCACTTATCCCAAAGAAGTTTGGTCTAGTTTTAGATGTCTGATGTCCGAAGCACGATGGACGAAGTCTTGTGTCTTGATTCTTTGCTCTTCTTTCTTTTCTCTTTGTTTTTGCACTTGATGCTTGAACTTGTACTTTATTTACCTTTTGGCCCTTTACCCTTTATCTTTCTATCGCACACGTTCAGCATAAACAATGTAATATCGGTTTGTGAAATACCGGAGTATGGGCCGCACCCCAATTTTTTTGGTCGGGTTCGTCCATTTGGCGGAGTCTTTTATGGTCCAACCCGCTTTATCCAAAAGCCAATCAAATTGCCAATCTTCAAATTCGTGATAATGACGGTCCCAAGGGTCGGTCTTGCTTCGGTATGCCGGTGAAAACCATAATCGCATGGGAATGCTCGCTACCAATTTTTCGGCTTTTATCGCTTTCAAAACATTAAAGGGGGCCACCAAATGCTCAAATATTTCAAAAGCGGTCACCACATCAGCATCTGATTGTGCAACGTTTTGAAAATCTATATCCAAATCTTCACCCGAGGTGTTTTCTACATTATATCCATTGGATTTCATTATTTCAGCAAAGGGATTCTCTACCCCAAGATCCAAAATAGATTCAGAAATATCGATATGCTTTTGCAGAAACGCCAAGGTGTGCTTGTAGCGTTTGTTGGGAAAGTTGTTTTCGTACATGCGCTAAAATTCCAAAAAACAAATCATATATCCCAAATTAGTTTTTATGTTATTGGGTTTGATACTTGAGTTTGAACTTGATACTGGAACATGTTTTCCAAACATTTCAACATCTGTAAACAATAGCGTTGATGTTCATTCCTGCACCAACACTCGCAAATATAACAACATCTCCTTTTTTCACTTCATGTTCGGGCAGTTTGCCTTTAAGTACCATATCGTAAAGGGTAGGGACGGTGGCTACGGAACTATTGCCCAAATCTTGAATACTCATGGGCATTACATTTTCGGGAACCGTTTTCCCATAGATTTTATAAAATCTTTTGATGATGGCCTGATCCATTTTTTCATTGGCTTGATGAATGAAGACTTTTTTGACATCATCTATGCTAACCCTACTATCGTCTAAACAAGAAGCCATCGCATTGGGTACGTTGATACAGGCAAACTCATATATTTTACGTCCTTGCATTTTTATGTACCGGGTATCCTTGCACGCTTCGGAGCTGTTGGATTTATCAAAATATAGATAATAGGCCTCTTCGTTGGCGTAAGTTGCCGAGGCATGGGACAATATTTCACCGTTTGACGAATTGGCCTCTAAAATGGCAGCTCCGGCGCCATCGGAGAAAATCATACTATCACGGTCGTGTTGATCCACTACTCTGGAAAGGGTTTCCCCGCCGATTACCAAACATTTTTTGGCCATACCACTTTTGATGAATGCGGTAGCCTGAATCATACCCTCAATCCATCCTGGGCAACCAAAAATTAGGTCGTAGGCCACACATTTAGGATTTTTGATACGCAACAAACGCTTCACACGGGTTGCTAGACTGGGTAAAGTGTCCCCTTGGATTTTTCCAGGAGTGAGGTCACCAAAATTGTGGGCAAATATGATGTAATCAAGTTCTTCTTTATCAATCCCAGCATTGCCAATGGCTTCTTCAGCCGCCAAAAAACCGATGTCCGAAGTTTTTAAATCGGGTTTGGCATACCTTCGGTTGGCGATGCCTGTTATGGCCTTAAACTTTTCAATGATTACATTGTTCTGTTGTTCAAATGGAGATCCATCGGTCTCCATAAACTTATGATGCAAAAAATCTTCGTTTTTGGTTACAATGGATGGAATATAGCTTCCGGTACCTGTAATGCCAATTTTCATCTTATCTGGAGGTTTTAATCATAACAAGTTAAGATATATAGTCAACAATGCTATGCATGCATAATAAATAGTACAATGTTCAAAAGATACCTTATATATTGCAGGATATGAAAAAAGCCTTGGTCTTATTTTGGAACCAAGGCTTTTTTCTAATGTTTATAATGGTTTTCAGGCTTCTATGTAATCTTCTATAGGCGCACAAGTGCACATCAAATTACGATCCCCAAATGCTTCATCAGTTCTTCTAATGCTGGGCCAAAACTTATTTTCGGCCACATAAGGCAATGGAAAGGCGGCTTTTTCCCTACTGTACGGATGGCCCCAGGCATCACTTGTTAACATACCCAAGGTATGCGGAGCATTTTTCAAAACATTATCCGTTTCGTCGGCAGAAGCTTCATCAATCTCTGTTCTGATGGATAGCAAGGCATCACAAAAACGGTCCAACTCTGCACGACTTTCACTTTCGGTGGGCTCTATCATCATTGTGCCAGCAACGGGAAAAGAAACGGTTGGTGCATGGAATCCGTAATCAATAAGACGTTTGGCAATATCGGTCACTTCAATTCCATTGGCTTTAAAAGGTCTGCAGTCAATGATCATTTCGTGGGCCGCACGTCCACGCTCGCCGGTATAAAGTACATCAAACTTATCTTTTAAGCGACCTTTAATGTAATTGGCATTAAGGATTGCCGCTTCGGTGGCTTTGGTAAGTCCTCCAGTCCCTAACATTTTAATGTATCCGTAAGAAATCAAGCAAACCAACGAACTTCCCCATGGTGCAGCGGAAATAGCGGTTATTGCGTTTTCACCCCCCGTTTCAATAACAGGGTTTGTTGGCAAGAATGGTTTTAAATGCTCGGCAACACAAATGGGCCCTACTCCAGGGCCACCACCACCATGAGGGATGGCAAAGGTCTTGTGTAGATTCAGGTGACAAACATCGGCTCCGATCGTTGCAGGATTGGTCAATCCTACTTGGGCATTCATGTTGGCACCATCCATATACACCTGCCCACCGTTATTGTGGATAAGTTTTGTGATTTGTTTTATGGATGATTCAAATACACCGTGGGTGGAAGGGTAGGTGACCATCAATGCAGCAAGGTTCTCTGCATGTTTCTCTGCCTTTTCCTCCAAATCAACAATGTCGATATTACCTTTTTCATCGGTTTTGGTCACTACCACTTTCATGCCGGCCATTACTGCCGAAGCAGGGTTGGTTCCGTGTGCCGAAGCAGGAATTAGACAAATGTTCCGGTGCCCTTCTCCCTGTGATTCGTGATAGGCACGGATGACCATCAAACCAGCGTATTCCCCCTGGGCACCCGAGTTGGGCTGAAGGGAAGTGGCCGAAAACCCGGTAATTATATTTAATTGTTCTTCAAGCGATTTTAGCACCTCTTGGTAGCCTAGCGCTTGGTTTACGGGTACAAAAGGGTGTATGTTACCCCATTCTGGCCAGCTTAAAGGCAGCATTTCCGAAGCAGCGTTCAGCTTCATAGTGCAACTTCCCAAAGAGATCATGGAGTGGTTCAATGCCAAATCCTTCCGTTCCAATTTTTTGATATATCGCATCAACTCCGTTTCAGAATGGTAGGAGTTGAATACTTCGTGCTCCATAAACGGAGCTTGCCTTTGCAAATGGGCAGGAATGATCTCTTCCAATTCAATGTTTGCCGAGGTTTTTTCCTTTAGTTCTTGAGATTCCAAGAAACAAGATACCAATACATTTACATCCGTATCGGAAACAGCTTCGTTCAAAGAAACGGAAACCGTTGCATCATCAATATAATAAAGGTTGATGCTTTTGCTCTCTGCTATTTCCCTAAGTCGCTCTGTGTTTTTAACTTTTACTTGAATGGTATCAAAATAAGCGGTGTTCAATTGCTCAAACCCATAATTTTCCAAGGTATTGGCCAATTTTTTGGTTTGATGATGAACTTTTCCGGCAATATATTTTAAGCCTTCCGGACCGTGATAAACCGCATACATTCCGGCCATAACTGCCAAAAGTACTTGTGCGGTACAGATATTGGAAGTTGCTTTATCCCTTTTTATGTGTTGTTCCCTAGTTTGAAGTGCCATTCGTAGGGCTGGGTTGCCATCGGTATCTTTAGTGATTCCGATAATTCTTCCGGGAATATTTCTTTTATAAGCTTCTTTGGTGGCAAAAAAAGCGGCATGTGGGCCGCCATAACCTAATGGAATCCCAAAACGTTGGGTGGTTCCCACTACGGCATCCACGCCCCATTCACCAGGAGGGGTAAGCATTACCAAACTCAAAATATCGGCTGCAACCGCCACCTTTATTTCGTTTGCCTTGGCTTTTTTCACAAAGGAGGCATAATCGTTTACTTGACCATGTTTCCCCGGGTATTGCAGCAAGGTACCATAGTATTCATCTGAAAAATCAAAACCTTCATGATTTCCTACAACCAATTCTATGCCTAAGGGTATGGCTCGTGTTTCCAGTAAGCTCAAGGTTTGTGGCAGTATTTCTTCAGAAACGAAAAACTTTACGGCACCGTCCTTTTTTTGTTGTCGACTGCGAAGCTCGAACAACATGCTCATGGCTTCAGCGGCAGCGGTACTTTCATCCAAAAGCGAAGCATTGGCGATTTCCATGCCAGTAAGGTCGGCAACCATCGTCTGGAAATTCAAAAGTGCTTCTAACCTACCTTGGGCAATCTCGGCTTGGTAGGGTGTGTAGGCCGTGTACCATCCGGGATTTTCCAGAATATTCCTTTTGATGACCGATGGTGTCAGGGTCTCGTGGTACCCTAAGCCGATATAGGTTTTAAAAACCTTGTTTTTCTTGGCCAGTTCGTTTAGGTGGCTCAGGAACTCGTGTTCGCTGATACCCTTCGGAAGATCCAATGGTTTCTTTAATTTGATGTCATCGGGAATGGTCTCGTAAATGAGCTGTTCCATGCTTTCCACCCCAATGGTTTTGAGCATGTGGGGCAAGTCTCTTTCTGTGATGCCAATGTGTCTGGCGGCAAAAACCTCTGTGTTCATGTTCAATCCAATAAAGTGCACAAAATTAGGGATTAATTCGATGAAAATGGTCAATTTTGAAAGACTCTGAACCAAAGTTGTTAACTACAAGTTAACCTTTGGTAAAAGAGATTGGATTTTAACTCATGCGAACCCTAAAAGCTATTTTTGATTTTTACTTGGATGCTAGCATCCATGTGGCTGTTGCTGTTATTTCCATGGCTGGTGTTACCTTTCACCTTTTGGGGAGTTCGTCGGGTCTCAATCTTTTGGGCTTTATTTTTTTTAGTGTGATTGTTTGCTACAATTTCATCAAATATGGGGTAGAGGCCTACAAATATTTGATTGTGTCCAATGCCTATCATAAAATCATTCAGGTTTTTAGCTTTATTTCTTTTGTGTTCGCTATCTATTTTTTGATCCAATTGGATAAGGAAATTTGGGTGGCGACCATAGTTTTGGGCGTGTTATCCGCTTTATATGCAGTTCCGTTATTGCCGCGGGCCAAAAACCTAAGGAATTTGGCGGGACTTAAAATTTATATTGTGGCCTTTGTTTGGGCAGGCTTTACGGTTTTGTTGCCTGTTTTGGATGCGAAAATGACCTTGGACTGGGACTTTGTGGTAACCTTTATTCAAAGAATGTTCTTGGTTTTGGTCTTGATACTGCCGTTTGAAATTAGGGATATGCAATGGGATCATAGAAGTCTCCGAACTTTGCCGCAGGTCTTGGGCACTAAAAACACAAAGCGATTGGGAATGGGATTGACCCTAACTTTTTTTCTGTTGACTTTTTTGAAGGATGAGGTACATCAACTGGAGGTTGTGTTGCGTTTAGTATTGTCTGTTTTGCTTATCCTTGTACTTGTATCGGACAAACAGATAAAATCCAAATACTTTGTAATGTTTTGGGTAGAGGCCATCCCCATTTTTTGGTTCTGTTTATTTTGGGCAACAGAAAATTACTTTTAGCGTTTTTCTTCGAGTTCTTTTTTCATTTGCTTTTTTTCGTCTTCCGATAGCATGGTAAGTCCGGCTCGGTCGCATAGCGAGGTCAGTTTTCCGTTCTTTTTGGAGTATCCTCTGCAAACTTTACAGTATAAAAGGTGTAAGCGCAGTTTTATGATATCCCATAAAGTCGCTTCCTTATACTGGGATTTATCACAGATGCATGATGCTTCTTTACATGAAATCTTCATACCTAAAACCAATTTTCATTTAAACAACCCATGAGCGCCGTTCGTGCCCTATGGACCATCACCCAAAGGTTGGACGGGTTTATATCAAGTTCATTACAAACATCTTCAGTGCTCATTCCTTGAATGGTCTTTAATTTAAAGACCAATGCCTGTTTTTGGGGCAATTTTGAAATGCAGTCCTGAATGGCAGCGCCCAACTCCTCATTTTCAAGTTTATTGCCGCCATCACGGCTGTAAGGGTCGGCCACATGCTGCTCTAGCCAATCCCCTTCCCCATCTGAATCGGAGCTATAGTTGATACGCACCTCTGCTTTCCCTTTTTTTGAATTTATTTTTCGGTAATGGTCAATGACCTTTCTTTTTAAAATGGACACCAGCCAAGTGCGTTCGGCGGCATCACCTTTATAGTTTTTGGCCGAGTTGAGGCCCGCAAAAAAGGTTTCCTGTACCAAATCCTTTGCAATTTCAGCATCGCTTACACGAGAAACTGCATAGTTGAACAGGTAATCGGCATATTGATTTACCCAATTGTCCGGTTGAAGTTTGTGCTTGGCCATATTCTTATCGAATTACCAAATGTAATGGTTTTTGGGTATATATTTAATATGGTCTAAAAATGGATTGGACGCATAAAACGCAATAGCCTGACAAAGCGCAAAGGTTCAGTCCAGATAGTTCAATTCTTACGCAAAAAAGGTTCTCATAGAATGGGAGTTTTGATCTATATCATTTTAATGCTTAAAAGGCAAGTTGATAAAACTGTTGAACACATATTCCTGTATTATGATATTTCCGACAGGATTTCCCTGATATGTTTTGAGTCTAAAGGTTTTATCAAATAATCGGATATTTCTTCAATTCTGTCCGCCTTTTTGATATCCTTGGGGTCCATCGAAGAGGAAACCATATATACTTTGATGCTTTTGTTCAATTTAGGGCGCAGTTCGATAAACTCTTCCATAAATTGGAACCCATCCAATACGGGCATGTTAATATCCAAAAAGATGATGTCTGGTAATTCATCATCGTTATTCTGGTGCATTACTATATATTCCAGCGCTTCTGCACCATCGGAAAAGGTGCGGGTAGAACGCACTGCTGGAATGTTTTTAAGTGTTACTCCGATTGTAAATTGATAGATGTCATCATCATCGACCACAAAGACATTAACTGGTTTCATAATCATCATCAGTTATAAATTTATAAAAAAAGAAGTGCCTTTGCCTTCTTCGCTCTTGGCCCAAATTTTTCCGCCCATGGCATCAACCTGGGCCTTTGTTATAAATAACCCAACACCTTTGGCGTCATCGTTTCTATGAAAAACTTTGCTGAACCCGAAGAGTTTGTGCCCGTTCTTTTTAAGATTGATTCCCAAACCATTGTCCTTAAATTCCAGCTGTACCTTTCCATCGTTTATCCTCGATTTGACAAAAATTTCGGGAGCCCTGTCTTTCGCCTTGTATTTTAAGGAATTGCTGATCAGATTAATGAAAATACTTTCCAAATAGATTTTATTGTACATCACGGTGGGAGCTTCGGAAAAATCAGAGGTAATGACTGCATTGGTCTTTAAAATCTCGGCCGCGAGCATCTCTTTTGTTCTTTCCAATGTTTTGTCGAAATAGCTTTTTTCTAAAGATTGTTGAGCACTTTTTTTAATGAGCAAGGATTCCACAAGGGTGTCCAAGGTCCATGTAAGATGTTTTGTAACTGACTCAATTTTACCGATGATCATTTCCTTGGTTTTGGAATTGTTTTCTGTTTTGTAAATATCCAATAGGGCATTGAGATTGCTTACCGGGGATCTCAAATTGTGCGATGTGATTTGGTTGAACTCTTCCAATTGGCGATTTTGGGCCTTGAGTCGCTTGGCCGATTCCTTTAAACTTTTGTTGGTCTCCATAATTCGATGCGCTGCCTGTTTTTGAACCGTAATATCCCTGACGGCAATCGATACCAGAAGGCCTTCGGAGGTTTCCAGGGGGCTTAGGGTAACTTGGACGGGTATTTGGAAACCTGATTTGTTTTGTACAAAAAAATCAAGGTCCGCAGGAAGCCCGGTATGTTTTGGGGCTTTAAAAAATGTCTCAGCATAATATTCCATAGTGTCCCAAAGTCGTTTTGGGACGAGAACGGTCACATGTTCGTCTATAAGTTCCGATGATTTATAGCCAAACATTTTCTCTGCCTGCTTATTGATCAATTGGATGATACCTTTTCGATCAACAATGACCATGGTATCCGGTGCGGAATCCAATAAACCTCTAAACTTGATTTCGGACATTCGGTGTTCGGTAATATCCTGTGTGGTTCCGATCATTTTTACCACATCGCCATGTTGATTCATGATGAGCTCCCCAATCAACTCAACTGTATGGACACTACCATCTTCGTGAATTATGCGGTGCATAAATTTTCGAAACCGTTTCTCGTCGATAAACTCTTGGGCATTCTCACGAAAAGTTTTTCGGTCATCGGGATGTATCGCTTCGACAACGCGTTCAAAATGGATGGGAGTGCCCACTTCCAGGCCAAATATGCGATATAGGTTGTCCGACCAAATAATATTGTCGGCCAAAATATCCCATTCCCAATAGCCAATTTGGGATAATTGTTCGGCAAGATTGAGTTGTTGGATTTTTTTGGTAAGCTCAACTTGTGTCTGTTTCCTTTCGGTAATGTCTTGGAGGAAACCGAATAATTTTACACAAACCCCATTTTCCATTTTTGGATTCCCCACATTACGAACACACTTAATGTTGCCTTTCGCTGTGACAACCTCCATGTCCAAATCATAAGGTTTGCCTTTTGAGATGGCATTTTGCATGGCATCACGTGCCATATCCCTGTAGTGTCCTTCATTAAAAAAGGAAGCAAGATTGTCCAAAGATGGCTCAAAATCATCAGGAACTTCGGTGATTTCGCGGGTAACATCGCTCCAATAGATTTCGTTGGTAGCTATGTTAAGTTCATAGATGCCTACTTTGGCTAGTTTGATGGTTTCCGTAAACAAACTATCTGGTCCAAAATCCTCAATGTCCCAATTTTTCATATACTTCGGGGTTGGTTGTAACACAACAAGCCTTCATTATTTATTATGGGAACTCTCAAGCTTTATGGGTCAGGTAATACAATTTACTCAAAAAGATAGTGAATTTCCACCACTTTTCTTGTTGCGGTTCCAAATTGGTATAAAAAACCCTTGTTATTTAGTTACCAGTCCTGCCCGCCTCAACAAGGCGTCAATATTAGGTTCTGCTCCCCTAAAACGCTTATATAGTTCCATCGGGTTTTCCGTGCCACCTTTGGATAGGACATGTTCTTTGAATTTGTCGGCAACCATTCTACTGAAAATCCCATTTTCCTTGAAAAAGGCAAAGGCATCTGCATCCAATACCTCGGCCCATTTATAACTATAGTAGCCAGAAGAATAGCCACCTTGGAAAATGTGAGCGAAAGATGTGCTCATGCAGGTTTCCGGTGTTTCTGGGAACAAGTTGGTGCTTTCAAAGGCTTGCGTTTCGTAAGCTTTTACATCTTTGATGCTTGATGGGTCCTTACCATGCCAAGCCATATCCAACAGTCCAAAGCTTAACTGGCGAACCGTTGCCATACCCTCTTGAAAGGTGGCGGACTCCTTTATTTTTTCTACCAACCCCATCGGAATCAATTCGCCTGTTTCGTAATGATGCGCAAAAAGTTCCAAGGCTTCTTTTTCGTAGCACCAATTTTCCATTACTTGGCTGGGTAGTTCCACAAAGTCCCAGTATACGGAAGTTCCGGATAGGCTAGGGTAGGTGGTATTGGCCAACATGCCGTGCAGGGCATGCCCAAATTCATGAAAAAGCGTTGTCACTTCGTTGAAGGTGAGCAAGGATGGTTTGGAACTTGTAGGTTTGGTGAAATTGCAGACATTGGAAATATGCGGCCTACTATTTTTTCCGCCCAAGGTATATTGTGGTTTGTAAGAGGTCATCCATGCACCACCACGTTTTCCGGGTCTGGGGTGGAAGTCGGCATAAAACAAGGAGATGAATTTGTCGTTTTCGTAAACCTCAAAGGTTTTTACATCTTCGTGGTATTTGTCCACATTGTCCACTTCTTTGAACGTAAGCCCGAAAAGTTTTTCCGCAACTTGGAACACCCCGTTGATTACATTTTCCAGCTTAAAGTAGGGTTTCAGCTTTTCATCGTCCAAATTGAACAGTTTTTGCTTCAATTTTTCGGAATAATAGGCACTGTCCCATTTTTCCAAACGGTCAATGTTGTCCAGTTCCTTGGCAAAAGCTTCCAGTTCGGCAAATTCCCTTTCGGCGGCTGGTTTGGATTTCTCTAAAAGTTCGTTCAAAAAAGCCATCACTTTTTCTGGGGTCTCGGCCATACGTTCTTCTAGCACAAAATGTGCATGGGTTTTATAGCCTAATAAATTTGCCCTTTCGTGACGAAGATTTGCAATGCGCTTTACGTTTTCTTGGTTGTCCAATTCATCATTATGAAATCCTTTGCTGCCAAAGGCCATGGACAGTTCCTTGCGCAACTCCCGGTTCTTGGCGTATTTCATAAACGGGATATAGCTAGGGTAGTCCAAGGTAATCAACCAGCCCTGCTTTTCTTTGGATTCAGCTAGTTGGGCCGCTGCTTCTTTGGTGCCATCGGGAAGCCCTTCCACATCTTTTTCATCTGTAAGCAACATTTCATATTTGTTAGTCTCGGCCAACACATTCTCGCCAAATGTGAGTTTTAATTTGGAGAGTTCTGTATCTATTTCTCGAAGGCGTTTTTTGTTCTCTTCCTTAAGATTGGCACCATTTCTACTAAAATTCTTGTATTTCTTTTCCAGAAGCGTTTGTTGCTCTTGGGTGAGGTCCAACGAATCTCGTTGCTCGTAAACAGTTTTGATACGCTCAAAAAGCCCTTCATTTAGAGTGATGTCATTGCTGAACTCTGACAAAAGGGGAGATACTTCCTGAGCTATTTCCTGAATTTCCTCGTTGGTTTCCGCAGCATTCAAATTGAAAAAGATACTGGAAATACGGTCCAATTGCTGACCTGAAAAATCCAAGGCTTCCAAAGTATTTTCAAAAGTGGGCGGCTTTGGATTATTCACAATAGTGTCGATTTCCTTTTTGGTATCCTCGATGGCCTGAAGAAAAGCGGGTTTAAAATGTTCGTTCTTTATTTTTGAAAAAGGAGCCTTGTCAAAAACTTCAAATAATGGATTGTTCATATGTGTTACTTCTGTTCTTTGTTTTTAAAATGGGTTACTGCCCAATCACTCACTAAATAGGCAAAACCGATAATGGAGGAAAATGCAGCCATGGTTAAGGCGGCATAGCTTTTTTCTTTGGCGCTACTGGTCATTTTATTCATGGCGCCAATGGCTTGATCAGAATACTCGTTCAGGTCCACGAAGCCATTTCCGTTGACATCATATTTGCTGACATAATCTGAAATGAATTGCCAACGTATTTCAACATAAATTAAAAGAGCTGCATATAGGACGAAAACCAAAAGACCACTTTTCCAAATACCTCTTATATAGGGATTGTTCACTTTTTTTAGGGTTATGCCCAGAAAAGCAATAGCACAAATCCCCAATAATATGCCAATTTGATTATAGTTCATAATCAACCAAGGTTTGCTACTGGAATGTTTTCTTTACCTCTTCGGCACCTTTGATTACTTTTTCCTTAAGTCCCTCTTTATAGGAAATAATGTTGTCCATAATATCACTATTGGAGCTTCCGATAATCTGTGCCGCAAGAATTCCGGCATTTTTTGCTCCGTTTAAAGCTACGGTGGCCACGGGAACCCCACCGGGCATTTGTAAAATGGACAGGACGGAATCCCAACCATCAATGGAATTGCTACTTTTTACCGGAACTCCGATAACAGGAAGGGGCGATAACGATGCTACCATTCCCGGTAAATGTGCTGCTCCACCGGCCCCGGCAATAATTACGGAATAGCCATTGGTGTGGGCACTTTTACTAAAGCTGAAGAGTTTTTCTGGGGTCCTGTGGGCGGACACAATGTCCACATCCACGGCAACACCCAATTCCTTCAATATATCGATGGCGTCTTGCATAACGGGAAGGTCACTTGTGCTTCCCATAATTACAGCTACTTTGCTCATATCTTATTTGCTTATCACTTTAATCGTTTCTTTTACCTGTTGGGCTACTTCCCGAGCTCTGGCCATATTCTCGTCCACAATGGTTACATGACCCATTTTACGAAATGGACGGGTTTGTTTTTTACCATAAATGTGCGGTGTAACCCCATCCATCCCCAATATTTCTTCGATGTTCTCGTAAACCACATCACCAGTATGGCCTTCGGCTCCTACCAAATTAACCATAATTCCGGCCACTTTGCTGTCCGTTTTCCCAAGTGGCAACCCTAAAATGGCACGGATATGTTGCTCAAACTGGTTGGTGTATGCTGCTTCAATACTGTAATGTCCGCTATTGTGTGGTCTTGGGGCGGATTCGTTCACCAGAATTTGGTCATCCTTGGTCTGAAACATTTCCACGGCCAACAATCCCACGTGTTTTATATGCTCCGAAACTTTTAAGGCAACTTCTTGGGCCTTTTTGGCCACGGCATCATCAATTCGTGCAGGGCAGATTACGTATTCCACTTGATTGGCCTCTGGGTGAAACTCCATCTCCACCACCGGATAGGTTTTTACCTCACCTTTGGTGTTTCTGGCTACCACTACGGCCAATTCATTTTTAAAATCGATCATTTTTTCGGCAATGCATTCCACATTGGGCAGGTCCTTAAGATCCTCCATCTTGCGGACCACCTTTACACCCTGTCCGTCGTACCCAAATTGGGCACTCTTCCAAACAAAAGGAAGTGAAAGCCCTCCGTTGCTAATGCTGTCTTCAATTTCAGAGGTATAGGCAAACCGTGTAAAAGGAGCTGTTGGGATACCGTGATCGGTATAAAACAATTTCTGGACCGCTTTATTTTGAATGGTCCTCAAGGTTTTTGTTGGTGGATAGACTTTGATTCCCTCGTGTTCCAACTTTTCAAGGGCGTCCACATTTACGTTTTCAATCTCTATGGTGAGGACATTCACATCCTTCCCAAAATTGTAGACGGTATTAAAATCCATCAAACTACCTTGAACAAACTCGTTGCAGGCTATTTTGCAAGGAGCTTCGGCCGAAGCATCCATCACCTTGGTTTGTATGTCCCATTTTCGGGTTTCGTAGAGCATCATTTTGCCCAATTGTCCACCACCTAAAACCCCTAATTTAAAGTCGGAAGAGAAAAATTGCATTGATTTGTAAATTGAATGTCAGCAAAAATACATGAAATCCACGAGGCTATAAAAGATGTGAGGGCTTAGCAGCTTTAAAAATATTATCTTTGCCAACCTGACCATAACTTGAGAACATTGATTAAGCTCCACGATAAGTTTTTTAAGCCCTATATAAAAGAAGAGGAAATCCTTGCGGCCATAGCTAAAATGGCCAAGGAAATTGCCGCCGATTACAAGGATGAAACACCCTTGTTCGTAGGGGTGCTCAATGGGGCCTTTATGTTTGTGGCAGATTTTCTTAAAGCTTACCAGTATCCCTGCGAGGTTTCTTTTGTAAGGTTGAGTTCTTATCAGGGTTTAACGTCAACAGGTATTGTAGAGACCCTTTTGGATGTTCCTGATGAAATTGAAGGAAAGAGCGTCATTATTTTGGAAGATGTTGTGGATACAGGCCGAACCTTGAAAGAGTTGGTCCATCTATTCTCCAATACCAATGTGAAAGAGTTTAAAATCGGCACACTATTTTATAAGTCGGATGTATACAATGGTGAATATGCCATAGATTATGTGGGTCTGGAGATCCCCGACCATTTTATTGTGGGGTATGGGCTGGATTATAACGAGCTGGGCCGAAATCTAAGAGAAGTTTACCAATTAAATCAAACAGATATGATCAACCTAGTGCTTTTTGGAAAGCCAGGAGCAGGAAAAGGTACCCAAGCAGGGTTCCTAAAGGAAAAGTATAATTTGAAACATATTTCTACTGGAGATGTGTTCCGTTACAACATTAAAAACGGAACCGAGCTTGGAAATTTGGCCAAATCTTATATTGATAAAGGTGATTTGGTGCCAGATGAAGTAACCATAGATATGCTAAAAGACGAAGTGGAGAAAAGTCCAGAGGCGGCAGGTTTTATTTTTGATGGATTTCCGCGAACCGCTGCCCAGGCAGAAGCATTGGACAATTTCTTGGAATCCAAGGACATGAAAATAAATGCAACCATCGCCCTTGAGGCTGAGGATGATGTTTTGGTAGCCCGCTTGTTGGAGCGCGGCAAAAGTAGCGGCCGTTCCGATGATCAGGACGAGAGCAAGATCCGTAACCGTTTTGATGAATACAATGAGAAAACGGCTCCCTTAAAAGCATATTACGAAAAGCAGGGTAAATTCCACTCTGTAAACGGGATTGGGGATATCGATGAGATTACCGAGCGTTTGAGCAAAGTGATCGACTCCTTGTAATTGATTCCTAACAAAGACTTTTTTATATTAAAATATGACCGAAGGAAATTTTGTCGATTATGTAAAGGTGCACATTTCTTCCGGAAACGGAGGTAAGGGGTCTGCGCATTTACGTCGCGAAAAGTATGTGGCCAAAGGAGGTCCCGATGGTGGTGATGGTGGTCGCGGAGGTCATGTTATAGTCAAAGGGAACAAAAACCTGTGGACGCTGGTCCATTTCAAGTTTAAAAAGCATTTTAAAGCAGGCCACGGCGAGCACGGAAGCAAAAGCCGTAGCACTGGGGCCGATGGCGAGGATGTTTATTTGGAAGTGCCTTTGGGCACCGTGGTAAGGGATACCGAGACCAACGAGATACTTTTTGAGATTACCGAGGACGGCGAAGAAAAAATTGTACTGGAAGGCGGTATGGGCGGTTTGGGGAACTGGCATTTTAAAAGTGCCACCAATCAGACCCCGAGGTATGCCCAGCCCGGCATTAAGGGGCAAGAGGGACATCTTACCTTGGAGCTTAAGGTTTTGGCCGATGTTGGTCTTGTAGGCTTTCCCAATGCGGGAAAATCCACCCTACTCTCCGTAATGACTTCGGCAAAGCCTAAAATTGCCAATTACGAGTTTACTACCTTAAAACCCAACTTGGGCATTGTGGAATATCGAGACTTTCAAAGTTTTGTAATGGCCGATATTCCAGGGATTATTGAAGGTGCTGCCGAAGGCAAGGGACTGGGACATTACTTCTTGCGACATATTGAACGTAATGCTACGCTATTGTTTTTAATTCCGGCGGATAGCAAGGACATCAGTCAGGAGTACAACATACTTTTGGATGAGCTTAGAAGGTACAATCCGGAATTGTTGGACAAGGAAAGATTGGTGGCCATTTCCAAATGCGATATGCTGGACCAGGAACTTATTGATGAAATGGATGAGGACATGAAAGAGGATTTTAAGGATGTTCCATATATGTTCATATCATCAGTAAGCGGATTGGGAATACAACAGCTTAAGGATAGACTTTGGAAGCTATTGAACGAATAAAGTATTTTCTTCTGCCTTTACAATCATTATATTGATTAAATTTAGGAGAACCCAAAAGTCTCATCATGCGGTATTTGCTTTCCATAATATTGGTTTCGGTACTAATGTCCTGTGGTTCCGTTAAGGTGAATTATGACTACGATAGGGCGGTAGATTTTTCAAATTACTCCACATACAATTATTATTCTGACATGGAATCTGGGCTGAGCCAATTGGATGAAAAACGGCTACTACGTGCTATGGATTCAACCTTAAAAACAAGGGGTTACCGATTGGCCGAGGAACCAGAACTCTTGATCAACATTATGAGCGATGAATACAGGAGTGCTCCAAATAATAATGTAGGTGTAGGAATTGGTGGCTGTAGCAGAAATGTAGGTGGGGGTATATCCGTTGGATTGCCCTTGGGCAGTTTCAACATGCAGCGCAGCATTCAGTTTGATTTGGTAGACGCGCAAAGGGATGCCCTTGTTTGGCAGGCTGTGGCCGAGAGCGGATTCCGGGAAAATGCTTCTCCTAGTGTTAGGGAAGACAAACTTAGGAAGCTAGTGAAAAAAGTGTTTTCCAAATTCCCTCCAAAAATAAAATAAGACTCATAATCAGGTTGTTGCGTTGTTTCTATGCGCAAATAAATTGGATTTGCCGTTCGGTGCATCAAAATTACCACTTGTCATACATCAATTCAACAGATGAGAACTTTCAATTACTTTAGCTTCAGAAATAAAATCTAAAACCTAACAGTCATGATAGCACTAGCCAAGTTGATTATCTCTCTTTTAGTAAGCATTATTTTATAACTCGCTAATGCGATTACATAATTCATCAATATGAGAAAACTGAACACTAAACAAAAAGTAGTCTTCGTCATGGGTATTCTTGGCGTTTCCATAGGAATTTTTGGAAAATTCAATACATGGGAATATATGGAGTACTTTCCCTTTTTCTATTCGGGATTAACTATGATGTGGATTGCTTTTTTGCCCAACAGAAAGCCGTGTTACAATCCGTTTAAAAGAAAAGAGACCCAAAGCTCTTAGGTGCATAAGGCAAATCAGGTCTAACAACATGAGATTAATATAAATTTGGGCAGTTCAGATTCGATGGAATGGAGTTAAGCGCGCGAAAGAGGAATATTGTATTTTGGGTTCTTCAATTTCTTGGTTGGGGTTTTATTAACTCCATAGCCATTTTGATTCCTCAGGGCATTAGTTTTGAGATGACCATATTCTCGATCGTTGCCGGAATCTTTATTGGAGTATTTTCAACCTCTATTTTAAGATGGTACCTTAAAAGAAATGTCCATTTCGATTCTTTTGGTGTCAAGGAAGTCATCAAAATAATTATATCCACCCTATTGGCAGCTTTGCTATTTGGTTTGTTGAATGTATTTTTTGGATATATCTACATAAAATTTGGCCCTGACCTTACCGAGAACGAATTGCATATGTTCGAGGGATACGACAAAATTATGGTTCAGGTACTGAACTCTGTTTTCTTGGTCGGAGCTTGGGTAATCACCTATTTGGTCATCAAATTGCTCTTAAAGCTCAATCAAAATAGGATTGAGCGTTTAGAGTTGAACACAAGCTTGAAGCAAGCCCAACTCAATACGTTAAAAGGGCAGATCAATCCACACTTTATGTTCAACAGCCTCAACAATATTCGTGGGTTAATGTTGGAAGATGTGGATAAATCCAGGGAAATGCTGACTAAACTTTCCGAAATAATTCGATATTCACTCACCAAAAACAACATCAACGACATTCCCGTTCGTGAAGAATTGGAGGTGGTGGATAACTATATAGACCTATCCAAGATTCAGTTTGAGGATCGCTTGGAGTTTGTAAAGCAGGTGGAGGATGATACGATCGATGTACGAATTCCCCCCATGATCATTCAATTGCTGATAGAAAATGCGGTAAAGCATGGTATTTCCAACCTTAAAAATGGAGGTAGGATATTTTTGGCAATTACCAAGAAAGATGGCGAATTGCGCATTGAAGTTAGAAATACGGGTAAATTGGAGATTTCCAAGGATTCCACACAGCTAGGGTTGAAAAATATTGAACAACGATTGAAATTGTTGTATGCTGATCGCGCATCCTTTAAATTGGAGGAGATATCCGATGAGGTAGTGGCACAAATCAAAATTCCCTTGGTATGAAGATCAGAGCGGTAATAGTAGAAGACTCCCGATTGGCACGTAACGAATTAAAAGAGCTGATCAAACTACATGATGATTTGGAGCTGGTAGGTGAAGCTGGAAATGTGGATGATGGAGCAGAACTCATCGAAACGGAAATCCCAGACCTTTTGTTCCTCGATATCAATATGCCCGAGAAGGATGGTTTTGACCTTTTGGAGATGCTGGACGATGTTCCAATTACCGTTTTTACCACGGCCTACGATGAGTATGCCATAAAATCCTTTGAGTACAATGCCTTGGATTATTTGCTAAAGCCCGTGAGCAATAAACGCTTTGATATGGCTTTGGAAAAGGTTCGCGCCAAGATGGTGTCCAAGCAAGAAAACACACCCACGAATAATAAACTGACGGAGAACAGTCAAATTTTTATAAAGGATGGCGAATCCTGTTGGCTGGTAAAGATTGGAGATATATCCCTGTTCGAAATTGTGGGCAATTACACCCGTGTATACTTTGAGAACAAGAAACCCATGCTGTACAAATCACTCAATCAAGTGGAAGAAAAGCTACCCAAAGATTCTTTTTTTAGGGCCAATCGACAGCAAATCGTCAACACTAATTATATTGAAAATGTAGTTTCATGGTTCAATGGTAAATTAAAGCTTACCCTAAAAAATGGAGAAGAAGTGGAGGTGTCCCGCAGACAATCCTACATTTTTAAAGAGCGGATGAGTTTATGAAAAGAAAATGGTTTAAAAAGTATTGGGACTTGGGTCTTGTTAGGTTGAACGCAGTCGAAACCTATTGATTATCAGAGTTCAATGGGTTATCGACTGCGCTCGAATTGACAGAAAGCTGTCTTTTGTTTTAGGCCCTTAATAGTTCCTTATACCTATCCTTGTACCCATACAGAACAGCAATGTTCAATATTAGGAGGGCAAGAGCAGGGGGAAGGCCATCTGGCGAGAGCGTAATGTGGAATAAAAAAGCGTTTACGGCAACGCTCATCAAGATTAACGCCATGAGGGCGCCATACTTGTTAAAGATCAGGGCAAGCCCGGTCAATACCTCGACCACGGCCACTAATTTTAGGGTGTAAGTGGAGGACAGGGCACCAAAATAGTTCATGACCGCTTCGGGCATTTCGCCACCCGCAGGTAGAAAGTTTAAAAACTTGTTAAGTCCGAACACTAGGACAAAAAGTCCCAAAAGTATACGGACTACCAAAAAAACTTTTGAATTCATAGAGTTGAATTTTTATTGGTTACTCAATAAAAGTATTCAAAAAATGAACATCTGATCGTTTTTGTGGGGTTTAATTTATTATAAATCAGTTTTTTAAAGAGATTTTAGTAGTCCTCCATCAATAGGAATATTGGTTCCGGTAATGAAAGCGGCTTGTTCCGAAGCCAAAAATGCCACTAAATAACCATACTCCTTAGGATTGCCTATCCGTTTTACAGGAACCTGTTCCTCCATGTTGGCACGCACCTCATCTGGGGAAATTCCTAATTTTTCAGCTTTTTTGGCGTTCAATTGGGCAATTCGGTCCGTGTCGAAGTAACCAGTTAAGGTACTGTTTACCGTAATACCATCTTTGGCCACATCGTAAGCCAGACTTTTTGCCCATGTAACCACAGCAGCTCGAATGGTATTGGACAATGCCAAATAATTTAACGGTTCTCTGACAGAAATGGAGGCAATGTTGATGATCCTGCCCCATTGGTTTTTTTGCATGTGCTTTAAGGCCAGTTCTGTGGTAAAAACTATTGATTTAAATAAAAGATCAAAAGCTTTCTGATAATCCTCAACGTTTTTTTCCAATGCCCCACCACCTTCGGGACCTTGGGTGTTGTTCACCAAAATATCGATGGTGTTGTGTTCAAAAAAAGTGGAAATAGTGGATTTGTACGTTTCAAAATTGGAAAAATCGACTGCTAAATATTGGTGTTTTTGCCCTTGACTTGTATCCATTTCTCCCACAATGGCCTGCATAAGTTCTTCACTACGGGCCATTAGGGTCACACTGGCTCCACTTTTGGCCAATTGCCTTGCAATGGCTTCCCCGATACCTTTGCTGCTTCCGCCCACAAGGGCATTTTTTCCTTTGAGTGAAATGTTCATGGCTACCTATATTCTTCTCGAACGGGACTAAAAATGTCCATTAATTTACAAGCTGTCAATGCTTTTCCGCTATGCGGGGCGTTGGATGGAATAATCACTACATCGCCCGGTCCATACGTATCTTTTTCGCCATTCAAGGTAAACTCAAAAGCACCTTCTACCACGTGCATGATCTGTTCGTGATCGTGTTGGTGTTCGGGTACTTCTGCATCTTTTTCCACATCCCAAAATACCCAGCTCATGCGTTCGCCGTGCACCAATTTTCCGTGGTAGCCGGGCATTATTTCCTTAGGTTCGATCTCTGATAGGTTCATTGTACTTAAATTTTAGTGCCAAGATAGAAATTAATATGAAGCATCTTTGTTTGGAATGGTATCCGCTTTGGCTATTTTTGACAGATAATTAAAATCAATGGGAGTACATTTTATAGGTTTGGGCGAAGTCAATATGTTCAATTTGGCCCATGCTCTGCATAAAAAAGGAGAAGTTGTAACTGGTAGCGATGAAGCGATAGAAGTATCGCTCAGGCCCAAGTTGAAGGAGCAAGGACTGTTACCAGATGATATGGGGTGGTTTCCCGGTAACATTCATCCACAATTGGAAGCCGTTGTACTGGGGTCAAATGCAAAAAACAATAATCCAGAACTGGAAAAGGCCCAAGAATTGGGTCTAAAAATTTATTCCTATGCCGAGTTTCTGTACGAGCTGACCAAATACAAGACGCGGGTGGTCATTGCTGGAAGTCAGAGAAAAACCGGTGTAGCCTCAATAATCTTAAATGTATTGGAGTATAATAATGTTGAAGTGGACTACGCATTGTCGGCCTTGAATGGGATTCGCCTAACCGAGCAAAACGATTTTATTGTGGTCGAGGGGGGTGATATTCCGTTGTCTGCAATGGATAATGCTCCTCAATTTCACTTGTACCGACCCAATATTGCTTTGTTAAGTGATATTGAATGGGATGGTAAAGGGCCTTATGGGGATTTTGAAAACTACACCGAGCAGTACCGCATTTTTGTGGATAGTATTGTCAAGGGCGGAAGCATTACTTATAATGATGAGGATGTCGTGGTTAAGAAACTCGTAGAAGCATCGGAAAACCCGATCAGAAAACTGCCGTATGTAACCCCGGATTATCAAGAAGTGAATGGGGAAGTCCTTTTGGATACGCCCGACGGAGAACTGCTATTGGAAACCTCAAGTGCAACAAAGTTGAGCAATTTGGCAGGGGCCAAGTGGATATGCCAACAAATGGGTGTTGACGAAGTGGAGTTCTACGAAGCTATAGCTACTTATCAATAATCCTTAAACCCCAAATTGCCTCAAGTGATGGTCCAAATGTTTGTATTGCATCTGGCCCCACTGTTCATGGGTAAAGGAACCAAAAACGGGGTGGGGATCCCATTTTTTCCTATTTTTCTCCTGATGAAAATCGTTGATCAAACCAACTAATACCTTTTTTTCTTCGTCAAAATTTTTGTCCCCCACCACTATTAATCCTTTTGCGGTTGGCAGATTCTGTCGCCAAGGCTTATCGTTGTAAAGGCTTTTTTTGAACAACTTCCCCATAAGCTTCAGTATGGGGTTGGGTTTGTTTTGAGGATTATACCGTTCCAAAGAAATTTTTAAAGGATATTGGCAATGGTGTAGCATTTGACCAACCTTCATTTTGCCCCATAAACCTTCGGAGGAATCTGAAAGTTTGTCGACCCGTGCCAAGATTTCGGTATGTGCCTCGGTATTGAAAAGGGATTTCATGATGAAGGATTTATCATGGAAATTACATAAAATTATTCTCCTATCTTTAGGCCATGCAAGAAAAACTAGCTTCCTTTTCCATTAAAAATTGGGCAGACGATGACAAGCCAAGGGAAAAACTGGTGCAAAAAGGCAGTTTTGTACTGTCTGATGCCGAGCTAATTGCCATTTTGATCGGTTCAGGTAACAGGAACGAAAGTGCCGTGGAGCTTTCCAAAAGGATTTTGGCCTCCGTGGACCATAATTTGAATGAATTGGGCAAACTCTCGGTAAACCAATTGATGCGATTCAAAGGGATTGGAGAGGCCAAAGCCGTGAGCATTGCAGCTGCATTGGAAGTGGGTAGGAGAAGACGCTTAGAGAATACTTCCAAAATAATTAAAATACAGAGTAGTCATGACGCTTATGAACTGCTTTACCCTTTAATTGGGGAGCTTCCGCACGAGGAGTTTTGGATTGTGTATTTAAACAACTCCAACAAGGTTGTGCACAAAGCCCAGTTGAGCAAAGGGGGCATCACGGGAACCCTGGTGGATGTTAGATTGGTTTTGAGACAGGCATTGGAACTTGGAGCTGTGGCGATTATTCTCGCCCACAACCATCCATCAGGAACTTTGAAGCCAAGCATAGCCGATAAGCAGATAACCAAAAAACTGAAAACAGCCTCCGAAATTTTGGATATAAAAATATTGGATCATTTGATTTTGGCCAGAAATCAATATGTAAGTTTTGCGGACAAAGGAATTCTATAGCCCATTTTGCCTATGTTATTGATTTTTACCCATAAGGTGACCAACCGATTAACGTATACCGCCAAGCAAATTTTTGAAAAAATCTTGGGGGTGGAGATGGGGTTTACCACAAAGGTCGAAGACTTTATAAAGCATAATGGGCCCAAGATGACTTATTCCAAACAGCCCTTGCAGAACGAGTTTTTTGTGAGGAGCAATGACCTTTTGTTCGAACAGGGAATCAATGATTTGGAGATAAAGGTTTCGGATTGGGACGGTATTCCCTGTTTTTTTTATTCAGGAGAGAAGAGTACCATTCCCTATGATATTTTTTCGGCCAGTTTTTTCCTTTTGAGCAGGTATGAGGAATATTTGCCCCATGTCAAGGATAGTGTGGGCCGGTTTCCGGTGAAGGAAAGCATAGCTTATCAAAATAACTTTTTGGAACTACCTGTGGTTGATCTCTGGGCCTACAAACTATTAGAGGCTTTAAAAGAACGTTTCCCGGATTTGGAGACCAAGGAAAAGAGTTACGGCTTCACTTCTATTATTAACGTCACTACGTCGCACGCCTATGCCATGCGCGGAATTTCACGTACTCTCGGTGGCTTTTTGTTGGATCTGGGTAATTTTAGGTTCAGGGATGTTTGGGAGCGATTCTCTGTCCTGTTGAGGCTAAAAAAAGACCCTTACGATAATTTCTTTGAGTTGGTGGACATCCATAAAAAATTCCCGATAAAGACCATGTTCTTTTTTCAGTTTGCCAAGCATTCGGCCCACGATAAAAATGTATCCACCAACAACAACAAGTTTCGTTATTTGATCAAGTCCGTGGCAGATTATAGCATTGTTTCACTGAGCACATCATTTGTATCCACATCGGACAAAAATGTACTTCGGGAAGAAAAAAAGCAATTGGGAAACCTGATCAACAGACCCATAAGTTATGCCAGGCTTCGATATAACAAAGTGAATGTTCCAGCTACATACAGGAACTTGGTAGAGACCGAGTTCACGGATGATTTTTCTATGGGATACACGCACGAAATCGGGTTTAGGGCAGGTACCTGTACACCTTTTTATTTTTATGATATTAACACCGAGGTAAGGCAACCGATAAAAATACATCCCTTTGCCATGCACGACTATGCCCTGGTCAAGTATAAGAAAAAGGACGAGGTTTTTGATAAAATGGATAAAGTGTACCGATTGGTAAAACAAGTTAGGGGTGACTTTGTTCTGGTTTTTTCCAATGAACTCTTGGGGGGGAAGCAACACTTGGATTGGATGGAACTCTATCAATCTATTTTAAAACGCTATTATGTTTGATTACGAAGTAACCGATATCTTTTTTGATTTGGACCACACCCTTTGGGACTTTGAGAAAAACTCGGCCCTTACGTTTGCCAAGATATTGGCGGACCATAAAGTGAAGGTGGATTTAGATGGTTTTTTGGAGGTCTATGCGCCTATCAATATGCAAATGTGGGCATTGTACCGAGAGAACGGAATTAGTCAATCCGAACTGCGTTACCAGCGCTTAAAACGAACTTTTGATGCGCTCCGCGTGCATGTTTCCGATGAGGTAATCAATGTGTTGGCCAACGATTATATCGCTCACCTATCATCTTTTACCCATTTGTTGCCCAATACCGTGGAGATTTTGGAATACCTTTTTCCACGATACAAACTGCACATTATTACAAACGGATTTCAAGAAGTGCAATCAAAAAAACTGAAAGGGAGTGGGATCGATCATTATTTTCAGAAAATTATTGATTCTGAAATGGCGGGGGTCAAGAAACCAAACCGCTATATTTTTGAGCTTGCACTGGATATGGCACAGGTAGAACCACAAAATTCATTGATGGTCGGGGATAACCTAGAGGCGGATATTTTGGGTGCCAAAGCAATGGGAATGCAGGTGCTTCATTACAATTTCCATAAGGATTCCAATCATGGTGAATGTACAATGATTGACGACCTTATTGAAATAAAAAACATTTTATAGAGTTATATTAGGAGTGGTATACCCTCATTATTTGGACACTAGAAAATGTTTTTGGCTATGAAAAGATTATTCCATTCAGTCTTCTTGGCGGCTAGCCTTTTATTTTTCATTGCTTCATGTACCGAAGAACAAGATTTTAATCAGATTGATGATTTAAGGGTAACCCCCACTTTGGCCTCGGGTCTTTTTTATTTTGAATCCGATGAAGAGACTATAAACTCGGTAGGAGCATTAAACTCTTTTTACTCCCAAGAGATCAATTTTGAGGCATTCAATGAGCAATATGTGGCAGAGCGTCTTTTAGAGGGTACAATTACTTATGAAATAGAGAACACAACAAATAAACAACTGGAAATAACCATTGAGTTTTTGGATGAAGCTGGCCAATTACTGGATACAGAGGCGTTCCCAATTGATCCTAATTCCATCTTTACAAACCCCGTGTTCTATGGGGCAGGTGGCAAGAGCATCGATATACTGGTAAACACATCCAGCCTTCGAATTACAGCCAATAATTTGAGTGACGACACAAGTGTTTCGTCAGCCGAAGATCCTAAACTTATATTACGGTCTGGAGGAGAATTCCTATTTCAATTGCAATGAGAATAGCCCCAAAACTTATATTGATCGTCTTATTTTGTGGTGCCACTGTTTTTGCCCAAAACAAGGAGTTGTTATACGATTTTTATGAAATCCCACAATCTTTGATGGTAAATCCGGGAGTAAAAACATCGCAAAAATGGCATGCTGGCCTTCCTGTGATTTCTGGACTATCTGTACAAGGTGCAACCAGTGGTGTTACCGTGAACGATCTCTTTGCCAACGACGGTGTTGATTTTACCACAAAAGTCCAAGAGCGGTTGTTGGATGTAATGGGGGATAAGGACGATTTCAGCACTACAAGTCAGATAGAGGGAATTACCGTGGGTTTTAGAGGTAAAAATAGGCCGGATGACTACTACTCCTTTGGAATGTATGGTGAAATGGACATCATCTCATATTGGCCCAAGGATTTGGCTATTTTGGCATTTGAAGGTAATGGAGGCAGCAACATTGGGCGGAGTTTTGATCTAGGGGACTTAAATCTTCGTGGAGAGATGGTCAATGTGTTTCATTTTGGAATCAACAGAAAGGCAAGCACAGCACTTACCTTGGGGGCAAGGGCTAAAATATATTCCAGTATTTTTCAATTCCAGTCCATAAACAACTCAGGTTCCTTTACTACACGACAAGGGCAAAACAATGTTTACGAGAGTACCATTAATGCCGATATACAACTCCAAACAGCGGGTGTTAGGGAGTTTTACGATATTATTGAGGAAGATACGGGAACCACACAAAAGGATTTGGCAAGTGTTTTTACCCAGCGCGTATTGTTGGGCGGAAACCTTGGACTTGGTTTTGATTTTGGCTTTAGCTATAACCTCAGCCCGCAGACTACAATAACAGGAAGTGTTTTGGATATTGGGTTTATCAATAACTCAAAGGATGTGTGGAACTACACCTTTAGCGGTAGCACAACTACCGACGGGATTTCTGTTTTTCTTCCGGAGGACATCAACAATGTGGACAACGATTTATGGCAAGAGCTCATTGATGAGATTGATGGGGCGCTGCCCCATGGTGAAAACCAATCCAGTTATATTTCATTAAGGCCAATTAAGGTTTATGGCTCCGTTAGACACGATTTTGGTGAAGGAGGAGGAAGTCCCTTGTTCGAAAATTGCGGATGTGCTGTTAACGGGGGAGGTGGGAACAATCGCGATTATTACAGGAATAGTGTGGGAGGCCAATTGTTTATGATGAAAAGACCCCGGGGCGTTCAGGCCGCATTGACCGGTTTTTACCAAAGAAGGTTTGGAAGGACCGCTTCCTTAAAAGCCACGTATACCGTTGATAAATATTCTTTTACAAATATTGGATTGGGTGCAAATCTTCAATTTGGGCCTGTTAATCTTTATGTATTGGCAGACAACCTTTTAAGCTATAGCAATGTGGCCGATAGCCATTACGCCTCTTTACAGTTCGGATTTAATATCATATCTTGGAACAGTAATTGATTACTTTTACTATATGAAATATAAAGTATTGTACATATTGCTTTTGACAATGGGATTGGGCGGTGCCGTAAACGCTCAACTGAACAACTATAAATATATAATTGTCCCAAAAAAGTTTGACGCTTTCAAATCAGTAAACGAGTATCAGACCAGCACTTTGGTAAAATATTTTTTTGAACAAAACGGTTTTAATGTTGTTTATGATGATGCCTTGCCAGTAGATTTGGCAGGCAATAGATGTCTGGGACTTATGGCCGACTTGGTTGATGATTCCTCACTTTTTTCTACAAAAATCACCATCGCTCTCAAGGATTGTAATAATGTTGAAGTATTTAGGTCCGTTGAAGGGAAAACTAAGATCAAGGAATATGATGAAGCCTATAAGAATGCCATTCAGAAAGCATTTGTTTCTTATGCCGGTATGGATTATGCCTATGAGCCAAAAAAAGAGGAAGTAAATAGGGAAGCATCAGTAACGGTTAGTTTTAAGGATGATGTAAAATCGGTTGAAGAAGCGTCCAAAGAGCACGTTGTGGAACAAAAGGCCACTACGGAAGAACAGGTTTATAAAAGTGTAACGCCAAAGCCTTCTACAATTATAAGGGATTCCGATACGGATAAAACGACCACGGTTCCCACAAGCCTTTTATATGCCCAATCTATCGAAAATGGTTACCAATTGGTGGACAGTACACCGAAAGTTGTGTTAAGACTGGAAGCTACTTCGATGGAAAATGTTTTTATGACCGATTTCCAGGGCAATAATGCAGTGGTCTTTCAAAAAGACGGCAAATGGCTGCTGGAGTATTCCGAGAACGGTAAAAAAGTACAGAAAGAGCTGAATATCAAGTTTTAAAAATCATACTTGTTTTTCCATCTTTTCTTTAAAAAGTCCTTCATGGAATTTTCCCTTGGGTTGTTCCCTGGTCTGTAAAATGTAGTTCCAGAAATTTCATCGGGAAGAAATTCAAAATCCACAAAATTATTTTCGTGGTTATGGGCATAGTCATATCCTTTTCCATACCCCAAATCCTTCATCAATTTGTTAGGGGCATTCCGGAGTGGTATAGGCACTGAAAGATCTCCAGTTTGACGTACTTTTTGTTGGGCTTCGTTAATGGCCATGTAACTGGCATTACTTTTTGGCGAACTTGCCAAATAGGTGGCACATTGACTCAAGATTATCCTAGCTTCAGGGTATCCAATAGTGGTAACGGACTGGAAAGTGGTGTTGGCCAATACAAGGGCCGTGGGATTCGCATTTCCAATATCTTCGGATGCCAAGATAATCATTCGCCTTGCAATAAATTTTACATCCTCACCGCCCTCGATCATACGGGCCAACCAATATACAGCCGCATTCGGGTCGCTTCCCCGAATACTTTTTATAAAGGCTGAAATAATATCATAATGCTGTTCCCCGGTTTTGTCGTACAGCACCGTGTTTTTCTGAACCTTGTTGAGCACTAAATCGTTGGTGATGGTAATTTTGTCGTTACCCTCTGAATTGATCAGCAACTCGAAAATGTTGAGTAATTTTCGTCCATCTCCCCCCGATAGGCGTAACAGGGCTTCCGTTTCCTTCAACTCAATTTGTTTTTTGGAAAGATGGACATCCGTTTTTATGGCCCGTTCCAACAGCGCAATTAGGTCATCCTTTCCAAATGGGTTAAGGGTGTATACTTGACATCTTGATAAAAGTGCAGGTATCACTTCAAAACTGGGATTCTCCGTTGTTGCTCCAATAAGTGTCACCCAACCTTTTTCCACCGCACCAAGCAATGAATCCTGTTGGGATTTACTAAAACGATGAATCTCATCAATAAAAAGGATAGGGTTTTTGGAAGTGAACAATCCTCCACTTTGCTTTGCTTTGTCAATCACCTCTCGAACATCCTTTACACCACTGCTAATGGCGCTCAAAGTGTAAAAGGGCCGTTGACTTTCAGAAGCAATAATGTTGGCCAAGGTGGTTTTTCCCGTTCCTGGGGGACCCCAAAAAATCAAGGAGGGGATAACACCGTTTTTGATTTGGGTGGTTAAAGCGCCTTGTTTTCCCACCAAATGTTGCTGACTGATGTAATCCTCTAAAGTTTTAGGCCGTATGCGTTCTGCCAAAGGTTCGTTCATGGAGTAAAAATAAAATAAATTTGATGGTCCATTGTTCTTAATTTGGAAAGGATTTTTGTTGTCGACCTGACAATTTGTATACATTTAAGATTGTGGCGGGATGTTTGATTTTGTGAGTATATGGGTTCAGATACATTTAAATTTTCAAATTCAGTAGTATTGGCGCCATTGGTAGCCGTACTTTCTATTTGGATTGTTTTTTGGGTCGAGGTGCAGTTTGGCATCAACCTAAACGATTATGGTGTTTACCCAAGAAGGTTATCTGGATTAAAAGGAGTGGTCTTTAGCCCATTTATCCATGGTTCCATAACACACTTATACAACAATACCATCCCATTGGCCGTGTTAACGGCTTTTCTGTTCTATTTTTACCAAAGTGCGGCGCTTCGGATATTATTGTTCGGAACACTGGTGTCCGGATTTCTTACTTGGGCAATTGCGCGACCATCGTACCATATTGGAGCGAGTGGTGTAATTTATTTGTTGACGAGCTTTATTTTTTTTAAGGGGATTTTTGCCAAGCATTATCGCTTGGTAGCACTGTCATTGATTGTGGTTTTTATTTACGGGAGTATGATTTGGTATATATTTCCTGTAAAGGATGGCATATCGTGGGAAGGGCACCTTGCTGGATTTGCCACGGGGCTTGCGCTTGCCCTGATCACCAAGGTTCGGATTCCCGAGGTTCGTAAGTACGATTGGGAACTGGAAGATTACAAGGAAGAGGACGACCCTTTCCTAAAACATTTTGATGAAGATGGTAATTTTATTGAGACTACTACGGAAGAATCTGAACAAAAAATCGAAATCAAATACCATTACAGGGAATCTGATGAGGAATGATTCTTAATTATTTCTTTGCCGAACCACTTCATAAAGAAAAACACCACAGGCCACGGAAACATTTAACGAACCAATTTTGCCCATTAGCGGGAGCTTTGCTTGGTGATCAATAATGTTTAGGGTAGAAGGGGAAATGCCTTTTTCTTCAGATCCCATGATGATGGCGGTAGGCTGGTTAAAGTCCACATCATAGATTTCATCATCGGCTTTTTCGGTAGCTCCGGTAACTACAATACCTGAAGATTGCAGGTAGAAAATGGCATCTTTTAGATGATCTACTTTGGCAATGGGCACATTAAAAGCTGCGCCGGCAGAGGTTTTTACGGTGTCGTCCGTAATGGGGGCCGCACCATTTTTTGGAATAATAATGCCATGCACGCCACAACATTCGGCGGTTCGGATAATGGCACCAAAATTCCGAACATCTGAAACTCCGTCGAGCATCAAAAACAAGGGAAGTTGTTCTTTGGATAGCACTTGTTCCACCAACTCTTCAAATTGATGAAACTGTACTGGGGATATTTGCGCTACTACACCTTGATGATTGTTTCGGGTAAGGCGGTTCAGTTTTTCAACTGGAACATAGGATAGGCTAAGGCCATTTTTACGAACGGTGGACTCCAATTCTTTGTAAAGCTCTCCTTTGAGACCCTTTTGGACAAATATCTTGTTGATGGGCTGTCCGGCGTTGATGGCTTCCATAACGGCCCGTATCCCATAGATTTGACTGTTCATTTTTATTGCAATTTAAATGCAAAGATGCAATAAAGTAGCCTATCCATTTTCAATGGTGGCATTATTTTTTAAGATACGCAGAAACAAGATCTATAAGTCCAAAGCAATAATCCCAGGGTGATCCTTAGCATAATGGTATGATCTCCAGAAAAAACCATCTCCTGAAAACTTCCAAACTACTTCTCCTTCGGTCGTAACCTCCCAAATACCATAGTCGCCTTCGGTAATAAGGGTGTTTCCATTGGGAAGGCGAACAGCTCCGGAAACTTTTGGGGAATACAGTTCAGTATCTGTGAAGCTCCAAAGGATTTCAGGGCTGGTAAGGGTGGGAATGGATTCTTGAGTTAGTGCATTCGGTAAGCCCAATTCGTATACTGTGGATTGGCCAAGGTCACCTCCATTGGTGAAAATGAGCATTTTTCCAGGCTCAAATAAATTTGGGTAATGGTTGTTTACAAACATCCTTTCGGAATCATCGTCACCATAGGCACTTGGGTTGCCAAAGCGATACACCAGGTCTCCGCCTCTTCCAAAATTTCCGCCCGAGTGGGATGCCGCCACTTCGGTTGTGGTGCTGTGGTCGAGAATCCATACTTCGCTGTAAAAATTAACGCTCAAAAATATTAGGTCGTTGATGGCATCGTAACCAAGACCGTTAATGTGCATAATATTGCCGTTTTCAGCATTTACATAATTTAGGTCGATTAATTGCGGGTTTGCAGCAACCTCCCCAAAATTTAATTTGGTATCATCAAAATCTTGGATTAAATGGTCTTTGGCATGCCATTCCCAAACAATCTCATCCGTGGTTGGATTAATTTCCAGAATGGATTCCGGGTAAAGGTCGGTATTGTGCTTGGAGCCACTGGCCAAGGCTTCTTCCTGGGTCATTTTTTCCCATGCAATGCCCAACACGTTGCCGTTGGGCAATAATTCTACATCGTGGTGCAAACGGTGGTTGCTATTGGAATAGGTAAAGTCCCACAGCGCATTGCCTTCTTTGTCGATTATCTGGATTTTCCCTCCAAAACCACCAAACAATATATCGGGTCCTTCAGCTTGTAATGCGGCCAACAGCGTTCCATCTTCAAGCAGCACAACATCGTTTCCAATTTTACGGTCTCCCAATGGCCATTCGTACACCAAATCACCATTTTTGTCCATTAAATAAACATGGTTGTTCATGGCGTCGTTTACCAGGATGTAATGGTCTTCTGCCAAAGCTTTGTTAAAGTAGGTTACCGTGCCCAAATCACTTTCCACAACCTCTTCGTTGTTTTCTTGTGGAGTTTCTTCTGTTGGTGTTTCTCCTTGTTCCGGGGTTTCTTCTCCTGACTCATCGGGAGTGATCGAGTTGTCGTTGTTGGAACAACATAAAAGGAGTGTGCAACAAATTATTGCCAGAGATGTTTTGATTGATGATTTTAACATGTGCCGGTTGATTAATTAAGGAAAAAGAATATGTTATCTCTCATTCAGGTAGTTGAAGACTTTAATTAAATCAGATTCCTCCTTAACATCTAAATTATTGTCCTTTATGTAGTTTTTCACCTCTGATCTTAACGGCTCTTTGAACAGTTTGGCAACTTTGTTGGTTTTTAAGGGAATCTCGTCTATTCTGTTCACACCTTTTTCTTGGTAGTAGTATTCAATAAAGTGTGTAAACCTGTTTGGAACAGCTTTAACAAAGGAGTTTTGTGCTTTCTGTCCCTCGGTAAACTTCACATTTATCCTTTTGTAGAGGTCGTAGGTTTTGCCATCTAAAACTGTCGTTAGATAGCCGTTCAAGGTATTTCCTTTTTTGTCAATAAAGGTGGCAAAGCCCATAGGTTTACCCTTTACCATCACTTTTATGGATTTATCCTTGGTAAGTGCAGCTATCTGTTCTTCTAATAAATTGGTTTTTTTTATTTCAATTTCTTCGTTGTAAGCGTTGTATCTATAATAGTAGGTGCCCATACCCTCATCGCCATAAAAAAGAGGGGTTGGCACAAATGTATCGTTCATATACGGGGAACCTGAAAAATCGTCAATTCCTGTTTGTTTTGATAGGCGATCATATTGATCGTCCATATCGCCAATGACAGTAGAGACCAGGGCATTGGATGCAGCGTTGTATGAACTGCCCGATGCTACTTGACCGGCATACTGACCCGACATTAGATTGCCCGTTAGAAATAGTAGCAATGGTGTGATGAATTTTTTCATGTAATTGAATCTTAATGTATTGTGTGTTTCTTTGTGATTAAAAAGATAAGAAATTACGTAGGATAATTCTAATTAGAACAAAAAAAGCCTGGATTAATTTTAATCCAGGCTTTTTTGTTTGAATACTTGATGGACTATAAGTTGTCCAAGCAGTAGTTCAACAATTCAATTTCGGCAGTAGGACTTGGACCTAGGTCCAAAATCACATTACCGTTCGCAGAGGTGACTTGAAAGGTTATTTCAGAATCCCAATCTCCAGATACAAATTCAATGGAGATAACCTCAGTTCCATCAGGAACATTGAAAGACTCAGATGCTGCAGCTCCATCCTCTATTAGATAGTTGGTAGCCTCACCGTCAATGGTTATCAAGACTGAAGCACCGTTCCATCCATCTCCATAGGAATCTTGCATGTCTATCGTCCATTCCCCAGAAGTTGGAGGAGTTGGAGGGCATACAACCGTTGCATTGTATTGGAACGGAGATGCAAAGAAAGATCCTGTAGAGGTATCTGTGTTCTGACCGTTTGAGAACGTCCTACCGTCTACCAAATTAGCTGCAAAGCGGATGGAGAACACATCGCCTCCATCTACGTTTGACTCGGATAGAGAAAGAGCACTTAACATTTCTGGAAGGGTGATGCTATAGGAGTATCTTGGAAATCCATATTCCCCAATAGTGAACTCAGAGCTGGAAACGGTCCCAACTTGAACCTCGGCAGCACTATAATCCGTTCCTCCTTCTTCAATTGTGTTGTCTGTAAAGGAAACGAATACATCCAGGCTTTCCACCAGAGCACCGTCTTCTTCGTCCTGCATTTCTAATTCGACAGCAAAGTAGGAGTCGGATTGCCCAATGGGCAGTTCGTCCGATTCCACATTCACTGTTCTTAGCACAATACCACTTGTGGTATTGGCAAATACTTCGTCAATCACAGCGTCACCATCATCACACGAATTGAATGTGAATCCGACTAGCGCTAGAGCTGCGGCTAAAAGTGATTTATTTATAAATTTCATGATTTTCAATTTTTTTTATGTTATTGGGCTTCTGGGAATGCTGGTGATGCCGGATTTGTATCCCAGAAAACCTGTCCTGTCATATCCGTTTTTTGTGTCAAATTCGGATTCGTAATAACCTCATTTTGAGGGTATAGGAAGGTTCTTGGGAATGGACCTGGATTAGCTTCCCAGTTTGGGGCCAGGTTTGTGGGATATCCTGTTTTTCTGTAGTAGTTGTAAGCTTCAACAGCTCCACCGTACAGGGTAACAAAATATTGGTCGGCAAAGATGTTCATTTGATCATCTCCGGTAGCTGCCAAGAAATCGGCAATAATACCATCTATCCATGTTGTCACATCGGTCTCTGAAGGCTCAAAGCTTAAATCGGCAGTTGGATCCAAAGCAGCAAATGGTCTTACTTTTGCCATGGATTTGGTCAATGCCGACCTAAACAACTCCGCAACTACAGCATCGGACTCCCCTTTGGCCATGGCGTTATCGGCTTTCCAGAAATCTACATATGATGAAAGGATGATGGGCTGAATACCAGCTCCTCCGCCTCCAAGTCCTAGACCTACAACACCAAAATCACTGTCATCAAATTTACCAGCTTGTGGGTAAACACCGACTGCAGTTTTTGTGAAACCGTCAGGTGGGTTCCCTTCGTTGTTACCGTGTTGTCTTCCCCAGTAACCGTTGGGCAAGCTACAGTATGCCCACTCACTTTCTTGATAATGAAGCGGTGGTACGGCTAAAGAACAGGCCAAGGTTTCCTCGTTGGGGTCTACTCCGGGAGCTCCTGGAGTTTCGGCAACTTGACGATAGAAATAATAACGCAATCTCGGGTCGTCCACATTTTGCATATACTGCATCAACCAAAGGGGTCGGTACAGGTCTGCGCCACTGGGTTGGTAGTCGTCCGCATAATCAGGATGGCGTGTGTCCGGTTGCAGTTCACGAGATCCATATTGCCATTGGAAATCTTCCTCAACGTCATCAATATAGTTGTTTTCAGCAATTACAGCATCAAAAGCGGCAGTGTTACCAGTGGTAACATAAGCTTTCAGTCTTATAGAGTTCACTGCTTTGATCCACAAGGAAGTATCTCCATCGTAAAAGAAATCTGTGGCTCCCACTGTTCCGGGATTTGTGGCGAACAAACTTTCGGCTTCGTCCAACAAAGCCAATGCACTGGTATAAACAGAGGCCCCATCGTCCAACAAGGGAGCAGGGAACTGGTCTGGGTCACCCGCTTCGGAGTACGCAGCTTCCCCGATATAATCGGTGATCAACATTAGCATGTGGGCCTGTAATGTTTTGCCCACTGCAATATGGAAGGAATAATCCACGTCGCTTTCAGCATTTATGGCCTCTAGGCTTTGAACGTTTGTAAAAATGCCAAGATCCACGCCTTCGAAGGAATTATCACTACTGTAGGTTCTTGCCCAGATGTCATCGAATGTTGAACCCGGGTAGTTGTTAAAGTAGTTTCTTCCGCTCATGTACTCAAGCCTGGTCAGCTCACCGCCCAATTTGCTTATATCGAACATGTTGTCCGCGTAGGCAAGCTGAATCGAATTCAGTAGCAATCCTGGGTCTGCCTGATCGGCAGCAAGGTCGTTAGGACTCACTCGGAGATCCAAATCGGTTGTCTCACAAGAATTTAACAATCCTGTTAGTAGAAAGACAACGGTTATATATTTACCTATTTTTTTCATAATATTTTAGCTATTTTTTATTTAAAACGATGCTTTGACGCTTAAACCGTATTTTCTAGCGCTAGGTCCGTTGATGAAATCGAATCCTTGGGCATTTCCGATACCCGCGCCTTGAACGTTTGGATCAAAGTTGGCACCATCTGGTGTGTTGTAGGCATCATACCATAGGTTGAAACCTTGTGCGGTAATGGTCAAAGTCCCAAATGGAGTCTTGTCCAAAAACTTTTTCGGGAAAGAATAACCCAAAGAAACCTCTTGCAATCTGATTACCGAAGCATCGTAAACCTTTAATTCGGCAGGACCGAACAAAACGTTGTCGAAGTAGTAAGATGCGTTGTTTGTCTGTTTGTTGTTCACTTCGCCTGTACTTTGCAAAACACCAGGCAAAATATAAGTGTTCTCTCTGTTCAAAGTTTCGGTGATCAAACCACGGCCAAGAAGGGTGGCGATTGTATTTGACATGATGTCACCCCCTTTGGTATGGCTCAATTGGAAACCAAAGTTCCAGTTTTTGAAGGACATGCTATTGATGATGTTCATGATGTAATCCGGGTTTGGATCACCAATTACGGGAACATTCCCATCCAAATCCTGCTCAACAATAACATAATCACCGGCATCGTTCACTAGGAAATTCCCATCTGCATCTCTACCCACAGCAGTTCCTACCATGGCCCCTAGAGGTTTGCCTTTAATTGCCGCGTTACCACCTACGAACAGGGTAGAACTACCAGCGTAAATAATAATGTCCTGCTCTTGTTCTGTAACCACTGGATTGTACGTGGAGAAATTTGCTCTAGTGTTCCAGTTGAATCCATCTGGGGAATCACTTCTGAACCAATCCACAGAGGCATCGATTTCAATACCATCACCCTCGATTTTACCAACGTTACTTTGGGTAAAAGTAAAACCTGTAGATGGCGATAAAGGTTCACGCACGATCAAGTCCTTTGTTGTGCGGTCAAAATATGTGAAGTCCAAGGAAACTCGGCTATTGAAAAATCTGGATTCAAAACCTAATTCAAATTCAGACAATAGCTCGGGTTTCAGGTCGGGATTTGCTTTAAAACTTGCAACTTGGTTTGTGGTAATTCCACCACCTTCACCGTAAACTTGCGTGTTTTGCTCAACAATACCTACAGTAGGGTACGCAGTTGGAAAAGTAGCGGAAGAACCGATACCTGCTCTCAACTTTAAGAAGTTAAGACCACCTTGGGACTGCAATTCTGGGAATGCAGCCGTTGGCAAGAAAGAAATACTTCCACTGGGGTATGTTCTACTGTTGTTTTCCGTAATCAAGTTAGATACCCAGTCTGTTCTGGTGGAACCTGTTAAGAACAACATGTTGTCATAGTCCAAAGTAACCTGACCCAAAACACCGGCGATGTTTCTTCTTTCGGTATACTGTATAGGTAATTGGTTGGAATAGTTAAAGTGACGTACCACTCCATAAACCAACTGTCCCGTACTTTGAACCCCTTGCTGGTCAAACGTGGTAGATCTTGTTGTTGCACCAGCGGTGAAAGTCATACCCAATTTTTCAGAAAGGTCATAATTACCATTAAGTGCCAAGTAGTGGTCCCAGATGGTATTGTTGTTATCGTATGTGTTCAAGAAACCGAAAATGGCATTGTTGAATGTAACACCACCTTTATTCGAATATTGAGTGTTTCTTTCAGTATAGAAGTCCATACCTGCCCTGTAGGTTAGGTCCAAGTTGTCGGAAAGTGCGTAGTTGGCAGAAGCATTCCAGAAGAACCTGTTGGTCAACTGGGAGTTTTGCGCATTTTTCACAATCCATCTTGGATTCATGATATCGTTACCATTTCTATAGTACACACTGGAATTATCAATGGGGTTCTCGAAAGGCAATCCCATTAAGTCAACGTTTCTTGGTGTAAAGAATACAGCACCGAACGTAGAGAAACCTAAACTACCATTACCTCTACTCGCCGCAACTGGAGGGGTGCGATAGTCAGTTCTGGAATAGTTCATGGCGGCACTAATGGTAAATTTATTGGTAAGTTGTGTTCTACCACCAACGGAGATATTGAAACGCTGTAACTCGTTGCCAGGAACAAAACTTTCATCGTTCAAGTAACCTAGGTTAACGTTGAATGATGTAGAGCCATCCTGAGTACCACCATTAATGTTGACGGACGTATTGCTTACACCACCCGGTCTAAAGAAGTTTTCAACACTATCGTAAGGTCTCCAGTCATATCGTGCATTTTGGAGTTCTGGGAAGGCATCCCTTGTGGCTTGAATCGCAGTTGTCGAATAAGGGTGTGGAAGCGTACCGTTGTCGTCGATAGCAGGTTGGTTCCCCCATCCTGCAACACCACCTCTTTCGAATTTAGGTCCCCAGTTACTGTAGAACCATCCAAAAGATTGGTCAAAACCACCACCATACTCATCTTGGTAATCAGGCAATGAGGCCATGGCATTGACAAAATAAGATTGGTTTACCGTAATCTCTGTTTTTTTGGCACCACCTTCGCCTGAACCAGCTTTGGTTGTTATCAAGATTACACCATTCTTACCTTGTGTACCATATAGTGTGGCAGCGGCCAAACCTTTAAGTACCTCCACGCTGGCAATGTTGTTCGGATCCAAATCCAAAAATCTGGAAGAACCTGTGTTGCCATCCAGAAAGTTACCCTGAGCGTTAGTGTCGCTACTAAAAGGAACGCCATCCACTACAAAAAGCGCCTGGTTACTTCCGCTAAAGGAGCTTAAACCCCTAATTACAACGTTGGTACCGGAACCGGACATACCACCCGCGGCGGTAATGTTTACACCAGAGGCTTTACCGGAAAGTACCCTGGCAACATCACCATCGGCACGTTGTTCCAAGTCTTCTTCACCAACAGAAGAAACCGCATAACCCAAGGCCTTCTTTTCACGTTTAATACCTTGCGCGGTAACAATTACCTCTTCAAGGGCTTGGGTGTCTTCCACCATTTGAACATTGATTACGCTGCTAGCGCCGACAACTTTTGTCGAGGGTCTTTGCCCAATGTAAGTGAAAAGCAATGTTTGCCCCTCGCTCGCGCTGATGGCGTAATTTCCATCAAAATCTGTTTGGGTACCTGTTGTGGTCCCTTCAACGACAATGTTGACCCCAGGCAGCGGGAGCCCATCGGCATCCGTAACTGTACCTGTAATCGTCTTGTCTTGTGCATAGGATATATGCACAACAAACGCCAATAATAGCGTTAACAATCCATTAAGTTTTGTTCTCATTGTTAAATTATTTGAATTAGCTAATCGCTAAAATCATAATTTCATGTTAATAATCCAAACTAATTTTATAAAATCTTTAAGAGGGGGCCATTAAATGAGATAACTGCAAAATCATTAGAGTTCATTGATAACTCTATAATTTGATGGGGGTGTTATTGCTCTTAATGTAAATATTCGTTTTAATACCCCATTTATATGAAAGGTTCAGTTCGTATAAGTCATTTTTTTTGGAAAGTTTTAGTGGGATTAGTGTGGTGGTTGGTGGATTGGGGGTTGTGTTAAGAAGATGTGAATTTTTACTTTTGGCCCTTACACGTTAATACCTATTGTACATTTTCAACATAAAACTTTAGTTGAAGGTGCTGGATCAGGTAATTTTGATGAACAAAAAAACGTATCGAAACCCTTTTTGGATAAAAATTCTTTTTCTCGATACAAATTTCACTCATGCTCCCTTGAAGTCTGCTCAAAATGACAAATTTCATCAAAATACACAACGGGTACCTTAATATATGGTCTTTTGATATACAATGCTTCTGTTTTTCCTTTTTTGTCCTTTTTGGTGTATTGCGCTGTGTTGGTTTTGAATTTTTTTACTTCTGTTTGAAATTTAATTACTGGGGATTTGAATTATTGGGAATAATTACTACATTTGCAGCCCTCAAAATGAGGGTTATTTAGTTTTTAAAAGAAATTTAATGCCAACAATTTCACAATTAGTACGAAAAGGAAGGGCCACAATTACCAAGAAGAGTAAATCGGCTGCTTTGGATTCGTGTCCTCAAAGAAGAGGGGTTTGTACACGTGTTTACACTACAACGCCAAAAAAACCAAACTCTGCAATGCGTAAAGTTGCAAGGGTGAGGTTGACCAATGGTAAAGAGGTGAACGCATATATCCCCGGTGAAGGTCACAATCTCCAAGAGCACTCGATAGTATTGGTAAGGGGCGGGAGAGTAAAGGATTTGCCTGGTGTGCGATATCATATCGTTCGTGGAGCATTGGATACCGCAGGTGTTGCGGGAAGAACGCAACGACGATCTAAGTATGGTGCAAAGCGTCCTAAAAATTAATCATTTTTAAGAAGAAGCGATGAGAAAAAAACAGGCAAAAAAGAGACCGTTATTACCGGATCCAAAATTTAACGATCAACTTGTTACACGTTTCGTGAACATGATGATGTGGGATGGTAAAAAATCAGTTGCATTCAAAATTTTTTATGATGCAATTGAAATTGTTGATGAAAAGAACACTGACGAAGAGAAAACAGGATTGGAGCTGTGGAAGGATGCCCTTTCAAATGTTATGCCACACGTAGAAGTTCGTAGTAGAAGAGTGGGTGGTGCAACATTCCAGATTCCTATGCAGATTCGTCCAGATAGAAAAATTTCCACTGCCATGAAATGGTTGATCAGCTTTTCAAGAAAGCGTAACGAGAAATCAATGGCACAGAAACTGGCTGCTGAGATTTTGGCGGCGGCCAAGGAAGAAGGTGCAGCAGTGAAGAAAAGAGTAGATACACATAAAATGGCCGAGGCCAATAAAGCATTCTCGCACTTTAGATTCTAATCAATACAATGGGAAGAGATTTAAAATATACAAGGAATATAGGTATTGCAGCTCACATTGATGCTGGAAAGACAACTACTACAGAACGTATTCTTTTCTATACAGGTGTGAGTCATAAAATTGGTGAAGTGCACGATGGTGCCGCAACCATGGACTGGATGGAGCAAGAGCAAGAGCGTGGTATTACCATTACCTCTGCGGCTACCACTTGTACATGGAAGTTTCCAATGGAGAATGCACAACCGTTACCTGACACAAAAGATTATCACTTTAATATTATTGACACTCCCGGGCACGTTGACTTTACGGTTGAAGTGAACCGTTCACTTCGTGTGTTGGATGGATTGGTGTTCTTGTTCAGTGCTGTTGATGGTGTTGAGCCACAGTCCGAGACCAACTGGAGATTGGCCGATAACTATAAAGTGCCAAGAATCGGTTTCGTGAACAAAATGGACCGTCAAGGCTCCAACTTCTTGAACGTGTGTAAGCAGGTTCGTGAGATGTTAGGTTCCAATGCGGTGCCAATTGTATTGCCAATAGGTGACGAAGCAGACTTTAGAGGTATTGTTGACTTGGCCAAGAACAGGGCTGTTGTATGGCACGAGGATAACTTCGGTTCTACCTTTGATGTGGTTGATATTCCTGAAGAGATGAAGGCTGAAGTTAAGGAGTACCGAGCTGCCCTGATCGAAGCTGTTGCAGAATATGATGAAGAGTTGATGGAAAAATTCTTCGAAGACGAAGATTCCATCACTGAAGATGAGGTACACGCCGCTTTGCGCGCTGCTGTTATGGACAGGGCTATTATTCCAATGATTTGTGGTTCTTCCTTTAAAAATAAAGGAGTACAATTTTTGTTGGATGCAGTTTGCCGTTACTTGCCATCACCTTTGGATAAAGATGATATCGTAGGTATCAATCCAGATACGGAGAAAGAAGAAAGAAGAAAACCCGATCCAAAAGAACCATTTGCCGCTCTAGCATTTAAGATTGCAACCGATCCTTTCGTAGGTCGTTTGGCATTCTTTAGGGCATATTCTGGTCGTTTGGACGCAGGTTCTTATATTTTGAATAACCGTTCAGGTAATAAAGAGCGTATTTCTCGTATCTACCAAATGCACTCCAATAAGCAAAATGCAATTGACTTTATCGAAGCAGGGGATATTGGTGCGGCAGTTGGTTTTAAAGATATTAAGACTGGGGATACCCTTTCTGATGAAAAACATCCAATTGTTTTGGAAAGTATGCAATTCCCAGAGCCGGTAATCGGTATCGCGGTAGAGCCAAAAACTAAAGCTGATGTTGATAAATTGGGTATGGCTTTGGCTAAATTGGCCGAAGAGGATCCAACCTTCCAGGTAAAAACAGACGAAGCATCCGGTCAGACCATTATTTCTGGTATGGGTGAGCTTCACTTGGATATTATTTGTGATCGTTTAAAGCGTGAGTTTAAGGTAGATGTTAACCAGGGTCAACCCCAGGTAGAGTACAAAGAAGCTATTACCGGAACGGCCGATCACAGAGAAACATACAAAAAGCAGACCGGTGGTCGTGGTAAATTTGCCGATATCGTATTTACTATGGAGCCAGCTGAAGAAGGTAAGTCCGGACTGGAGTTTGTTAACGTAATCAAAGGTGGTAATATTCCTAAGGAATTTATCCCATCTGTTGAGAAAGGATTCAAAGAGGCCATGAAAAATGGTCCTTTGGCCGGATTCGAAATGGATTCCATGAAAATTACCCTTAAAGATGGTTCTTTCCACCCTGTGGATTCCGACCAGCTTTCTTTCGAACTTGCTGCAAAATTGGGTTACAAGGTTGCTGCCAAAAAAGCGAAAGCAGTGATTATGGAGCCAATTATGAAGTTGGAGGTACTTACTCCAGAAGAAAACATGGGTGACATTGTTGGTGACTTGAACCGTAGAAGGGGGCAAGTAAACAGTATGTCGGATAGAGCAGGTGCCAAGGTTATCAAGGCTGAAGTGCCGCTATCGGAAATGTTTGGTTATGTTACTTCCTTGAGGACATTGTCTTCAGGTAGGGCAACATCCACAATGGAATTTTCACACTATGCAGATACGCCTTCCAATATCGCGGAAGAAGTAATCAAAGCAGCTAAAGGAGTAACCGCTTAATTTTTCAGCAAGATGAGTCAAAAAATTAGAATAAAATTGAAATCTTACGATCACAATTTGGTGGACAAATCTGCTGAGAAGATCGTTAAGACAGTAAAAACAACAGGTGCTGTGGTGACTGGACCAATTCCATTGCCAACACGCAAAAAGATATTTACGGTTTTGCGTTCACCCCACGTGAACAAAAAATCGAGAGAGCAGTTCCAATTGAGCTCTTACAAGAGATTATTGGATATTTACAGCTCTTCATCAAAAACCATCGATGCCCTTATGAAGTTGGAACTTCCAAGTGGCGTGGAGGTTGAGATCAAAGTCTGATAATGTTTCTGCCCTAGGCGGGAGCAACATGTCCCAAACGATGGTTCGGGAAAAACGGTGAAAGAAAAAAATCTGGGTCAGAACAGAATATTTTCTTGACCCAATTTTTTTGCCAAGAAGTTGGCAAGAGTTATAAAAAGTAAATAATTGTTAATTAATTAAATATGTCTGGGTTAATAGGTAAGAAAATCGGTATGACCAGCATTTTCGACGAGAATGGAAAGAACGTTCCATGTACCGTATTGGAAGCTGGGCCATGCGTGGTTACCCAAGTCAGAACCGAAGAGGTAGACGGGTACAGAGCCCTTCAACTAGGTTTCGATGACAAGGCAGAAAAACGTGCTAATAAGGCCGAAACAGGTCACTACAAAAAAGCAGGTACTTCTCCCAAAAAGAAAGTCGTTGAGTTCCAAGGGTTTGAAGGTGAATACAAATTGGGGGACACCGTAGGTGTTGATCTATTTGTAGAAGGAGAATTTGTTGATGTGGTAGGTACATCAAAAGGAAAAGGATTCCAAGGTGTTGTAAAACGTCATGGTTTTGGTGGAGTTGGACAGGCGACCCACGGCCAGCACAACAGATTGAGAGCTCCTGGTTCCATCGGTGCTGCATCTTACCCTTCCAAAGTTGTGAAAGGTATGCGAATGGCCGGTAGAATGGGCGGTGACAGAGTTACCGTGCAAAACTTAAAAGTATTGAAAGTGGTTCCTGAGAAAAATCTTTTGGTAGTTAAAGGGTGTGTTCCAGGTCATAAAAATGCTTACGTAACAATTCAAAGGTGGAAATGATGAAGGTAGCAGTTTTAGATATCAAGGGAAAAGAGACAGGTAGGAAAGTAGAGCTTTCCGACGATGTTTTCGCTATAGAGCCTAATGAGCACGCTATTTATTTGGATGTAAAGCAGTACTTGGCCCATCAGAGACAAGGGACACATAAAGCTAAAGAAAGAGCGGAAATCGCTGGTAGTACCAGAAAGATCAAAAAACAAAAAGGTACGGGTACCGCAAGGGCCGGTAGCATTAAATCACCAATATTTAGAGGTGGTGGTAGAATCTTTGGTCCAAGACCAAAGGATTATACCCAAAAGTTGAACAAGAACATGAAGCGATTGGCTAGAAAATCGGCCTTGAGCATAAAGTCCAAAGAACAATCGATAGTGGTTGTGGAAGACTTCAGTTTTGAAGCTCCAAAAACAAAGGACTTCGTTAATTTCTTGTCTTCCTTGGGAATAGAAAATAAAAAGTCCCTTATTGTGTTGGGCGATTCAAATAATAACGTATATTTGTCGTCGCGTAATTTGGAGCGTTCCGAGGTTGTAACAGGCTCAGAATTAAATACTTACAAAATTGTTAACGCAACAAGTTTAGTATTGACGGAAAGCGCTTTGGAAAGAATTGAATCGAACCTAAAGAAATAAAAGTATCATGAGTGTGTTGATAAAACCGATCATTACGGAAAAAATGACCGCTGATAGCGAGCTTTTCAATCGCTACGGATTCTTTGTAAATCCAACCGCTAACAAGTTGGAAATCAAAGAAGCGGTAGAGGCTACTTATGGTGTTTCTGTTGAAAAGGTGAGAACCATGAACTATGGTCCATCGCGTAAGAGTCGTTATACAAAAACCGGAATTCAGCACGGTAAGACGAATGCAATCAAAAAGGCAATCGTTGATGTGGCTGAAGGTGATATTATTGATTTTTACAGTAATCTATAAAGACGAGAAATGTCAGTTAGAAAATTAAAACCGATAACCCCTGGTCAGCGTTTTAGAGTAGTAAACGGATTTGACGCGATTACTACTGATAAGCCGGAGAAAAGCTTGCTTGCTCCGATCAAAAAGACGGGCGGTAGGAACAGTCAAGGAAAGATGACCATGCGCCATAAAGGTGGTGGCCATAAAAGAAGATATCGAATCATCGATTTCAAAAGGGATAAACAAGGGGTAGAGGCAACTGTTGTTTCTATTCAGTACGACCCCAATAGAACTGCATTTATCGCCTTGGTGGAATACAAGGATGGTGAAAAAAGGTATGTAGTTGCCCAAAACGGACTGCAGGTAGGTCAGACAATCAAGTCTGGAACTGGATCTGCTCCAGAAATTGGAAATGCACTCCCATTGGGTGAGATTCCATTGGGTACTGTTGTGTCTTGTATAGAATTGAGACCCGGTCAAGGTGCTATTATGGCGCGTAGTGCTGGAACTTTTGCCCAGTTGATGGCGAAAGATGGTAAGTTCGTGACCTTGAAATTGCCTTCTGGTGAAACAAGAATGGTTTTGGCTACGTGTTTGGCCACTATAGGGGCGGTATCCAACTCTGACCACCAATTGTTGGTATCCGGTAAAGCGGGTAGAAGCAGATGGTTGGGTAGAAGACCAAGAACTAGACCAGTAGCTATGAACCCTGTTGATCACCCAATGGGTGGTGGTGAAGGTAGAGCTTCAGGAGGTCATCCAAGATCTAGGAACGGTATTCCTGCAAAAGGATTTAGAACACGTTCTAGAACTAAGGACACCAATAGATATATCATAGAACGTAGAAAGAAATAAAAGAAAAGTAAATGGCACGTTCGTTAAAAAAAGGACCATACGTTCATTTTAGTCTGGAAAAGAAAGTCCAGGCCAATATAGAATCAGGTAAGAAATCAGTTATCAAGACATGGTCAAGAGCCTCAATGATAACGCCGGACTTTGTTGGGCAAACCATCGCGGTTCATAACGGTAGACAATTTGTTCCCGTATTTGTAACTGAAAATATGGTAGGTCACAAATTAGGGGAATTTTCACCTACAAGATCTTTTAGGGGTCATGCGGGAGCTAAAAACAAAGGTAAAAAGTAAGTAAGCTATGGGAGTTCGTAAAAGACAAATGGCCGAAAGGTTAAAAGAAGAGAAAAAGCAACTTGCTATTGCAAAGCTTAACAATTGCCCGACTTCTCCAAGAAAAATGCGTTTGGTCGCTGACTTGGTAAGAGGTAAGCAAATTGAGATGGCATTGGCTACCCTAAGGTTCAACCCAAAAGAAGCATCCAGAAAACTGGAAAAGCTTTTGCTCTCTGCAATCGCTAACTGGGAAGCTAAAAATGAGGGTGCGGATATTGAGGCAGCTGATCTTTACATCAAGGAAATCCGTGTAGATGGAGGAAGTATGTTGAAGAGATTGAGACCAGCTCCACAAGGTAGGGCACATAGAATCAGAAAGCGTTCCAATCATGTTACTATGATTTTGGAGGCCAATAACAACGTTCAAAGCTAGAAGAATAATATGGGACAGAAGACCAATCCAATAGGAAATCGCTTAGGAATTATCAGAGGATGGGAATCCAACTGGTACGGAGGAAATGATTACGGCGATAAACTGGCTGAAGACGATAAAATCAGAAAGTACCTCTATGCGCGTTTGGCGAAAGCTAGCGTATCTAGAGTTATTATAGAGCGAACCTTGAAATTGATCACCATTACCATTACCACGTCAAGGCCTGGTATCATTATCGGTAAAGGTGGGCAAGAGGTGGACAAGCTTAAGGAGGAGCTTAAGAAAATTACCAACAAAGAGGTTCAGATCAATATTCACGAGATTAAGAGACCTGAGCTTGACGCGAATTTGGTAGCTGCAAGTGTCGCAAGACAGATTGAAAGCAGGATTTCATACAGAAGAGCCATCAAAATGGCCATTGCAGCAGCAATGCGTATGAATGCCGAAGGAATCAAGATTCAGATTTCCGGACGTTTGAACGGTGCTGAGATGGCACGTTCAGAATCTTATAAAGAGGGAAGAATTCCATTGTCTACTTTCCGTGCAGATGTGGACTATGCCTTGCACGAAGCTCACACTACCTATGGTAGATTGGGTATAAAGGTGTGGATCATGAAAGGAGAGGTTTACGGTAAAAGAGAGCTTTCCCCATTGGTAGGATTGAGCAAGAGTCAAGGAAAAGGCGGCAAGGATAACAAGAAATCCCGTCGTAGAAAGTAATAAGATAAAGTAAGGTAAAATGTTACAGCCAAAAAGAACAAAATTTCGTAAGGCCCAGAAAGGGCGTATGAAGGGGAACTCCCAGAGAGGACACCAGCTTTCCAATGGAATGTTCGGTATCAAGTCCATGGATTCGCACTTCATCACTTCCCGTCAAATAGAGGCTGCACGTATCGCTGCGACAAGATACATGAAAAGACAAGGTCAGTTGTGGATCAAAATATTCCCGGACAAGCCTATCACCAAAAAACCTCTTGAGGTTCGTATGGGTAAAGGTAAAGGTGCTCCAGAATATTGGGTAGCCGTGGTAAAACCTGGTAGAATCATGTTCGAGGTCGGTGGTGTACCCATGGATGTTGCTAAGGAAGCTTTAAGGCTAGCAGCGCAAAAGCTACCGGTTAAAACCAAGTTTATTGTGGCTAGGGATTATTCCGCCTAATTTTTAATTGAGAAGAAAGATGAGACAATCAGAAATAAAAGAACTTTCAATTGAAGAGCTAAAGGAGCGATTGGCCGAGTTCAAAAAGCAACACGCTGATCTTAAAATGGCGCACGCTGTTACTCCTTTGGAAAATCCTTTACAGATCAGAAAGACGAGAAGGACGGTAGCAAGACTTGCAACTGAATTAACTAAAAGGGAATTACAATAATCGGTTCTGCCTTATGGAAAACAGAAATTTAAGAAAAGAAAGAATAGGCGTTGTTACCAGCAACAAAATGGAGAAATCGATAGTGGTTTCTGAGGTAAAACGAGTGAAGCACCCCATGTACGGGAAATTCGTTCTGAAGACCAAGAAGTATGTTGCCCACGACGAAAAGAACGATTGCAACGAAGGTGATACCGTTAAAATAATGGAAACACGACCATTGAGCAAAACAAAGTGCTGGAGGTTGGTAGAAATCCTAGAAAGAGCTAAATAATTATGGTACAGCAAGAATCAAGATTAAGGGTTGCGGACAATACCGGTGCAAAAGAAGTTTTGACCATCCGCGTACTAGGAGGAACAAAGAGAAGATACGCATCTTTGGGTGACAAAATTGTAGTTACCGTAAAAGAGGCTACTCCAAACGGTACTGTAAAGAAAGGTTCTGTTTCTACAGCGGTTGTTGTTAGGACCAAGAAAGAAGTAAGAAGACCAGATGGTTCTTACATCCGTTTCGACGACAACGCATGTGTGTTGTTGAACCCGACCGGGGAGATGAGGGGAACACGTGTATTTGGTCCTGTTGCCAGAGAGTTGAGGGACAGACAATTCATGAAGATTGTTTCATTGGCGCCTGAAGTGCTATAAAAGAAATATCAGAGAGATGAAGTTGAAAATAAAAACAGGGGACACGGTAAAAGTCATTGCGGGAGACCACAAAGGCAGCGAAGGTAAAGTGCTTAAAGTAGACCGTGAAAAGAACAAAGCTATTGTGGAAGGCGTCAACGAGGTGTCCAAACACGAAAAGCCAAGTGCGAACAACCCTCAAGGAGGCATAACAAAAAAGGAAGCTCCGATACATATTTCCAATCTTTCCTTAATCGATCCAAAGTCTGGCGAGACAACTCGTGTTGGATATGAAGTAAGGGACGGAAAGAAAGTAAGGTTTTCCAAAAAATCCAATGAAGTAATTTAGTCATGAGTTACATTCCAAGATTAAAGCAAGAATATAAGGAGCGCGTGATCAAAGCGCTAACGGAAGAATTTGGTTACAAAAACGTAATGCAAGTTCCTAAGTTGCAAAAAATAGTGGTTAGCCGTGGAGTCGGAGCCGCTGTTTCGGACAAAAAGCTGATTGATCATGCTGTTGACGAACTGACCAACATTACAGGTCAAAAAGCGGTCGCTACCCTTTCCAAGAAAGACGTTGCTACGTTCAAATTGAGAAAAGGAATGCCGATTGGTGCAAAAGTGACTCTTAGAGGAGAGCGCATGTACGAATTTTTGGATAGATTGATTACCAGTGCCCTACCCAGGGTACGTGATTTCTCTGGAGTAAAAGCTACAGGTTTCGATGGTAGGGGAAACTACAATTTGGGAGTAACCGAACAAATCATCTTTCCAGAAATCAATATAGACAGAATCAACAGAATCAACGGAATGGACATCACGTTTGTTACTTCTGCTGAAACTGATAAAGAAGCAAAATCATTGTTAACCGAACTGGGAGTACCCTTTAAAAAGAACTAGTATGGCCAAGGAATCAATGAAAGCCCGTGAAAGAAAAAGGGCTAAAATGGTAGAAAAATACGCCGAAAAAAGAAAGGCTCTAAAAGAAGCGGGAGATTATGAGGCTTTACAGAAGTTGCCAAAGAACGCTTCTCCTGTTCGCATGAGAAACCGTTGCAAGTTGACCGGTAGACCTCGCGGGTACATGAGAACTTTTGGAGTATCCAGGGTAATGTTCAGGGAAATGGCCAATAAGGGTTTGATTCCGGGAGTTAAAAAGGCAAGTTGGTAATTTAGATAAAGAAAAGAAATGCTTACAGATCCAATTTCAGATTATTTGACCAGATTGAGAAATGCCAGTAAGGCAGGTCATAGGGTTGTAGATATCCCCGGTTCCAATCTAAAAAGACAGATTACCAAAATATTGTTCGATCAAGGATATATTTTGAGTTATAAATTCGAGGAAGACAAAGTACAAGGGAACATCAAAATTGCCCTTAAGTACGATAAATTTACCAAGGAGCCTATCATTAAAAAATTGCAGCGGGTAAGTAAGCCCGGTCTGCGCAAGTATTCAAACTCTAACGATTTGCCTAGAGTACTGAATGGTTTGGGAATCGCTATCGTTTCTACTTCTCATGGGGTAATGACGAGTAAGCAGGCCCAGCAAGAGAACGTAGGTGGCGAGGTATTGTGCTACGTATATTAATTGAGAAAAGAGAAGAAAAATGTCAAGAATAGGTAACAGTCCAGTTAAAATTCCTGATGGAGTCACTATAGAAGTGAAAGATTCCGTTGTTACTGTAAAAGGTAAATTGGGAGAACTTACCCAAGAGTTTTCAGGGATTGACATTAAAGTCGAGGACGGAAGCGTTGTTTTGGAAAGACCTTCCGATGACAATAAACACAAATCAAAGCATGGGTTATACCGCGCTCTTATCAATAATATGGTAGAAGGTGTGACCAATGGATGGACAAAGGAATTGGAACTTGTAGGTGTTGGTTACAGAGCCAGCAACCAAGGACAAAAATTGGATTTGGCCCTAGGGTTCTCCCACAACATTGTTCTGGACATCGCTCCCGAAGTAAAAATCGAGACCATCTCCGAAAAAGGGAAAAACCCTATCGTAAAACTAACATCTCACGACAAACAATTGGTGGGTCAGGTAGCCGCTAAAATTAGAGGTTTCCGTAAGCCGGAGCCTTACAAAGGAAAAGGTGTGAAGTTTGTAGGTGAGCAATTAAGAAGAAAAGCAGGTAAATCAGCTTAATAATTAAGACTATGGGATTATCTAAGACTGAAAGAAAATTACGCATCCGAAGAAGAATACGAAAAGTATCCTTCGGAACTGAAGCAAGACCAAGGTTGTCTGTATTCAGAAGCAATAAAGAAATATATGCCCAGTTGATTGACGACGATAAAGGTGTAACTTTGGCGGCAGCTTCATCCAGAGATAAGGATGTGGACTCCAAAGGAAGCAAGTCCGAGGTAGCGACCAACGTGGGTAAGGCCATAGCTGAGAAAGCTCTTAAGCTTGGTGTTGAAGCCGTAGCTTTTGATAGGGGAGGAAACCTATATCACGGAAGAATAAAATCATTGGCTGAAGGAGCTAGGGAAGCAGGACTAAAATTCTAATAAACTATGTACCAGAAATACAAAAACGTAGAAATAGTAAAGCCAGGTGGACTGGAGTTGAAAGACCGATTGGTTGGAGTACAACGTGTTACCAAGGTAACAAAAGGGGGTAGAGCCTTTGGTTTTTCGGCCATAGTTGTTGTTGGTGATGAAAACGGAGTTGTTGGACATGGTTTGGGAAAATCCAAAGAGGTTGCCACAGCTATCGCCAAAGCTATCGAGGATGCCAAAAAGAACTTGGTTCGTATTCCATTGAACAAAGGAACACTTCCTCACGAGCAAAAAGGAAAATACGGTGGTGCACGTGTTTATATCAAGCCTGCATCGCATGGTACCGGGGTAATCGCCGGTGGAGCTGTAAGAGCCGTATTGGAAGCTGTTGGGGTACAGGATGTATTGTCTAAATCACAAGGATCTTCCAACCCGCACAACGTGGTAAAAGCTACTTTTGATGCCCTGTTGCAATTGAGAAGTGCTGACACCGTTGCAAAGCAAAGAGGAGTTTCTTTGGAAAAAGTCTTTAAAGGATAAATAGAGGATAACATGTCAAAGATTAAAGTTAAACAAGTAAAGAGCGGCATCAAAAAGCCACAGAACCAAAAAAGAACTTTGGAGGCTCTTGGATTGCATAAGATCGGACAGGTAGTTGAGCACGAAGCAACTCCTAGTATCCTTGGAATGGTAAATAAGGTAAAACACTTGGTTTCCACAGAGGAAGCTTAAAATATAAAGGCACATGGATTTGAATAATCTAAAACCAGCGGATGGCGCTGTGCACAAAGAGGGAAAACGTGTAGGACGAGGAGAGGGTTCCGGAAAAGGGGGCACTTCTACCCGTGGACACAAAGGAGCCAAGTCTAGATCTGGATATTCCAAAAAGATTGGTTTTGAAGGGGGTCAGATGCCATTGCAAAGACGTGTACCCAAGTTCGGTTTCACCAACATGAACAGAAAAGAGTACACAGGAATCAATTTGGGCAGACTTCAGGAATTGGTGGACAAGGGTGCCGTGAAAAAAGAGGTTACCTTGGAAACACTTATTGAAAACGGTTTGGCCCACAAAAACGACTTGGTAAAGATTTTGGGTGATGGCGAATTAAAGGCATCCCTTAAAGTATCGGTACATAAATTTACTGCTTCCGCAAAAGCTGCCATCGAGTCAGCAGGAGGTGAAGCAATAAGTTTATAAGACATATAGCATGAAGAAATTTATTGAGACCATATCAAATATCTGGAAGATTGATGAACTGAGACAGCGTATCATCCTTACATTGGGACTATTATTGGTTTACCGATTTGGAGCTCAAGTTGTTCTTCCTGGTATTGATACTGCCCAATTGGCGGAATTATCCTCGAACACCGAGAACGGTATCTTGGGAATTCTTAATGCTTTTACGGGTGGTGCTTTTGCGAATGCCTCGGTCTTCGCTTTGGGTATTATGCCCTATATCTCCGCCTCCATTGTAGTACAGTTGATGGGAATAGCCATTCCTTATCTTCAAAAACTACAAAAAGAAGGCGAAAGTGGTAGAAAAACCATCAACCAGATAACCCGTTGGTTAACCATTGGTATCTGTATTGTCCAAGCGCCCGCCTACTTGTACGGTCTTGGTGCCTTAGGTGTGCCAGATAGTGCTTTTGTTTTGGGTAAAGGTTTGGATTTTATCGTTCCAGCTGTTATTATATTGGTTACAGGATGTGTATTCGCCATGTGGTTGGGTGAGAAAATCACCGACAAGGGAATCGGAAACGGTATCTCCCTGTTGATTATGGTGGGAATCATTGCAACATTGCCACAGGCATTTGCGCAAGAATTTGTTTCAAGAACTACCAACAATACAGGAGGAATCATGTTCATGCTGATTGAGGTTATAGTTTGGTTCTTGGTAATCTTGGCCAGTGTTTACCTAACAATGGCAGTTAGACAAATTCCGGTACAGTACGCAAGAAGAACAGCTTCTGGTGGATACGAAAAGAATGTTATGGGAGCACGTCAGTACATTCCGCTTAAGTTGAATGCATCTGGTGTAATGCCCATTATTTTTGCACAGGCAATTATGTTTGCACCAAGTTTGATTGGTAGAACATTTAACGATACCGCTGCAGGTCAATGGATGGAAGTACAGTTCGCCGATATTTTTGGATTGGCTTACAACATCCTATTTGCAGTATTGATTATTATATTCACCTACTTCTATACAGCGATTACCGTGCCCACCAACAAAATGGCCGATGATTTAAAGAGAAGTGGCGGGTTCATCCCAGGTATACGTCCTGGAAAGGAAACCGGAAATTATTTGGACAAAATAATGTCCTTGATTACCTTACCTGGTTCCATCTTTTTGGCACTGTTGGCCGTGTTGCCCGCAGTTGTTGTAAAATTGATGGATGTACAGGCCGGATGGGCATTGTTTTATGGAGGTACATCACTATTGATCATGGTTGGTGTAGCAATAGATACTGTACAGCAAGTAAATTCTTATTTGTTGAACAGACATTACGATGGCTTAATGAAAACCGGAAAAAACAGAAAAGTAGCATAATTTATGGCAAAGCAGCCAGCAATAGAACAAGACGGGACTATTATTGAAGCATTGTCCAATGCAATGTTCAGGGTAGAATTGGAAAATGGGCACGTGGTAACGGCGCACATTTCCGGGAAAATGCGCATGCACTACATTAAGCTGCTTCCTGGAGATAAGGTAAAGTTGGAGATGAGTCCATACGATTTAACAAAAGCAAGAATTACTTATAGATACTAGTTACATGAAAGTAAGAGCATCAATAAAGAAGAGAAGTGCCGACTGCAAGATTGTTCGCAGAAAGGGCAGATTGTACGTAATCAACAAAAAGAATCCTAGATTTAAACAAAGACAAGGGTAATTATGGCAAGAATTGCAGGGGTAGATATACCTAAACAAAAGCGTGGCGTTATTTCGCTTACCTACATCTTCGGTATAGGTAAAAGTAGGGCGCAAGAAATTTTGGCAGCAGCCCAAGTAAGTGAAGATACCAAGGTTTCCGATTGGACCGATGATGAAATCGGTAAAATTAGGGAAGCTGTTGGAGCTTACACAATTGAAGGTGAACTTCGCTCAGAAACCTCAATGAACATCAAACGTTTGATGGATATTGGTTGTTACCGTGGAATTCGTCACAGATCTGGATTGCCATTAAGAGGTCAACGCACCAAGAACAACTCTAGGACCAGAAAAGGAAAAAGAAAAACAGTTGCCAACAAGAAAAAAGCAACTAAATAATAAGTAGGTAGTATGGCAAAGGCAAGTACTAAAACAGCTAAAAAGCGCAAAGTAGTCGTAGAATCTACCGGAGAGGCGCACGTTGTTGCATCTTTCAACAACATCATTATTTCCCTTACCAATAAGAAAGGTGATGTTATTTCATGGTCTTCCGCTGGAAAAATGGGATTCCGAGGCTCTAAAAAGAACACCCCCTACGCAGCTCAGATTGCAGCAGAGGATTGCGCCAAAGTTGCCCACGAAGCAGGACTGAGAAAAGTAAAGGTGTACGTAAAAGGACCAGGTAACGGTAGGGAATCCGCTATTCGTTCCATCCACAACTCAGGAATCGAGGTAACAGAGATTGTAGATGTTACTCCACTTCCGCACAACGGTTGCAGACCGCCAAAAAGAAGAAGAGTTTAATAATCATTAATAGATAACGGCCCCTAAAAAGGGTCTTCACCCGGAGGTGCAGTTAGATTATCGAAGGATAAGCCTTAATTCATAATCGCACCTTCAAACTAAAAGAAGATGGCAAGATATACAGGACCAAAAACAAAGATCGCTAGAAAGTTTGGAGAAGCGATTTTCGGAGACGATAAGTCATTCGAAAAGAAAAATTACCCTCCAGGACAACACGGTAACAACAGACGTCGTGGTAAAAAGTCTGAATATGCAATCCAGTTGATGGAGAAGCAAAAGGCAAAATACACTTACGGTATTTTGGAGAAGCAATTCCGTAACCTTTTTGGTGAAGCCAAAAGAAAAGAGGGTGTTACCGGTGAAATATTGCTTCAATTGTGCGAATCCCGTTTGGACAACGTGGTGTATAGAATGGGAATTTCCCCATCAAGAAGAGGAGCACGTCAATTGGTGTCGCACCGTCATATTACCGTAAACGGAGAGGTAGTAAACATTCCATCCTATTCACTAAAAGCAGGAGATGTTGTTGGTGTTAGGGAAAAATCAAAATCCGTACAATCCATTGTAGACTCGTTGGCTAACAATAGCAGCGTTTACGAATGGATTACATGGAACTCTGAAAAGAAAGAAGGTACATTTGTTGCCGTCCCAGAAAGACTTCAGATCCCTGAGAACATCAAGGAGCAGCTGATCGTCGAATTATACTCTAAATAAGAATTCAACATTAATCCAATTATGGCATTACTTAATTTTCAGAAGCCCGATAAAGTTATAATGATCGATTCAACAGATTTCGAAGGGAAATTTGAATTTCGCCCTTTGGAACCTGGTTATGGATTAACAGTTGGGAATGCGCTGAGAAGGGTTTTACTTTCCTCTTTGGAAGGTTTCGCCATCACTTCTGTGCGCATAGATGGAGTTGAACATGAATTTTCTGTTATACCAGGCGTTGTTGAAGACGTTACGGAAATTATTCTGAACCTAAAACAAGTTAGGTTCAAAAGACAGATTGATGATGTTGAGAGCGAAACTGTATCAATTTCCGTGAGCGGAAAAGAGCAAATGACCGCTGGTGATTTCCAAAAATTTATTTCGGGATATCAAGTGTTGAACCCAGATCTGGTAATCTGCAACATGGATCCCAAAGTGAGCATCAACATGGAGATCGTTATCGAAAAAGGTCGTGGTTATGTTCCTGCCGAGGAAAACAAAAAATCCAATGCACCACTTGGTAGCATTGCGGTTGATTCTGTTTACACTCCTGTAAAGAATGTAAAGTACAGCATCGAGAACTTTAGGGTAGAACAAAAGACCGATTACGAAAAATTGATTTTCGAAATCATCACCGATGGTTCCATTCACCCAAAAGATGCCTTGACCGAGGCCGCTAAAGTATTGATTCACCACTTTATGTTGTTCTCCGATGAGCGTATCACCCTTGAGGCTGATGAAATTGCCCAGACCGAGACATACGATGAGGAATCATTGCATATGCGTCAGTTGTTAAAGACCAAGTTGGTCGACATGGACTTGTCCGTAAGGGCTTTGAACTGTCTTAAGGCTGCCGAGGTGGATACTTTGGGAGATTTGGTTTCCTTCAACAAAAACGACTTGATGAAGTTCAGAAACTTCGGTAAAAAATCATTGACCGAATTGGAAGAATTGGTAATCAACAAAGGCCTGCAATTTGGTATGGACCTTTCCAAATACAAATTAGATAAAGATTAATAATCATATTTTGCTCTCCTGATTGCTTGGGATTTGGTAGCAAGATGATAACTTAGAACAATGAGACACGGAAAGAAGTTTAATCATTTAGGTAGAACAGCCGCCCACAGAAAAGCCATGTTGGCCAATATGGGAAGTTCCCTAATTGAGCATAAAAGAATCAACACCACTGTTGCAAAAGCCAAGGCGTTGAAACAGTTTATAGAGCCTTTGATCACCAAAGCAAAGATTGAGAACAACCAGACTACCGAAAAAGGTACGCACAACAGAAGGGTTGTTTTCAGTAACTTGCGAAGCAAAGAGGCTGTAACAGAATTGTTCAGCACCGTTGCCGAAAAAGTAGGTGACAGACCAGGAGGTTACACAAGAATCATTAAATTGGGTAACCGTTTGGGTGATAACGCTGATATGGCAATGATAGAGTTGGTGGATTTCAACGAGCTTTACAACGCAGGTAAGCCGAAAAAGAAATCGACCAGAAGAAGTAGAAGAGGAGGCGGAGGCGCCAAAAAAGCTGAAACACCAGCTCCTGCAGCCGAAACTAAAACTGACGATTCTGAAGAATAAGAAGAATGATATTAACTATTATATTTTAGGAAAAAGGATAAGTGAAAACTTATCCTTTTTTTATGTTTTTTTATCTTAACTGAAACTAGAGCACAAAATGAAGTATCACACAAAGAAAAAAGCGTTGATTTTGTTAGCGGACGGAACCATTTTTTATGGAAAGGCCGTTGGGGGAAGAGAAGGTACCGCGGTAGGGGAAGTATGTTTCAATACCGGAATGACTGGCTATCAGGAAATTTTCACAGACCCATCTTACTATGGACAATTGATGGTGACCACCAATGCACACATTGGAAACTATGGTGCCCATGAAGACGAAGTGGAATCCGATTCTGTAAAGATTGCAGGTCTTATCTGTAAAAACTTCAGTTACGAATATTCAAGACCAGATGCCAAAATGAGTCTTTTGAAATTCTTGGACAAGAACAACCTGTTGGCCATTTCCGATGTGGATACCCGCGCTTTGGTTTGCTACATTAGGGACAATGGTGCCATGAACGCATTGATCTCCACAAAAGTGGACGATATTGACGCGTTGAAAGAAGAGTTGAAACAAGTGCCAAGTATGGAAGGCTTGGAGCTTTCATCCAAAGTATCCACAAAAGAACCATATTTCTATGGAGATGAAAATGCAGAAATCAAAATTTCTGCTTTGGATATCGGTATCAAAAAGAACATCTTGAGAAACCTGGCAAAACGTGGAGCTTATATCAAAGTATTCCCATATAATACATCTTACAGTAAAATGAAGGAATGGAACCCGGACGGATACTTTATCTCCAACGGACCTGGTGACCCAGAACCTTTAACCGATGCCGTGGCAGCCACCAAAGAAATAATTGCCTCCGACAAGCCCTTATTCGGGATTTGCTTGGGACATCAAGTATTGGCTTTGGCCAATGGCGTTTCCACCTATAAAATGCACAACGGGCACAGAGGAATAAACCACCCAATTCTAAACTTGATGACAGGAAAAGGGGAAATCACCTCTCAAAACCATGGATTTGCTGTAAATAGGGAAGAGACCGAAGCAAACGCTGAATTGGAGATTACCCACACCCATTTGAACGATCAAACGGTGGCAGGTATCAAAATGAAGAACAAGGATGTATTCTCGGTACAATATCACCCAGAAGCAAGTCCAGGTCCACACGATGCAGATTATCTGTTCGACCAGTTCTTCGATTTGATCAAGGCTAGGAAAAACTAAGAGTTTGTTCAGGAATTTTCACAGGCCCTTTTTGATGCAGTTTGAAGCACAATTTTTAAACCTAGCCGTGGTTATGGTTCAAAAATGTAACGAAAAAATGCGCAAAAAGGGTCATAAGAAAACAATTGACAAATTTCTTAACAAGCTCTAAAACGTTATAGTTTTGTTTTTAAGCAATTAAGTATGTTTTGTGCGTAATATCATGGAGTAAAAAACGCTACCTTTTGTATCTTAGCCCAATAATCACAACTAAAAACATTGAATTAAAATGAGCATCATTATCAACATTCATGCAAGACAGATATTGGATTCCAGAGGAAATCCAACAGTAGAAGTAGATGTAGTAACCGAAAATGGAATTATGGGAAGGGCAGCTGTACCTTCCGGAGCCTCTACTGGAGAGCATGAAGCCGTTGAGTTACGCGATGGTGGCGATTCCTTTATGGGCAAAGGAGTTGGTAAAGCCGTGAACAACGTTAATACCATTATTGCAGAGGAATTGATCGGAACTTCTGTTTTTGAGCAGAATTACATCGATCAAGCTATGATCGAATTGGATGGTACTCCGAACAAATCAAAATTGGGAGCCAACGCCATATTGGGCGTCTCCTTGGCAGTAGCAAAAGCAGCGGCCAACGAGTTGGGCATGCCATTATACCGTTACGTAGGTGGTGTTAGTGCCAACACCCTTCCAGTTCCCATGATGAACATAATCAATGGAGGTTCGCACTCCGATGCGCCCATTGCATTCCAAGAGTTTATGGTAATGCCAGTTAAAGCAAAAAACTTTAGCCACGCGATGCAAATGGGAACGGAGATTTTCCATAACCTTAAAAAAGTACTGCACGACCGTGGTTTAAGTACCGCCGTAGGCGATGAGGGTGGTTTTGCACCAACCTTGGAAGGCGGTACTGAAGATGCTTTGGATACCATTGCAAAAGCTGTTGAAAAAGCAGGCTACAAATTGGGCGACGATATAATGATTGCATTGGATTGTGCCGCCGCTGAGTTTTATGTTGACGGTGCTTACGATTATACAAAATTTGAAGGTAGTAAGGGTGTAGTTAGAACTTCCGAGGAGCAAGCACAGTATCTTGCCGATCTTTGTGATAAATATCCAATTATTTCCATTGAGGATGGAATGGACGAAAACGATTGGGACGGTTGGAAAGTGTTGACCGAAAAAATCGGGGACAAAGTTCAATTGGTAGGGGATGACTTGTTCGTAACCAATGTTGAGCGTTTGTCTCGTGGCATTGAAAACGGCATTGCCAACTCCATTTTAATCAAAGTGAACCAAATCGGAACATTAACAGAGACCATAGCAGCCGTAAACATGGCAAAAAATGCTGGTTATACATCTGTAATGTCTCACAGGTCAGGTGAAACCGAGGACAATACCATCGCCGATTTGGCAGTGGCATTGAACACAGGTCAAATCAAAACAGGTTCCGCTTCAAGAAGTGACCGTATGGCCAAGTACAACCAATTGTTGAGAATTGAGGAAGAGTTGGGCGATATTGCTTACTACCCTCAAGAAAAAGCTTTTAAGGTAAAATAAGCATAATCATTATTTAGCATACAAAAAGAAGCCGTCTCATTTCACAGAATGGGGCGGTTTTTTAATTTGGTGTCTTTGACCTCTTAATTTTCCTATTTT